>JAJZVD010000105.1 GCA_021845805.1 Pseudomonadota bacterium | reverse complement strand
CCCTCATTTTCTGTCCGCAAATATCCTCGGGGGGTGCGGGGGGCAGACAGCCCCCCGCCCTTTCCGCCCGCGCCCCCTTGACCGGTCGCAGCCAAAGCCCGATCTCCTGCCCGACATCCCGCAAAGGACAGCCCATGCCCGCCCCGAACCCCGCCGCGCTCGATTTCCTGATGACCCGCCGCTCGCACCCGGCCCGCACGCTGGCCGCCCCCGCGCCCGATCGGGCGGCGCTGGCGCCCCTTCTGACCGCCGCGCTGCGGGTGCCCGACCATGGCAAGCTGGAACCCTGGCGGCTGGTGGTGCTGGAACGGCGGGCGCTCGACCGGCTGGCGGCCCTGGCCGCCAGCCGCGCGGCGGCGCTGGGGCTTGCCCCGGACCGCGCCGCCAAGGGCATCTCGCAATTCGCCGAAAGCCCGCTGGCCGTCGCCGTCGTCTCGGCCCCCGTGGTCTCCGACAAGGTGCCGCTGGTCGAGCAGGTGCATTCCGCCGCCTGTGTCGCGCTGTCGCTGACCAATGCCGCGCTGGCCGCGGGCTGGGGGGCGGCCTGGCTGACCGGCTGGCCCGCCTATGACCGCCCCTTTCTGGCGGAAGGGCTGGCCCTGACCGAGGGCGAAAGCCTGGTGGGCTTCGTCCATGTCGGCAGCGCCGACGGGGCGCCGCCCGAACGCCCGCGCCCCGATCTTGCCACCCGCGTCCGCTGGGACGCGGCATGATCCTGACCGACCTGGGCCGCGCGCTGGGGCAGTTCGGCGACCGCCGCTTCCAGTCGGTGCTCTGGCGCGGCATCGGGCTGACGCTGGGGCTTCTGGCCGCGCTTGTCTGGCTCGCGGTGCGGGGGGCTGACCTGCTGACGCCCGCGCAGGTGGCGCTGCCCTGGATCGGCCCGGTCGGCGGGGTGCACTGGCTGGCGGGCGGGGCTGCCGCGCTGGCCATGCTGGTGCTGTCGGGCTTCCTGATGGTGCCCGTCGCGGCGGCCTTCACCAGCCTCTTTCTGGACGAGGTCGCCGCCGCGGTCGAGGCGCGCCACTACCCCGGCCTGGCCCCTGCCCGGCCCCAGGGCTGGGCCGAGATGCTGGGCGCCGGGCTGCGGCTCGCGCTTCTGAGCCTGGGGGTGAACCTGATCGCGCTGGTGGTCTACCTGCTGTCGGGGCCCTTCGCGCCGCTGGTCTTCTGGGCGGTGAACGGCGCGCTGATCGGGCGCGAATATGCCGAGGGCGCGGCGCTGCGCCGCCTGCCCCCCGCCGCCGCGCGCGGGCTGATCCGCGCCAACCGCGGGCAGATCTTCGGGCTGGGGCTGATGCTGGCCGTCGTCATGACGGTGCCGGTCGTGAACCTGGCCGCCCCCGTGCTGGCGGCGGCGGCCTTCACCCACATGGTCAGCCGCCTGGCGGGCCGATCGGCACATCCGACAGCGTCGGCGCGTGGATGAGATCCAGCGCCAGCACCGCCCAGACACAGGCGAAAAGCACCGCCGCCACCACCGTGGTGAACCGCGCCCGCCGCCACAGGTTCACCCGGTCGGGGGCCGAGGCCGGGGTGCCCGGCACCACCTCGCCCGCCTCGCCCTGGGTGCGGAACGGCATGGCCAGCGCGACCATGAACACCAGGAACCAGATGACGACGAACAGCAGGAGACCGTTGGCGATGGTCATGGTCAGACCTGCTCCAGTTCGACAAGGCAGCCGTTGAAATCCTTCGGGTGCAGGAACAGCACGGGCTTGCCATGCGCGCCGATCTTCGGCTCGCCCGTGCCCAGCACGCGCGCCCCCGCGGCCGTCAGCCGGTCGCGCGCCGACAGGATATCGTCCACCTCGTAGCAGAGATGGTGGATGCCCCCGGCGGGGTTCCTTTCCAGAAACCCCCGGATCGGAGAGTTTTCGCCCAGCGGATGCAGCAGTTCGATCTTGGTGTTGGGCAGGTCGATGAAGACCACCGTCACCCCGTGGTCGGGTTCGTCCTGCGGCGGGCGGACGCTGGCGCCCAGCGTGTCGCGATAGCTGGACACCGCCGCCGCGAGATCGGGCACGGCAATGGCCACATGGTTCAGGCGTCCGATCATCGGCGGCTCCTTCGTTCGCCTCCGGTTATGCGGGGCGCGCCCGGCCCGTGCAAGGGGCGTGGCGGTCGCAGGCCCTTGCGGGCGCAATCAGGGCGGCGCATCGCGGGGGCTTCCTGGGGGCTTTCTGGGGGCTTCCTGGGGGCTTCCTGTCTTGGGTTTACCACAGATTCACCTTCGCCGCGCTTCAATGCGACTCGCGCCCCCCAGCAAGGACACCGACATGCCCGCCCCCCAGACACTCCTGCCCCAGCACATGCCCGCACCCGACCGGCCCCTGGCGGGGCTGACCCTCCTTGTGGTGGAAGACAGCCGCTATGCCTGCGAGGTGATGCGGCTTCTGTGCCAGCATTCGGGCGCCCGGCTGCGGCGGGCCGATTGCCTGGCCGCCGCCCGCCGCCACCTGCGGGTCTACTGCCCCGACGTGCTGCTGGTCGACCTTGGCCTGCCCGACGGCCCGGGCGAGGCGCTGATCGCCGAACTTGCGCCCCGGATGCAGCGCCCCACCGCGATCCTGGCGATCAGCGGCGATCCCACGCTGGGGCCCGCCGCGCTGGCCGCGGGGGCCGACGGGTTCGTGGAAAAGCCGGTGATGGACCTTGCCCGGTTCCAGCGCGCGATCCTGCAACACCTGTCGGGACGGGGGGCGGGCGCCCTCGCCCGCAGCATGCCGCCGCCCGACGCGGTGCTCACCCCCGATCCGCTGGCGCTGCGCGATGACCTGACGCAGGCCGCGGGCCTTCTGGCCGGCCCGACCGAGGCGCTGCCGCGCGACTATCTGCGCGGGTTCCTGGGCGGCATTGCCCGCAGCGCGCGCGATGACCAGCTTGCCGCCGCCGCCGCGGGTCTGCGCGAGACCGGGCCCGAACCCGTGGGGCGCCTTGCCCGGCTGGTGCGCGCCCGGCTGGACGCCGATACCCTGCCGCTTTGAGCGTGCCCCCGGCTAGGCCGGGCGCAGCGCCGGATCGTCGGCCGCCCGCACCAGCCGCGTCAGGTCCGACAGCCGCTCGATCTGCCGCCCGTCGGCATCGAAGTTGCCGGGCGCAAGCCAGACCTCGTAGGCCACCTTCAGCGCCGGCCATTCCGTGTCGATGGCGGCGAACCATGCGGTGTCCCGGTTGCGCCCCTTCACCACCGTCGCCTGCCGGAAGATGCCTTCATAGCTGAACCCCAGCCGCTGCGCCGCGCGGCGCGAGGGCAGGTTCAGCGCGTCGCATTTCCATTCGTAGCGCCGGTATCCCGCCCCGAAGGCCCAGGCCATCATCAGATACATCGCCTCGGTCGCGGCGCGGGTGTGTTGCAGGGCCGGGGCGAAGTTGATGTGGCCCACCTCGATCGTGCCCGCGGCGGGGGTGATGCGCAGATAGCTGGCCACCCCGCACCAATGCCCGCGTTCCAGATCGCGGATCGCGTAGAAATACGGATCCTCCAGCGCCGCCATGTCGCGCGCCCAGCGGTGATAGGCGGCGGCCGAGCTGAACGGGCCGTAGGGCAGATAATCCCAGATCGCATCCGAGGCGGAATTGGCGCTGTGCAATTCGCCCGCGTGCAGGTCGGCATCCAGCCGTTCCAGCCGGGCATAGCGCCCCTCGAGCAGCGGCGAATCGGGGGCGCGCGGCGGCGTCCAGTCCTTTACCGGGGCGCCGAACTTCCGTTCCTCTGCCATGATGCTGACGCTGCCTTGTGCCTGCCTTGACGCCGGTGCGGCGACCAATCCCGATAGGCATCATCGCGCATTGCCGCGGGCGGAACAATCGGTCCGATGTCCGCGCGGCCTGCGCCGGGACGCTGGCGCCGCAACCGGCGACAGGTCGCTGCCGCCCGCAAGCCTCGCCACGCCGGGCGACAGATGGCGCCCGGCCCCTCGGGGGCCGGGATCGCAGGATGGGCCGACCGCCCCGGATCACTCCTTCGGGACGACCCGCAGCCCCAGTTCGCGCAACTGGGTGTTGGTGGGCTCGCTCGGCGCGCCCATCAGCAGGTCCTCGGCGCGCTGGTTCATCGGGAACATGATGACCTCGCGGATATTCTGTTCATCCGCCAGCAGCATCACCGCCCGGTCGATCCCCATCGCGCAGCCGCCGTGCGGGGGGGCGCCGTAGCGGAAGGCCTTCACCATGCCGCCAAACCGCTTTTCCACCTCGTCGGCAGGGTAGCCCGCGATCTCGAAGGCCTTGAACATGATTTCCGGCTTGTGGTTGCGGATCCCGCCCGAGATCAGCTCATAGCCGTTGCAGGCCAGGTCGTACTGATAGGCGTAGACCTTCAGCGGGTCGCCCTGCAGCGCCGCCAGGCCCCCCTGCGGCATCGAGAAGGGGTTGTGGCTGAAGTCGATCTTGCCCTCGTCGGTCTTCTCGTACATCGGGAAATCGACGATCCAGGCAAACCGGAAGCAGTCCTGTTCGGTCAGGCCCAGTTCGCGGCCGATCTCGTTGCGGGCCTTGCCCGCGATCGCCTCGAAAGTCTCGGGCTTGCCGCCCAGGAAGAAGGCCGCGTCGCCCGCCTTGAGCCCAAGCTGCTGGCGGATCGCCTCGGTCCGCTCGGGGCCGATGTTCTTGGCCAGGGGGCCGGCGCCCTCCAAAGGACCGAAATATGCGTTGTAAAGAAGTTCTGCCCGACGGACATTTCCCCGCTCGAGAGCGTTAGTCATTCGCTCCACGGCTTCTGCGTCAACAACGGCCTTCTCCTGTGCGATCTTGCTGAGCGCTGAATACGCAGAGATCAATTCACGGGTGGCCTTCTCGTAGGGTTGGGCATCTTCATTCGGCAACAACGAATCAATTAGCGCTTCGAGCGTCCGCACCTGTTCGAGTGCTTGGCTACTGGCCAGCTTTTCTTCACGTTTCCGCCAGAAGATATACCCCATCCCCGGCAGGCCCTGCGCCTGCGCAAAGGCATTCATGCGGTCGCAGAAGGCGCGGCTGCCGCCGGTGGGGGCCGGAATCGCGCGGATCTCGGTTCCCTCCTGCTCCAGCATCTTGGCGAAGATGCCGAAGCCAGAGCCGCGGAAGTGCTCGCTGACGATCTGCATCTTGATCGGGTTGCGCAGGTCGGGCTTGTCCGAGCCATACCACAGAAGCGAATCCCGGTAGGCGATGCGCGGCCAGTCGGCGTAGACCGTCT
>JAJZVD010000043.1 GCA_021845805.1 Pseudomonadota bacterium | reverse complement strand
GCGGGTGGCGGACAGGCGCGCCCCCTTGTAGAGCACCTGCACATGGCCCGCGGCCACCAGCACGCCATCGGGCCTGCTGCTGACGCTGTCGGCCACCAGCGTGGCAAAGGTCGGCGGTGCCGCGGGGGCGGCCAGGCTGTCGGCCAGGCCCGTGGCAGGCAGCGCCAGCGCCAGCGTCAGGGCCAGCGGCCGTGCCAGGGATTGCACCAGGGACCGGCCGACGGCCGGAAGGACGCGCATCAGCCATCCTCCAGGTGCAGCAGCAGGCCCAGCGACAACAGCACGGCGACCAGCGGCGGCCCCCATGCGGCCAGCATCACCGGGATCTGCCCGCTTGATCCCAGCGCCTGGGCGAAGTTGCGCAGGAAGAACAGCGCGAACCCCGAGATCAGCGCGAAAAGCACCATCAGCCCGGTCTTGCCGAAGCGGGTGTGGCGCATGGTGAAGCCCGCCCCGATCAGCACCATGCCCACCAGCATCAGCGGCAGCGCCAGTTCCATCTGCAACCAGACGCGGTGTTCGCGGGCCGAGAAGCCCGCCTTCTGCAGCCGGTCGATGAAGGCCGGCAGTTGCCAGATCGGCACTTCGGCCGGGGCGCCGAAGCTGTCGCGGATCTGGCTGCGGGTGAGATCCGACGGCAGCGTCAGATGCGCCGCGGTCGTCGCCTGGGCCTCGGGGATGCCGCCCTGGTCGAAGTGCCAGATCTTGGCGTCGGTCAGCGTCCAGCGGCCATCGCCCAGTTCGGCCGCCCCGGCCTCGACCCGGGTCACCGGCTGGCCCTGCGCGTCAAAGCTCAGGAAACTGGCGTTGCGCAATTCGGTGCCATCGGCGCTGCTCTGGTCGGCGCGGATCACCGTCTGGCCCTCGGCGCCGCCCTGGCGCAGCCACATGGCCTGCCCGGTGATCGACATCACGTTTTCCGAGCCGCCCTGCGAATAGTGGCTTTGCAGGCTCTGGTAGGCATCCGTCGTGGCGGCGACGATCGGGTTCATCACGGCCACGCCGACGATCCCGATGGCGCCCGCCGTCATCGCGGGCGGCGCGAGGCAGCGCAGCGCCGAACGCCCCGCGGCGCGGATCACCACCAGTTCGCTGGTGCGGGCCAGGCCCAGGAACAGGATCAGCGTCGCGATGATCGTCATCAGCGGCAGGATGCGGTATAGCCCGTCGGGCGTGTTCAGCGCCGCCAGCCCCGCGGCCTGCGCGAAGGTGATCGTGGCGCTGCCGCGGTGCATCTCCTCGACCAGGTCCAGCAGCATCAGGATGCCGCCGAACCCCGTCAGCACCAGCACGAACCCCACCAGGAACTTGCGCACGATGTACAGGCTGAGCGTCATGACGGCACCGCCTCGGCGCCGCGCAAGAGTGTCCGCGGCCGCCCGGCGACCCAGAGCATCGCCAGCGCCAGCGCGCCCCCCACCAGTGCGGGCAGATAGGCCAGCGGCCAGAACCGCGCATCCTGCCCGCCCATGCCCGCGCACCAGTCCACCAGCAGTTGCAGCAGGATCAGAAGCACGGCGCCGACCCCGATCTGGCGCCAGTTGCCGAACCGGCTGAAGCCGCCCAGCATCAGCACCGAAAAGCCCAGAAGTGCTGTGACCACGGCCGTCAGCGGCCCGGCAAGCCGCTGGTTGCCTTCGTAGAGGAAGGCTGCGCGGGTGCTTCCCGCCGCCGCCACATCGGCGGGATCGGCGCGCAGCAGCACCGGCGTCGGCAGTTCGGCCACATCGCGCTGCCGCGCGCCGGGGCTGCCGATCAGCGTGCCCACGTCATAGGCAAACTCCGCGAAACGGGTGATCGCCAGCCTGCGTGTCGACAGCGTGAGCGTCTGCGCCATCCCGTCGAACATCACCAGCTTCTGCCCGCCATCCACCTTCACCAGCAGCGCCTTGCTGGCCGAATAGGTCACCCGGCTGTCCCTGGTGCGGCTGTCCGACAGCAGGATGTCATGCATCTCGCCCAGCGGCGTGATCTGGCGGATGAACAGCGTCACCCCATCGCTGGGGTGGATGAACTTGCCTTCGGTCAGGAACTTGGCGGTGACGTTCTGCGCCATCTCGGCCGCGCGTTCATCCAGCGCGTTGCGGCTGGCGGGCACAAGGTAGTTGGCCAGGATCGCCATCAGCACCGCCACCACCATCCCGAACATCGCCACCGGCCGCGCCAGCCGCGCGGGCGACAGGCCCACGGCCTGCATCACCACCAGCTCGCTTTCCGACGACAGCCGGTTGGTGACATAGACCGCCGCCGCAAAGGCCGACAGCGGCAGCATGATCTTGATGACATTGGGCAGCGACAGCAGCGTCAGTTCCAGGAAGATCGCGACCGGCTGGCCGTCTCCGATCAGGTGGTTGAACAGCAGCACCGCGCGGTTCACCCAGTAGACCATGACCAGCACGAGCGAGAAGAAGCCGAACAGCATCATGAGTTGCGACAGCATGTATCTGTCGAATCTCGGCACGTCGGACAACTCCCCAGGCAGCAACGGGCGCGACCGTAACGGAAATCCCCGGCGGGGAAAACTCATATCTGGTCAAGGCCGGGGTCAGCGGCTAGGCTCTGCCAATCCCCCTTTCCGCCGCATGAGGAGCGCCCATGACGCAGCCCGCCGCCATCCAGTTTCGTGCCGCCGATGCAGTCGACCCGCTGGCCTTCCCCGGCCGCATCGCGGTTCTTGCCGGCGCGGGCGGGGCGATCTCGCCCCTGGCGCGCAGGCTTGACCGGCCGATGCGCGGGGCGCTGAAGCGGTTTCTGGCCAGCCCCGCCTTCGCGCAGATGAAGCCGGGCGAGGCGGTGGATCTGGCCTGGCCCGCGGGTCTGGCCGCCGAGGCGGTGCAGGTCGTCCGGCTGGACGCGCGTCCGACCGCGGCCGAGGCCCGCCGGGCCGGGGCGGCGATCGGGCGCGGGCGGGGGGCGGCCGGGGTCATGGTGCTGGCCGGGGCGCATCCGCGGGTGGCCGATCTGGCCCTGGGCCTGGTGCTGCGCGACTATGACTTTTCCGCCCGCCGCAGCGCCCCCGCGGCGCCCAAGGGCGAGGTGGTGCTGGCGGTGAACGCCCCCGAGGCCGCCGCCGCAGGCTCGGCCCCGCTGGCCGCGCTGGCCGAAGGCGTGTTCTTCGCCCGCGACCTGGTGAACGAGCCCGCCAACATCCTGACCACCGACGATTTCGCCGCCCGCCTGGCCGCGATGCACGAACTGGGGCTCGAGGTCGAGATCCTGGAAGAGGCCGACCTGCGCCGCCTGGGCATGGGGGCGCTGCTGGGGGTGGGGCAGGGATCGGCCAGCCCGTCGAAGGTCGTGGTGATGCAGTGGAAGGGGGGCGCCCCCGACGCCGCGCCGCTGGCGCTGGTGGGCAAGGGCGTCTGCTTCGACACGGGCGGCATCTCGATCAAGCCCGCGGGCGGCATGGAAGAGATGACGATGGACATGGGCGGCGCCGCGGTGGTGGCGGGGGTCATGCGCACGCTGGCCCTGCGCCGGGCGAAGGCCAATGTGGTGGGGCTGGTGGGGCTGGTGGAAAACATGCCCTCGGGCACCGCGCAGCGGCCGGGTGACATCGTGCGGTCGATGAAGGGCGACACGATCGAGGTCATCAACACCGACGCCGAGGGGCGGTTGGTGCTGGCCGATGTGCTCTGGTACGCGCAGGAACGGTTCAAGCCCGCGGGCATGATCGACCTGGCCACCCTGACGGGCGCCATCGTGGTGGCGCTTGGCAGCGAGAATGCCGGGGTCTTCTCCAACAACGACGCGCTGGCAAAGGCGTTCCTGGCCGCTGCCGAGGCCGAGGGCGAGGGCGCCTGGCGGATGCCGCTGGGCGATGGCTATGACCGGCTGCTGAAATCCCGGCTGGCCGACATGAAGAACGTGGGCGGGCGCGAGGGCGGGGCGATCACCGCGGCACAGTTCCTGCAACGCTTCGTGAAACCGGACACGCCCTGGATCCACCTGGACATCGCGGGCGTCACCCTGCTGAAGGGCGACAGCGACCTGGCGCCCAAGGGCGCGACCGGCTGGGGGGTGCGCGCGCTGGACCGGCTGGTGCGCGACAGCCAGGAACGGTAAGGCCGGACACAGATGGGGGCCGCGTATTTCTACCAGCTCAGCCGCTCGCCGGTGGAAGAGGCGCTGGCGCTTCTGATCGAGCGCGCGCGCGGGCAGGGCTGGCGGGTGGCGGTGCGCGCGCCCGACCCCGCGCGGCTGGCCTGGCTGGACGAGGCGCTATGGCTTGGCGCCGATGACGGCTTCCTGCCGCACGGGCTGGCGGGGGGGCCGCATGATGCCGACCAGCCGGTGCTGCTGACCACCGCCGCCACTGCCGCCAACCGCCCGGCCTGCGTGATGGCGATCGACGGCGCGCCGGTAAGCCCGGACGAGGCGCGGGGGCTGGAACGGCTTTGCGTGCTGTTCGACGGCAACGACGAGGAGGCGCTTGCCACCGCCCGGGCCCAGTGGAAGGCGATGGTCGCCGCAGCCACCCCCGCGCAATACTGGTCGGAAGAAGACGGCCGCTGGCAGAAGAAGGCCGAACGCTAGGCCCGCCCGCCTAGCGCGTCAGGATCATCTGGCCGTCGGAAATCTCGATCTTGCGGAACCGTTGCAGGTAGGTCATCCCCAGAAGCGAGCTTTGCATGCCCACCTTGTTCACCTCGGCGGGCACGGTGGCATCGCGCACCGGGCCCAGCGTGACATCGCGCAGCATCACCCGCGCCGTCGCCACCTGGCCGTTCGCCGTGGTGGCGGTGCCGGTGAAGGGCAGGCGGACCACGTCGATCCCGATGCGCTTTGCATCGGCGGGCGTCAGCACCACGGCGGATGCGCCGGTGTCGATCATGAAGCGCACCGGCACATCGCCCACCTTCAGCGTGACGTGATAATGCCCGTCGCCGCTTTGCGGGATGGTGATGCTGCCCGTGGGGCCGTAGCTTGCCTCGACCGGCATCACGGTTTTCGAGATGTCGGACCACAGGCCGAAGCCCGCGATCATCCCCACGAAGATCAGCGCCCAGATCGACAGGTTCTGCAAGGCCGCGCTGCGCTTGCCGCGCATCTGCACCATCAGCGCCCCGGCCGCCGCGGCGCCCAGCACCACAAGGTAAAGCCCCCGCCCGATCAGGTTCTCGTCCATCCGCGCCTCCGTTCCCGGTTCATGTAGGGGGCCGCGGGGGCGGCGTCACGGGGTCAGCCGAAGATCAGGCCGCTGGCCTTCACGCCGTCGATCACGAATTGCACCGACAGCGCCGCCAGCAGCATCCCCAGAAGCCGGTTGATGACCGCATTGCCGGTCTTGCCCAGCAGCCGGTCCAGCGGCCCCGCCACCTGAAACAGCGCATAGGCGCAGCCGATCACCGCGACCATGGCAAGGTGCAGCTCCAGCACCGCAAGCCAGCCCTTCACCTGGCCCACCAGCAGGATCATGGTGGTCATCGCGCCGGGCCCGGCCAGCAGAGGCATGGCCAGCGGAAAGACCGACGGGTCGTGATCGTCCTGGCCCACCTGCCCCTCGCGCCGCGGGGTGCGGCGTTCGAACAGCATGTCAAGCGCGGTCAGGAACAGCAGAAGCCCGCCCGAGATGCGGAAGGCCGGGATCGAGATGCCCACGAAGGTCAGAAGCTGCTGGCCCAGCAGCCCGAAGGCGGTCAGGATCCCCGCCGCCACCACGCAGGCCCGAAGCCCGATCGACCGCCGCCGCGCGGGCGCCATGCCGCGGGTCATGGTGGCAAAGAGGGGCGCGATGCTGATGGGCTCGATGATGACAAAGAGCGTCACGAAGGCGGTGATGAGGGTGCTGGTGTCCATGAAGCCTCCGGGCAGCGCAGGACAGAGTTAACGGCGGCCACGGGTGCGGGGCCAGCGAAATCGGGCTGGGATGGCGGTGGCGGTGGCGAGGCTGGTCAGGCCTCCGCCTCCTCCAGCTTGGCCAGCGCGGTCATCCACAGCGCCTCGGCCCGGTCAAGCCCGTCCATCACCTCGGCATACTTGCGCTGCCACACGTCGCGGTCGCCCGCGCGCTCGGGTTCATAAAGGGCGGGGTCGGCCAGTTTCTTCGCCAGCTTGTCCTGCATGTCGGTGAGCTTGGCGATCCGCTCCTCGCATTTCTTCACCTCGGCCTTCATCGCCAGCAGTTCGTCGCGGCCGGCCTTCTTCTTTTCGGGCCTGGGCTTTTCCTTGCCGCCGTCATCGGGCGACAGCAGCATCTGGCGATAGGCTTCCAGATCCTCCTCGTAGGGCGCCACCGCGCCGCCCTTCACCAGCCACAGCCGGTCGGCGACAAGGCTCAGAAGGTGCATGTCGTGGCTGACGAGGATCACCGCGCCCTTGTATTCGGTCAGCGCCTCGACCAGCGCCTCGCGGCTTTCGATGTCGAGGTGGTTGGTCGGCTCGTCCAGGATCAGCAGATGCGGCGCGTCGATCGTGGCCAGCAGCAGCGACAGCCGCGCCTTCTGCCCGCCCGACAGCCGCCGCACGATGGTTTCCGCCTGATCGGCGCCCAGCCCGAACCCGGCCAGCCGGGCGCGCAGGCGGGGCTGGCCCTCGGCGGGGCGCAGGCGCTGAAGGTGTTGCAGCGGGGTTTCCTCCAGCTCCAGTTCATCCACCTGGTGCTGGGCGAAATAGCCGATGCGCAGCTTCGAGGATCGCACCACGCGGCCCTCGCAGGCGTCAAGCTTGCCCGCCAGAAGCTTGGACAGCGTGGACTTCCCCTCGCCGTTGCGGCCGAGCAGCGCGATGCGGTCGTCCTGGTCGATCCGCAGGGACAGCCGCCGCAGGATCGGCGGGCCGCCGTAGCCCACCGCCGCGCCATCGAGGTTGACGATGGGGGGCGACAGTTCTTCCGGCGCGGGGAAGGTGAAGACGTGCTTGGCCGCCTCCTCGGGCGGGGTGATCGAGGTCATCTTCTCCAGCATCTTCACCCGGCTTTGGGCCTGCTTGGCCTTGCTGGCCTTGGCCTTGAAGCGGTCGACGAAACTTTGCAGATGCGCGCGGCGGGTTTCCTGCTTCTTCGCCTCGGCCGCCTGCACGGCGCGCTGTTCGGCGCGCGCCTTGGCGAACTGGTCATAGCCCCCGGCCCAGAGCGTCAGCTTGCGGTTTTCCAGATGCAGGATGGCCTGCACCGAGCGGTTCAAGAGTTCGCGGTCGTGGCTGATGATGAGGACGGTGTGGGGGTACTTCTGCAGGTAGCTTTCCAGCCAGAGCGCCCCTTCGAGGTCGAGGTAGTTCGTGGGCTCGTCCAGAAGCAGCAGGTCGGGCTGCGCGAAAAGCACCCCCGCCAGCGCGACCCGCATCCGCCAGCCGCCCGAGAAGGCGGAACAGGGCATCAACTGTTCTTCCGCCGTGAAGCCCAGCCCCCGCAGGATCGCGCTGGCGCGGCCCTCGGCCGACCAGGCGTCGATGTCGGCCAGCCGGTGCTGGATATCGGCGATGCGATGGGGGTCGGTGGCGGTCTCGGCCTCGGCCATCAGGGCCGCGCGTTCTGTATCGGCGGCCAGCACCGTGTCCAGCAGCGAGGTGTCGGACGACGGCACCTCTTGCGCGACGCCCCCCACCTTGGCGCGCGAGGGCAGGCTGATCTCGCCCCCCTCCAGCGCCAGCTCGTGCCGGATGAGGCGGAAGAGCGTGGTCTTGCCCGCGCCATTGCGCCCGACAAGGCCCACCTTGTGGCCGGTCGGAATGCGCGCCGAGGCGCCTTCGAACAGCGGTCGGCCGTCCACGGAATAGGTGATGTCGGAGATCGTGAGCATGGCGGGGGGCTTGCCTGAAAGGGCGGGCGGCGTCAATCGGGCGGGTGAGGCGGATCGGCTTCTGCCGCGACGGTGCGCCGACCCTGTGGCGCGAGGGACAGGGGGGCCGGGCGCGAGGTTTCCTCTCCGCCCCGGGAGAACAAGCGACGCGCCGCCCCGCGGTCGGGCGCTGGCCCTGCGTGGTGAAAGACGGCGTGGCCGGACGGGGCGTCTTGTCGTGAGGGACGGGTGGGTGCGCGCGATCGCCCGCGGGGCTTTCCAAGCCTGCCGCCCCATGCTAGCAGGGCGCCGCAATCACGCGGGCGGGCCGGGGGTCTGCCCCTCATGTCAAGAGAGACACCATGGCCATCGAACGCACCCTGTCGATCATCAAGCCCGACGCCACCCGCCGAAACCTGACCGGCAAGATCAACGCCAAGTTCGAGGAGGCGGGGCTGCGCATCGTCGCGCAGAAGCGCATCCACCTGTCGCTGGCGCAGGCGCAGAAGTTCTACGAGGTCCACAAGGACCGCCCGTTCTTCGGCGAACTGACCGAGTTCATGGCTTCGGAGCCGGTGGTGGTGCAGGTGCTGGAAGGCGAAGGCGCCATCGCGAAGAACCGCGAAGTGATGGGCGCGACCAACCCGGCCAATGCCGCCGACGGCACGATCCGCAAGGAATTCGCCCTGTCGGTCGGCGAGAACTCGGTCCACGGCTCGGACGCGCCGGAAACCGCGGCGGTGGAAATCGCCTACTTCTTCTCGGGCCTCGAACTGGTCGGCTGACCGGCGGCCCGAGGGCAAGGACAAAGGGGCGGGCCCGGTCGGGCGCCGCCCCTTTTCATTTCGCCCGGTCAGGGCCGGTCGGGCCCGGGTCGCGGCCCCGTGCGGGCCGCGGGGTCACGCGGCGCTGCGCGCGACCTCGTCGATGCTGCCCCGCGACACGCCGATGTCGGCCAGTTCGCGGTCGCTCAACAGCGCCAGTTCCCGGCGGGTCGCCAGATACGAGCTGCGGCGGTCGTAGGCTTCCTTCACGCGGTCGAACGAGGCGTGCAGGAAGGCGGCCAGGCCCTCGGTGCTGCGGTCGGTCTTGCTGTCGGTGAATGCCATCTTCATCTCCTGTCATCGTCTGGCGGGGGCGTCTGCCGTCCCGCCGTCGCTGATGAAGATAGGCGTATGCTGCATGTGCGCAATGCGCAATGCTGCGGTGCCGCATTGCAACGGGCGCATGGCCCGCGCAAAATCAGCGGGGCTGCCGCGCCACCACGCCGATGATGTTCAGCGCGGCCTCCAGTTCGGACAGACCCTTGTCATGGCCGCGGTCGTGGCCCACGGCCTTCAGCGCGTCGAACCGGGCGCGCAGGGCGGCTTTCTCGGCGCCCTTGCAATCGTTCCACGGGCGACCCTGCAGGGCCATGACCAGAACGTAGTAGCCGATGAAATGCGGCCGCTCGCCCGCGGCCAGAAGCCGGGCATAGGCGGCATCGGCCCCCAGCGCGCGAAGCTCTTCCGCGCTGCCGATCCCGGCGCGCAGGAAGGCCGCCTCTGTCGCGGGGCCAAGGTTGCGAATGGTGGAAATTGCGGTCATCGGGCGGCGGCGGGTTCAGGCCGCCATGCTAGCGGCTGCACGCGCCGCCCGGAAGGGGTCTCAGATCGAGGCCCAGTCGGTGATCACGCGCGGCTTCTGCGTGCTGCTGCCACCCGCCTGCGGCGCGCTGCCTCCGCGCGGCGGCTCGCCCTGCTGCTGCTGCTGGGTGGGCAGGGTTTCCCCCTGCTGCTGTTGCTGCGCCGGGGTCTCGGTGCGCTCTGCCATGGTCTGCTCCTTCGCGGGCTCTGCCGCCTGTCCTGCCGCCTCTTGGGGGTTTCACGAGGGAACCCCAGAATTCCGGCGGCATTGCGGCAGAATGCCTGCGAAGTCAAGCACAGGCCAGTGACAAGGCGGTGCGATGGGTCGGAATGGCCAGAAGCCGGTTCAAACCTGCGTTATCCTTCACCAGATCGGCCAGCGACAGCCGGTCGAGCGAGCCGTAGAACGCCTCGAGCGCGGCCCCCAGCGCCTCGCGCAGGCTGCAGGCGTCGGTCAGCGGGCAGGTGTTGGCGACCGGGTCGAAGCATTCGGCAAAGGGGACCCCCGCCTCGAAGGCGCGAAAGACCGCGCCGACGCTGATCCGCTCCATCGGCAGCCCCAGCCTGAGCCCGCCATGCCGGCCCCGCACCGTCTGCACGAAATGCATCTGCGCCAACGTGTTGATGACCTGCGCAAGGTGGTTTTCCGAGGCGTTGCAGGCCTCGGCGATCTCGTGCTTGCGCAGGGTTCGGTCGGCGTTCACCGCGCACATCATCAGCGTGCGCAGGGCCAGATTGGTGCGGATCGTCAGTCGCATGTGGGCTGTCCCGTCAAATGCTCCATTGTCGGTACATCGAACTGCCTCGCGCTTCCGTGATCTGAATCAAACGCGAACGGGCGGGGTGCCGGGGGCACGGATACGCGGGGGCTTGCGCCGCCCCGCCGGGGCGATGAACACTGGACGCGCGTGGCGCCGCCCCGGCGGGGCGGGCCGCGGCTGCAAGGAGCGACCCATGATCCCGGTATTCGACGGCCACAACGACCTTCTGCTGCGCCTGTTGCGCGCGCCCGACTGCCGCGAGGCGATCTGGCTGACCGGCGAGGGGCGCGGCCATCTCGACCTGCCGCGGATGCTGAAGGGGGGCTTCGCGGGCGGCTTCTTCGCGATCTACATCCCGTCGCCCGTGGCGCCCGACACGCCCGACTTCGAGGCGATGATGGACAACCCGCCCTACGAGGTGCCGCTGCCCGGCCTGATCGGGCACGAGGCCGCGCAGCCCGTGGCGCTGGCGATGGCCGCGCATCTTCTGTGGATGGAGCGCGCCTCGGGCGGCCGCTTCAAGGTCTGCCGCAACCTGGCCGAGATCCGCGCCTGCCTGTCCAGCGGCGTGATCGCCGGGATCATGCACATGGAGGGGGCCGAGGCGATCGACCCCGGGCTGGATGCGCTTTACGCCTTCCACGCGATGGGCCTGCGGTCGATCGGGCCGGTCTGGAGCCGCCCGACCGTCTTCGGCCACGGGGTGCCGTTCCGCTTTCCGTCGTCGCCCGATACCGGCCCCGGGCTGACCGATGCGGGGCGCGCGCTGATCCGGGCCTGCAACGAGCTGAAGATCATGGTCGACCTCAGCCACCTGAACGAGAAGGGCTTCGACGATGTCGCCCGGATTTCCGACGCGCCGCTGGTGGCCACCCATTCCAACGCCCATGCGGTGACGCCTTCGGCGCGCAACCTGACCGACCGGCAGCTTGCGGTGATCCGCGAGTCGCAGGGGATGGTGGGGCTGAACTACGCCACCGTCTTCCTGCGCCCCGATGGCCGCAAGTCGCCCGACATGGGCTGGGAGCCGGTGCTGCGCCATCTCGACCACCTGCTGGCCAACCTGGGCGAGGATCATGTGGGGCTGGGCTCGGATTTCGACGGGGCCACGCTGCCCAAGGGGATCGGCGACGTGACCGGCCTGCCCGCCTTGCAGGAGGCGATGCGCGCGCATGGCTATGGCGCGGCGCTGATCGAGAAGATCTGCTGGCGCAACTGGCTGGCGCTTCTGGAGCGCACCTGGGGGGCATGATGGAAGAACCGACACGTTTCGACACCCTGGCCGACCTGCTGATCGACCTGCCGCCCGGCCGCCGCCGGATGGTGGCCATCGCGGGCGCGCCGGGGTCGGGCAAGAGCCATGTGGCCGAGGCGCTGGTGGCACGGATCAACGCGGCACAGCCGGGCCGGGCCGCGGTGCTGCCGATGGACGGCTATCATTATGACGATGCGGTGCTGAAGGCGCTGGGGCGGCACGCCCGCAAGGGGGCGCCCGACACCTTCGACGTGGGCGGGCTTGCCGCGATGCTGGCGCGGCTGAAGGCCAACACCGAAGACGAGGTGGCTGTGCCGGTCTTCGACCGCGCGATCGAGATCGCGCGCGCGGGCGCGCGGCTGATCCCGCGCCGCGTCGAGGTGATCGTGGCCGAGGGCAACTACCTGCTGCTGGCCACCCCGCCCTGGGACCGGCTGGCGGATCTGTTCGATCTGACCGTGCGCCTTGACGTGCCCGAGCCGGTGCTGCGCGACCGGCTGACCGCGCGCTGGGTGCATTACGGGCTGAGCGCCGACGGCATCCGGGCCAAGCTGGACGAGAACGATCTGCCCAACGGGCGGCGCGTGCGCGCCGAGAGCCGGCCCGCCGATCTGGTCCTGTCCAACGGCAGCTGACGGCGGGGGCGCAATCTCTGCTTTCCTCCCGCGCGCGGCTTTGGCAAAGATGGCGCAGGTTCTTGCGGGAAGTGAGCGCAGCATGATTTATCCGGTTCTGCTTTGCGGGGGTTCGGGCACCCGTCTCTGGCCTCTGTCGCGCAAGAGCTACCCAAAGCAGTTTGCCGCCCTGACCGGCCCGGAAAGCCTGTTTCAGGCTTCGGCGCGGCGGCTTGCAGGCGAAGGCTATGCGCCGCCCACCATCGTCACCAGTTCCGATTTCCGCTTCATCGTGACCGAACAGCTTGCCGCCGCGGGCATCGACCCCGGCGCCGTGCTGATCGAGCCGCAGCCGAAGAACACCGCCCCCGCGGTGCTGTCGGCGGCGCTCTACCTGGCCCGGACCGATCCCGACGCGCTGATCCTGGTGGCGCCGTCGGACCATGTGATCCCCGATGCCGCGGCCTTCCGGGCGGCGGTGGCGGCGGCGGAACCCGCCGCGCGGGCGGGCCGGATCGTGACCTTCGGCATCGCGCCCGACCGGCCGGAAACCGGCTACGGCTATCTGGAACTGTCGGCACAGCCCGATGGCTCGGGCGCCCCCGTTGCGCTGCGCCGCTTCGTGGAAAAGCCCGACAGCGACCGCGCCGTGGCGATGCTGGCCGAGGGGCGCTATCTGTGGAACGCGGGGATCTTCCTGTTCTCGGCCGCGACCATGCAGGCGGCCTGCGCGGCCCATGCGCCCGATCTGGTAGCCCCCGTCACCGCCGCGCTGGATCAGGCAAAGCCCGATCTGGGCTTCCTGCGCCTGGATGCCGCCGCCTGGGCCGGGCTGCCCGACATCTCGATCGACTACGCGGTGATGGAACGTGCGCCCAACCTGTCGGTGGTTCCCTTCGCGGGCGGCTGGTCGGATCTGGGCGGCTGGGATGCGGTCTGGCGCGAGGCGGGGCCGGATGCCTGCGGCGTGGTCACCGCGGGGGCGGCGACGGCGATCGACTGCGCCGACACGCTGCTGCGGTCGGAATCGCCCACGCTGGAGGTTGTGGGGATCGGGCTGGAAAACATCATCGCCGTGGCGATGCCCGATGCCGTTCTGGTGGCCGACATGAGCCGCGCGCAGGACGTCAAGAAGGCGGTCGCGGTGCTCAAGGCGAAAGCGGCCAAGCAGGCGGAAACCTTCCCGCGCGATCACCGGCCCTGGGGCTGGTTCGAAAGCCTGGTGATCGGCAGCCGGTTCCAGGTGAAGCGGATCGTGGTGCACCCCGGCGCGGCGCTGAGCCTGCAAAGCCACCACCACCGCTCGGAACACTGGATCGTGGTGGAAGGCACCGCGCTGGTGACGGTGGATGACACGAAGAAGCTCGTGTCCGAAAACCAGTCGGTCTACATCCCGCTGGGCGCCGTGCACCGGATGGAGAACCCCGGCAAGGTGCCGATGGTGCTGATCGAGGTGCAGACCGGCAGCTACCTGGGCGAAGATGACATCATCCGCTACGAAGACGTCTATGCCCGCGGCTAGGCGATGACCGAGGTTCCGCGGATCGCCGCCGTGATCTGCCCCGACGGGGGCGGGGCCGATGCGGTCGTGGCCGCGGTGGCAGCGCGGCTGGCGGCGGCGGGGTTGCGGCTGGCGGGCCATGTGCAGCGGTCTGTGGCCGATGATTGCGGCGCGGTGACCATGGTGGAAGACGTGGCCACCGGCGCGCTGACGCCGATCACCCAGGATCTGGGCCGCGCCTCGGCCGCCTGCGCGCTGGACCCGGCCGCGCTGGCCGGGGTGGCGGGGCAGCTTCTGGCGCGGCTGGAAGACCCGGTTGACCTGCTGATCGTGAACCGCTTCGGCCGGGGCGAGGCCGAGGGCGGCGGCCTGCGCGCGGCGATCGAGCGGGCGGTTCTGGCGGGGGTGCCGGTGCTGGTCATGCTGCGCCCGCCCTACCGCCCCGCGTGGGAGTCCTTCACCGGCGGCACCGCCGACAGCCTGCCCGCCGAAGACAGCGCGATTGCCGCCTGGGTCGCCCGGGCGCTGGCCGCCCCGGGCTGAGCGCGGGGGGCGCCCTGCGCAGGGCGGAGGTTGAAGATCGCCGCGCAAGGCGTTGGATTCATTTTCAGGTTCACCGCTTGATGGCGATCAGCCCAAGGCGCGCTCTGCCGCGGCAAGGTCGTCGGGCGTGTTCACGTTCATGAACGGATCGCGCCCGCCTTGTGCGGGCACATCGCACCACACGCCGCCCATCTGTTGCGCCCAGAGCCGCACCTTGCGCGCCGCGCCGCTGTCCAGCCCCGCCCGAAGCGGGGCCGCCAGCGTCAGCGGCCAGAGCCCGACCACCGGCTGCGGCCCCTCGGCCGAGCGTGCCAGCACCGGGCCCGTGGCCCCGGTTTCGGCCTGCCGCGCCACCAGCCGCGCCACCAGGTCGCGCGGCAGGAAAGGCGTATCGCTGGGCACGGTGGCCAGATGGGTCACGCCCGGCTGCGCGGACGCCCACAGAAGCCCCGCCAGCACCCCCGCCAGCGGCCCGGGATGGCCCGCGACGGGATCGGGCAGCACCGGCAGCCCGAAGCCGTCAAGCCCCGGCGCGTTCGCGTTCAGCGCCAGCACCCCCACCTGCGGCGCGAACCGGTCCAGGACATGCGCGACCATCGGCTTGCCGCCCAGCGGCAGCAAACCCTTGACCCCGCCCCCCATCCGGCTGGACAGGCCCCCGGCCAGCACCAGCCCGGCGATCGCGGCGCGCTCAGGCATCGGGCAAGGCTCGGGCTTGCGGGCGGCTCAGCGCTTCATCGGGCAGGTCGACATGCCCAGAACGGAATAAAGCGGGCAGGTCGACAGAAGCCCGGTCAGCAGCGGCACGATGCCGATCAGCAGCACCCAGTGATAGGTCCCGCCGACCGAGGTCAGCGCATAGGCGGCCAGCAGCGCCAGCCCCACGATCACACGCACCACCCGATCCATCCCGCCGACATTGGTCTTGAACATTCCGTCCTCCTTCGGGCCTTCGCGGCCTGATATGTCGATGATCGCACATTTCGTGCCCCGCGTCTGTGACAGAATGCCGGGGCGCGTGGCCGTCAGCCGCGGTGACGTTTTTCGAACCGGGGCAGCATGGCCGAGAAGTCCCGGCCGCGGCCGTCCTCGTCCTCGACGAAGGTGGCGTAAAGCCGGGCGGCCAGTTCGCCCATCGGCGTGTCGGCATCGACCGCCCCCGCCGCCTGCTGGCTCAGCCGCAGGTCCTTCAGCATCAGTTCGGCCGCGAAGCCGGGGCGGTAGCCGGTGTCGGCGGGCGATTGCGGGCCCACGCCCGGCGCCGGGCAATAGGCGGTCATCGACCAGCTCGACCCCGACGAGGTCGAGACCACGTCGAACATCTTCTGCCGGTCGAGCCCCAGCTTGTCGGCCAGCGCGAAGGCCTCGCAGGTGGCGATCATGGTGACGCCCAGGATCATGTTGTTGCAGATCTTGGCCGATTGCCCGGCCCCCGAGGCGCCGCAATGCACCACCTTCTTGCCCATCGCCTCGAAGAGCGGGCGGACCGTGGCGAAGGCCGCCTCGGTGCCGCCGACCATGAAGGTCAGCGTGCCGGCCGCCGCCCCGCCCACGCCGCCCGAGACCGGCGCATCCAGCGCGCCCAGCCCCGCGGCGGTGGCCTCTGCCGCCACCGCGCGGGCGCTGTCGACATCGACGGTCGAGCAGTCGCACAGCACCGCGCCGGGGCGCATGGCGGGGATCACCTGGGCGGCCACCGCCCGCAGGATCGCGCCGTTTGGCAGCATGGTGATGACCACCTCGGCCCCCGCGGCGGCCGCCGCGGCGCTGGCGGCGGGGGTGACGCCCGCGGGCATCGGCGCCGCGGTGTCGAACCCGGTCACCTGATGGCCCGCCTTCACCAGGTTCGCCGCCATCGGCGCCCCCATGTTCCCAAGGCCGATGAATCCGATCCGCATCCTAGATCCCTCCCAGGTCAAGTCCGCCTGCGTCCAGCGGCGCAAGCAGCCGGTCCACCATCTCTGCCGTGGGCGCGGTGATGCGCCAGCGCGGCGTGCGATCCTTGTCGATCACCGCGGCCCGCACGCCTTCGAGGAAGTCTGTTTCCAGCACGGCGCGTGCGGTATACCGGTATTCCCGTTCCAGCGCGCGCGCCAGATCCGGGGCGGCGCGTTCCGCCCGCACCAGCGCCAGCGTGCAGGCCATCGACAGGGGCGAGTTGCGCCGCAGGGCCTTCAGCGTCTCGGCGGCGAAATCGCTGCCTGCGGCCTCCAGCCGGGCTAGGATTTCGGGCACCGTCGGCGCGGAAAAGGCCGCGTCGATCTGCGGCCGCAGTGCGGCAAGACGACCGGGCGGGGGCAGGGCGGCCGCAGCCGCCACGGCGGCCACGTCGCCCGTGGCGCAGAGCGTGGCGACCAGCGCGGGCCAGCCGGCTTCGGGGATGAACCGGTCGGCAAATCCCGTCAGCAGCGCGTCGCCCGGCCCCATCCGCGCGCCGGTCAGCCCCAGGTATTCGCCCAGATGCCCCGGCGCGCAGGCCAGAAGATGGGTGCCGCCCACATCGGGGATCAGGCCGATCCCGCATTCGGGCATCGCCATCTGCGTGCTGTCACCCACGATGCGTGGATGACCGTGGCAGCCCAGCCCCACGCCGCCGCCCATGACGAAGCCCTGCATCAGGCTGACTACCGGCTTGGGGTAGCGGCCCAGCCGCAGGTTCATGGCGTATTCGTCGCGCCAGAAGGCCCGCGCCCCGGCATCCGATCCGGTGACGCCTTCGGCATGGACGGCGGCGATGTCGCCGCCCGCGCAGAAGGCGCGCGGCCCCTCGGCATCCAGGATCACCAGCGCCACCGCGGGGTCCCGCGCCCAGCCGATCAGCGCCGCGTCGATCTCGAGCGCCATCGCATGGCTCAGCGCGTTCAGCGCCTGCGGCCGGGTCAGCGTGATGCGGCCCGCGCGGCCCTCGATGCGGATGGAAAGGTCGCTCATTCCGCCACCAGCCTGCGGGCGATGATGACCCGCATGATCTCGTTGGTTCCTTCCAGGATCTGGTGCACCCGCAGGTCGCGCACGATCTTCTCGATCCCGTAATCGGCCAGATAGCCATAGCCGCCATGCAGTTGCAGGCACTGGTTGGCCACCTCGAAGGCGGCATCGGTCACCATCAGCTTGGCCATCGCGCAGAACCGGGAGGCCTGGGGCGCGCCCTGGTCCAGCATCCAGGCCGCCTGCCGCAGGAAGGTGCGGGCCGATTGCAGCTTCACCTCCATCTCGGCCAGGCGGAACTGCAGGGCCTGGAACTGGTCAAGCCGCTGCCCGAAGGCGCGGCGTTCCTTCATGTAGGCCAGCGTCGCATCGAAGGCCGCCTGCGCGCCCCCCAGCGCCGAGGCCGCGATGTTCAGCCGCCCGCCGTCAAGCCCGGCCATCGCATAGGAAAATCCGCGCCCCTCGTCGCCCAGAAGGTTGCCCTGCGGGACGGTGCAGCCATCCAGTTGCACCTGCCGCGTGGGTTGGGCCCGCCAGCCCATCTTGCTTTCCAGCCCGCCGAAGCTGAGCCCCGCGGTGCCATCCTCGACCACCAGCGCCGAGATGCCCCGCGCGCCCTCGGCCCCGGTGCGGGCCATGACGATATAGGCATCCGAATAGCCGCCGCCCGAGATGAAGGCCTTGGTGCCGGTCAGCCGGTAGCCCTGTTCGGTCTTGTCGGCCCGCGTCCGCAAGGCCGCGGCATCCGAGCCTGAGCCCGGTTCGGTCAGGCAGTAGGACAGCACCGTTTCCATCCGGCAGGCGCCGGGCAAGAGCCGCGCCTTCATCGCGGCCGAGCCGTAGCGGTCGATCATCGCCGCGCACATGTTGTGGATCGACAGGAAGGCCGAGACCGCCGGGCAGGCCATGGCCAGCGCCTCGAACACCAGCGTGGCATCCAGCCGGCCAAGTCCGCTGCCGCCATGCGCTTCGGCCACGTAAAGCCCACCCAGGCCAAGCGCCGCCGCCTTGGTCCAGAGTTCGCGCGGGATGGTGCCCGCCTCTTCCCAGGCGCGGGCATGGGGGGCGATCTCGGTCGCGCCGAAGTCGCGGGCCATGTCGAAGACGGCCTGCTGCTCTTCGCTCAGGGCAAAGTCCATCCCTTCCTCCTCGAAATGAACGCAGGTTCAGTTATGGCCGCAGCCTGCGCCCGAAGGCAAGCGCCGCGCGCCGGATGGATGCCGGGCAGGGCGCCGCGGGGGGCGCGCCCGGCTAGGTTGCCTTGGCCACCAGATCGGCCACCCGGGTTTCGGCCTGCCCCAGGAAGGCAAGCGCCGCCTCTTCGGTGTCGAAGATGCGCGCCACCACGCCGCTCACCCCGTCCCAGGCCCGCGCCGCAAGGGCGGCGGCGTTGCGGGCAAGGTCGCTGGGCGCGTAGTAGGCGACCAGCGTCTGCTGCCCGTGCGCCACGAAGACCTCGGCCTTCACCGCCTGCAATTCCATGATCTTGACGAAGTTCCGCTCGACCCCGGTGATGGCGGTCAGGTCAACGAACTGGCGCTGGCCGGGGTGGCAATCGGGGTGGCGGGCATAGGCGGCAAAGGCGTCAAAGCTTTCCTGAAGCTCTGCAAACCCTTCGTAGCGGACATAGACCAGCGCGCGCGAGCTGAGAATCCGGAAGGTAACAGGCATTTTAACCGCATTCCCGGTTCAAAAGACTTTTCATGGCAGATCATGCACCTGCAAGCAGCACAAGACAATCCTCTGCGCGCAGGGGGTGTGCAGGGCCTATCACGCTGGGTGTGTGCGGGCCGAATGTGGGCAGGCTGGCGGGCGCACGGCGGCGCCCCGTCGGCGTCAGGGCCCGGCCCCCGAAGGAGCCGGGCCGCCGCATCAGTCCAGAGCCTTGAAGTTCAGCGCGGCACCTTCCTTGATGCCCGAGAACCAGCGCGCGGTGACCGTCTTGGTCTTGGTGTAGAAGCGGAAGGCGTCGGGGCCGTACTGGTTCAGGTCGCCAAAGGCCGATTTCTTCCAGCCGCCGAAGGTGTAGTAGCTGAGCGGCACCGGGATCGGGAAGTTGATGCCGACCATGCCCACGTTGACCCGGCTGGCAAAATCGCGCGCGGTGTCGCCATCGGCGGTGAAGATCGCGGTGCCGTTGCCGTATTCGTTGTCGATCACCAGGTTCAGCGCGTCTTCATAGGTCTTCATCCGCACCGTCGACAGCACCGGCCCGAAGATCTCCTGCTTGTAGATGTCCATTTCGGGCGTCACGTTGTCGAACAGCGTGGCGCCGACGAAAAAGCCGCTCTCGTAGCCCTGGATCTTCAGGTTGCGCCCGTCCACGACCAGTTTCGCGCCCTGCTCGACGCCCGAGGTGATGAGCCCCTTCACCCGGTCCTGCGCCTGCTTGGTGACCAGCGGGCCAAAGTCGACATCGTTCCCGGCGGTGTAGGGGCCGACCTTCAGCTTCTCGATCCGCGGGATCAGGCGTTCGATCAGCGCGTCGGCCGTCTTGTCGCCCACCGGCACCGCGACCGAGATCGCCATGCAGCGTTCGCCCGCCGCCCCGTAGCCCGCGCCCACCAGCGCATCCGCCGCCTTGTCGAGATCGGCATCGGGCATGATGATCATGTGGTTCTTGGCGCCGCCGAAGCATTGCGCGCGCTTGCCGTTGGCGCAGGCGCGGCCGTAGATGTATTGCGCGATGGGGGTGGAGCCGACAAAGCCCACGGCCTGGATGATCGGGTTGTCAAGGATGGCGTCCACCACCTCCTTGTCGCCGTTCACCACCTGCAGCACGCCATCGGGCAGCCCGGCCTCCTGCGCCAGTTCCGCCAGCATCAGCGAGGTCGAGGGGCAGCGTTCCGACGGCTTGAGGATCATCGCGTTCCCGGCGGCCAGCGCCGGCCCCATCTTCCACAGCGGGATCATGGCGGGGAAGTTGAACGGCGTGATGCCCGCAACCACGCCCAGAGGCTGGCGCATGGAGTAAAGGTCGATGCCAGGCCCGGCGCTGTCGGTGTATTCGCCCTTCAGCATCGCGGGCGCACCCATGCAGACCTCGATCACCTCAAGCCCGCGCTGCACGTCGCCGCGCGCGTCGGGCAGGGTCTTGCCATGCTCGCGGCTGACGATCTCGGCCAGCCTGTCCATGTTCTGGTTGATGAGGTCGCCGAACTTCATCATCACCCGCGCGCGGCGCTGCGGGTTGGTGGCGGCCCATTTCAGCTGCGCCTCGGCGGCGGCGGCCACGGCGGCGTTCAGTTCGGCCACGGTTGCCAGCGGCACGCGCGACTGCACCTCGCCGGTGGCGGGGTTGTAGACATCGGCGAAGCGGCCCGACGTGCCCTTCACATGCTTGCCGTTGATCCAGTGGGTCAGGTCCATGGCGATCTCCTCGGATGGCTGGTTGCGGGCAGTCTAGGCTTGCGTTTTTGTCGGGAAAAGGGGAAAGACCTCAAAAGGGTCTTGCATTTCTGCAAAGGTTCGCGATGGCCGACTGGGATGATCTGCGCGTGTTCCTGGCGGTGGCGCGGGCCGAAAGCCTGAGCCGGGCGGGCCGGGTGCTGAAGGTCGACCCCGCCACCGTGGGCCGTCGGGTGGCGCGTCTGGAAGAGGCGCTGGGGGCGCGGCTGTTCGTGAAGGGGCCACAGGGCTACGCGCTGACCGACGAGGGCGCGCGGCTTCTGGCGCGGGCGGAACGGGCGGAACAGGCGGTGACCGGCGCACTGGAAGAGGCGCGCGGCGGCACCGGGGCGCTGAGCGGGCAGATCCGCATAGGCGCGCCGGATGGCTGTGCCACCTTCGTGCTGCCGCAGGTGGTGGCCGCCATCTGCGACGCCAATCCGGGGCTCGAGGTGCAGATCGTGGCGCTGCCGCGCGTCTTCAACCTGTCCAAGCGCGAAGCCGACATGGCCATCGCGGTCAGCCGCCCCGAGGCCGGACGGCTGACGGTGCAGAAGATCACCGACTACCACCTGCACCTTGCCGCCAGCCGCGCCTATCTGGCCCGGCATCCGCCGATCTGCACGCCCGCCGATCTGAAGGGGCACCGCTTCGTGGGCTACATCGCCGACATGATCTTCGACAAGGAACTGGACTATCTGGGCGAGGTGGGCGCGGGCGCGGTGCCGCTGGCCTCGAATTCGGTGTCGGTCCAGCTCAACTGGGTGCGGGGCGGGGCCGGGGTGGCGGTGGTCCATGATTTCGCGCTGCCGTCGGCCCCCGAGGCGGTGAAGGTGCTGGACGGGCAGGTGGGGCTGACCCGCGCCTTCTACCTGATCCGCCATGCCGATGACCGGCGGGTGGAACGGCTGAACCGCTTTGCCGACCTGCTGGCCCAGGGCGTGCGGCGCGAGGTGGCGCGGCTGGAGGGGCTCACGCCCGCGTGAACGGGGTGCTTGACAGAATGCCGCCGGGGGCGGACCCTGAGTTCCACCTTGGAGGAGGGCGGACATGCTGGTGCAACACATCCTGAAGGACAAACCCGACGGCCGCGTCATCACGGTGGCGCCCGACATGAGCGTGGCCGAGGCGGTCGAGATCCTGTCGGCCAACCGCATCGGGGCGCTGATCGTCAGCCGCGACGGGCGTCATGTCGCGGGCATCCTGTCGGAACGCGATGTCGTGCGCGAACTGGGCAAGCACGGGCCCGACTGCCTGGCCCAGCCGGTCGCGCGGATGATGACCGCGACCATTGTCGGCTGCGCGCGCGAGGACAGCGTGGACGAGGTGATGCGCAAGATGACCGAAGGGCGGTTCCGCCACATGCCGGTGATGCAGGGGGCCGAGATGGTCGGGCTGATCTCGATCGGCGATGTCGTCAAGGCGCGGTTGCAGGAACTGGCGATGGAAAAGGACGCGCTGGAAGGGATGATAAAGGGGTTCTGAGGCCAAAGCGGACCCTTGCGTTCTGCGGCGCAATATCGTTGCGTGCGCAAAACGAGGAGAGCCCCATGCGCATCGGACTTTACCCCGGCACCTTCGACCCGGTGACCCTGGGACATCTGGACATCATCCGCCGGGCCGCCGCGCTGGTGGACCGTCTGGTGATCGGGGTGGCGATCAACCGCGACAAGGGCCCGCTGTTCAGCCTGGAAGAGCGCGTGGCGATGATCGAGACGGAATGCGCCGCGCTGTCGGCCGAGACCGGGGTCGAGATCGTGGCCCACCCGTTCGAGAACCTGCTGATCGATTGCGCGCGCGACGTGGGCGCGGGCGTCATCATCCGCGGCCTGCGCGCGGTGGCGGATTTCGAATACGAATTCCAGATGGTGGGGATGAACCGCGCGCTGGATGCCAGCATCGAGACGGTGTTCCTGATGGCCGACGCGCGCAGGCAGGCCATCGCCTCGAAACTGGTCAAGGAAATCGCGCGGCTGAAGGGCGACGTGTCGAAATTCGTGACGCCGGCCGTACGCGCGGCGCTGATCGCGCGCTTCGGCTAGGCGGCCTGGGCCCGCCCGCCGCGCCCCCGAACGCAACGGGGGGCCCGAAGGCCCCCCGCGCAGGTCCGGGTGTTGGCCCCGATCAGATCAGCTTGCCCATGGCGACGGCGGTGTCGCTCATGCGGTTCGAGAAGCCCCATTCGTTGTCGTACCACGACAGGATCGACACGAAGGTGCCATCCATCACCTTGGTCTGGTCCATGTGGAAGACCGACGAATGGCTGTCGTGGTTGAAATCCGACGACACGTTCTTGTCCATCGTGTAGCCCAGGATGCCCTTGAGCGGGCCGTCGGCGGCGGCCTTGATCGCCTCGTTGATCTCGGCCACGGTGGTCGGGCGCTTGGCGATGAACTTCAGGTCGACGACCGAGACGTTCGGCGTCGGCACCCGCATGGCAAAGCCGTCGAGCTTGCCCTTCAGTTCCGGCAGCACCAGACCCACAGCCTTGGCGGCCCCCGTCGAGGTGGGGATCATGCTGAGCGCCGCGGCGCGGGCGCGGTAGAGATCCTTGTGCATCGTGTCCAGCGTCGGCTGGTCGCCGGTGTAGGAGTGGATGGTGGTCATCATCCCCTTCTCGATCCCGATCGCGTTGTTCAGCACATAGGCCACGGGCGACAGGCAGTTCGTGGTGCAGGAGGCGTTCGACACCACGATGTCATCGCGCGTCAGGGTGTTGTGGTTCACGCCGAAGACGATGGTCTTGTCGGCCCCGTCGCCGGGCGCCGAGATCAGCACCCGCTTGGCGCCGGTCGACAGGTGGGGCTGCACCTTGTCCTTCGAGGTGAAGATCCCGGTGCATTCCATGATGACATCGACATCGCCCCACGGCAGTTCGGCCGGGTTCCTGATCGCCGTCACCTTCATCGGGCCGCGGCCCACGTCGATCCAGTCGGCGCCGGTGGTCACGGTGCCGGGAAAGCGGCCGTGGACCGAATCGTAACGCATCAGATGCGCGTTGGTCTCGACCGGACCCAGATCGTTCAGCGCCACGACCTCGATATCGGTGCGGCCCGATTCCACGATGGCGCGCAGCACGTTGCGCCCGATCCGGCCGAAGCCGTTGATGGCGACCTTCACAGTCATGGAGGTGTTCCTTTCGGTTGGGCGCGTCGGCCGTGAGGAGGACCGGGCCAGACGCGCGAGGGTCAACAGGAATGGCGGTGGGCCTGGCCGATCCGGGGCCTAGCGCCAGAATTGCAGAAAATCAATCAAGCCCGTCATGCGGCGGCCCAGGAAGATCATCACCGTGGCGTGGTTGAAGACCACATCGGCCCCGATGGCGGCGAGGATGACGAGGGCGAGGACAAGGGCGATGCGGTCGGTCACGCGCGGCGGGCTCCGGTGGGGGTGGGCGGCGGCGGGCGCCCGGCCCGAACGGCGGCGGCGCGGGCAGGCCCCGCGCCGCGCGCCCGTCACAGCATCGACTTCACCAGCGTCGCGGTCGCCTCGGCGGTGATGCCGAATTCGGCGTAAAGCCGTTCGGCCGGGGCCGAGGCGCCAAAGCCCGTCATGCCGACGAAGCCCGCCTTGCCGTCACGCCCGCGCTCGCCCAGAAGCCAGCGATCCCAGCCCTGGCGCAGCGCCGCCTCGATCGCCACGCGGACCGGGCCCGCGGGCAGCACCTTCTTGCGGTAGCTTTCCGGCTGGGCCGCGAACAGTTCCATGCAGGGCATGGACACCACGCGGGTGCCGATGCCTTCGGCCTCGAGCAGCGCGCGCGCCTTCAGCGCGATCTCGACCTCGGAGCCGGTCGCCATCAGGATCGCCTGACGCTTGCCGGTGGCCTCGGCCAGGATGTAGCCGCCCTGCGCGGTCAGGTTGCGGTTGGTGTGTTCGGTGCGCACCGTGGGCAGGTTCTGGCGCGACAGGGCCAGCACCGACGGCGTGCCGGTCGTGGTCAGCGCAAGTTCCCAGGCCTCGGCGGTTTCGACCACGTCGGCGGGGCGGAACACCCAGGTGTTCGGTGTGGCGCGGCAGATCGCCAGGTGTTCCACCGGCTGGTGGGTCGGGCCATCTTCGCCCAGGCCGATCGAGTCATGCGTCATCACATAGACGGTGGGCACACCCATCAGCGCCGACAGCCGCATCGCCCCGCGGGCATAGTCGGTGAAGCACAGGAAGGTGCCGCCATAGGGGCGCAGCCCGCCATGCAGCACCATGCCGTTCATCGCCGCGGCCATGCCGTGTTCGCGGATGCCGTAGTGCACATAGCGGCCCTTGCGGTTTTCCGGCCCGAAGACGCCCAGATCGGCGGTGCGGGTGTTGTTCGATCCGGTCAGGTCGGCCGAACCGCCGATAGTTTCCGGCATCACCGGGTTCACCGCCTCGAGCACCATTTCCGACGCCTTGCGGGTGGCGACCTTGGGCTTGCCCTCGGCCGCGGCCTTCTTCACCGCGCGGATGGCCCCTGCGAGCTTCTTCGGCGCCTCGAGCGCCATCACCCGCGTGAACTCGGCCCGGCGGGGGGCCGAAAGGGCCGCGATGCGGTCTTCCCATTCGGTGCGCGCCTGCGCGCCCCGCGCGCCCGCCGCTTCCCATTCCGCCTTGATGTCGGCGGGGATGACGAAGGGGGCGTGATCCCAGCCGTAGATCTCGCGCACCTTGGCGATTTCCTCGGCGCCCAGCGGCGAGCCATGCGCGCCCGCGCTGTCCTGCTTCTTCGGGCTGCCGAAGCCGATATGGGTCTTGCAGTCGATCAGCACCGGCCGCGACGAGGCCTTGGCCGCCGTCATCGCGCGGTCGATGTCATCGGGGTCGTGGCCGTCGCAGTGCAGCACCGTCCAGCCAGCGGCGGCGAAGCGGGCGCGCTGGTCGGTCACGTCCGACAGGCTGATCTTGCCGTCGATCGAGATGCTGTTGTTGTCCCACAGCACGACCAGGCGGGAAAGCTGCTGCATCCCGGCCAGCCCGATCGCCTCGTGGCTGATGCCTTCCATCAGGCAGCCGTCGCCCGCGATGACCCAGGTGTGGTGGTCGACCACGCGGCGGCCAAAGCGCGCGCGCAGCGCCTCTTCGGCCATCGCGAAGCCCACCGCATTCGCGATCCCCTGGCCCAGCGGGCCGGTCGTGGTCTCGATCCCCTTGGCATGGCCGTATTCCGGGTGCCCGGCGGTCTTGGCGCCCCACTGGCGGAAGTTGCGGATCTGGTCGATGGTCATCCCCGGCGCGCCGGTCAGGTGCAACAGCCCGTAAAGCAGCATCGAGCCGTGGCCGGCCGACAGGATGAAGCGGTCGCGGTCCGGCCAGTCGGGGTTGGCGGCATCGTATTTCAGGTGCTTGGTGAACAGCACGGTCGCCACGTCGGCCATCCCCATCGGCATGCCGGGGTGACCCGAGTTCGCGGCCTGGACCGCATCGATCGCCAGCATCCTCAGGGCCGTGGCCCGGCGCCAATGGTCGGGCTGGGTGCTGCGTAGCGTCGCGATGTCCAAGGTCCTGTCTCCTCCGCTGTGGGGTTCGCGTCTTTCGGGCGTCGCTTGCCCTCATATCAGCGTCTGACGGCAGATCAAGCGCACCGAAGCCGCATCGGGGATTGTGGGGAGAATTCGCGCAGGGCTTTGGGCTAAGATCGGTCCACCGCAGGCGAAGGCCGATTCGCGGGCGGGCAGGTGAAGGACGAAAGGGAACCCATGCAGGATCTGCAGGAGCTGGAGCGGCGCATCACGCTGGCGCTGGACCGCATCGCGCGGGGGGTCGAGGTACTGGAGGGCGTCACCGTCGTCTCATCCGGGCAGGCAGGCGCCGCGGAAACCGCCGAGGTGATGCGCCTGACCGAGGCGTTGCAGGCCGAACGCGATGCCAATGCCCAGCTTGAGGAACGGCTGCGGCTGCTGCACGCGCGGATGGAGGCGGGCAACGCCCCGTTGGCCGCCCGGCTGGAACGGCTGACCGCCCAGATCGACGCGCAGGGGATCGAACTCTCGCGGCTGAAATCGGTGAACGTGCAGCTGCGCGAGACGCTGCGCGCCTTGCAGGAAGCGGCCGAACAGGGGCTGGCCGATCCGGCGCTGGTCAACAAGGCGCTGCAGGCGGAACTGGACGCGCTGCGCGCCGCCCGGGCCGCCGAAGTGACCGAGCTGGACGGAATCCTGGCGGAACTGAAACCCCTGATCGCGGAGGCGGCCGATGCCTGAGGTGACGATCAACATCGGCGGCCGCCCCTTCGACGTGGCCTGCCAGTCGGGCGAAGAGCCCTTTCTGCGCGCCGCCGCCAAGGTGCTGGACACCGAGGCGCGGATGATCCTGGATCAGATCGGCCGGATGCCGGAAAGCCGGATGCTGCTGATGGCGGGGCTGATGGTGTCGGACCGGATGGCCGGGGTCGAGGACCAGATGCGCGCGCAGGCCGCCCGGCTGGCCCAGCTTGAGGCGGAACTGGCCGACCTTCGGGGCCGCCCGGCCCCCGCGCCCGAACGGATCGAGGTGCCGGTGCTGCCGCGCGCTGTGACCGACACGCTGGCCGAGATGGCCGCCCGTGCCGAGGCGCTGGCCGCCGCGCTGGAAGACCGCCTGCCCGATCCTGCCCCCGCGGGCGCCTGACCGGCCGCGCGGGCCAACGCAAAAGGCCCCCGCCAAGGGGGGCCTTCAGCCGCACGGTGGCGGGCGATCAGGCGTTGGCTTCGCGGATCTTGTTGGCCGCGTCCTTGTCAAACGCGATGCCCTTGGCGGTGAACAGTTCGTCCAGCTCGCCCGAAAGAGTCATCTCGGTGACGATGTCGCAACCGCCGA
>JAJZVD010000104.1 GCA_021845805.1 Pseudomonadota bacterium | reverse complement strand
CTCAAGGACCATCTGGAGACAGAGGCCCCGCTGGCCGACATCCTCTATGCCCTGACCGACCTCGGGCTTGAGGTGGAAGAGGTGTCCGACCCGGCGGAAACGCTGGGCGCCTTCCGCATCTGCCGGGTGATCGAGGCGGTGCAGCACCCCAATGCTGACCGGCTGCGGGTCTGCCGGGTGGAAACCTATCCGGGCGGGCCGGGCAGCGCGCCGGTCGAGGTGCAGGTGGTCTGCGGCGCGCCCAATGCGCGCACCGGGCTGGTGGGCGTCTTCGCCCCGCCGGGCACCCATGTGCCGGGCACCGGGGTGGACCTGAAGCCGGGTGTGATCCGCGGCGTGGACTCCAACGGGATGCTGTGTTCGGAACGCGAGCTTGAACTGTCTGACAACCATGACGGCATCATCGACCTGCCCGCCGATGCGCCGCTGGGCGAACGCTTCATCGACTGGCGCGGCCTGAACGATCCGATGATCTATATCAAGATTACCCCCAACCGTCCCGACGCGCTGGGCGTGCGGGGCGTGGCGCGCGATCTGGCCGCGCGGGGCCTTGGCCGGTTGAAGCCGCTGGACATCGCGCCGGTGGCAGGGGCGTTCCCCTCGCCCGTCGGGGTGACGATCGACCCGGCTCTGAAGGCGAAGGGCTGCCCGCTTTTCGCGGGCCGGGTGATCCGCGGGGTCAGGAACGGCCCATCGCCCGACTGGCTGCAACAGCGGCTGAAGGCCATCGGGCTGCGCCCGATCTCGGCGCTGGTCGATATCACCAACTTCTTCACCTATGACCTGAACCGCCCGCTGCACGTCTTTGACGCGGCGAAGGTCAAGGGCGGCTTGCGCATCCATCCGGCGACCGGGGGCGAAAGCCTGCTGGCGCTGGACGGCAAGACCTACAGCTTCGCACCCGGCATGATGCTGATTTCCGATGACGCGGGACCGGAATCCATCGCCGGGATCATGGGCGGCGAGGCGTCGGGCTGCACCGAGGCCACGACCGACGTGTTCCTGGAAAGCGCGTACTGGGACCCGATCACGGTGGCCACCACCGGCCGCGCGCTGCGGATCAACTCGGATGCCCGCTACCGGTTCGAGCGGGGGGTCGACCCCGCCTTCACCCTGCCGGGGCTGGAGGCCGCGACGCGGATGATCCTGGATCTCTGCGGCGGCGTGCCGTCCGAGGTGGTGATGGATGGCGCGGTGCCCGATACCGCGCGCGCCTATCGGCTGGACCCCGCGCGGGTGCAATCGCTGGTGGGGATGGAGATCCCCGCCGAAACCCAGCGCGCCACGCTGGAGGCGCTGGGCTTCACGCTGACGGGCGACATGGCAGGCCCGCCCAGCTGGCGCCCCGACGTGCTGGGCGAAGCCGACCTGGTGGAAGAGGTGGCGCGCATCGCCTCGCTGACCAAGCTTGTGGGCCAGCCGATGCCGCGGATGCGCGCGGGCGTGCCGGGGCCGATCCTGACACCCCTGCAAGGCCGCGAGAAGGCGGCGCGCCGCACGCTGGCGGCGCTGGGCTACAACGAATGTGTCACCTACAGCTTCATCGACGCGGGCGCCGCCGCGCTCTTCGGTGGCGGGCAGGATGCGCTCAGGATCGAAAACCCGATCTCGTCGGAAATGACGCATATGCGCCCCGACCTGCTGCCGGGGCTGTTGCAGGCTGCGGCGCGCAATCAGGCGCGCGGGTTCATGGATCTTGCGCTGTTCGAGGTGGGCCCCGCCTTCCACGGCGGCGAGCCGGGCGAACAGCACCTGCAGGCCACCGGCCTGCTGGTCGGCGCCGCCGCGGCGCGCGACCCCTTTGGCTCGCGTCGGCCGGTGGATGTCTACGATGCCAAGGCCGATGCCGAAGCGGTACTGGCGGCGCTGGGTGCGCCCGCCCGGATGCAGGTGGACCGCAAGGTGGCGCCCTGGTGGCACCCCGGCCGGGCGGGGCGGATGACGCTGGGGCCCAACGTCATGGTCAGCTATGGCGAGTTGCACCCCAAGGTGCTGAAGGCGCTGGACGTGAAGGGGCCCGCGGTCGCCTTTACCGTGCTGGTCGCCAACGTGCCGCTGCCCAAGGTCAGGACGGCCACGCGGCCCGCGCTGACGCTGGCGTCGCTGCAGGCGGTGGAACGCGACTTCGCCTTCGTGGTGGATGCGCGGGTCGAGGCGCTGACGCTGGTGAATGCCGCGCAGGGCGCCGACAAGGCGCTGATCGAGTCCGTTCGGGTGTTCGACCAGTTCGCGGGCGACAAGGCCGAGGCGCAGATGGGCGCGGGCAAGAAGTCCATCGCCCTGACCGTGCGGCTGCAGCCGACCGAAAAGACCCTGACCGACGAAGAGATCGAGGCGGTCTCGGGGAAGATCGTGGACAAGGTCGCCAAGGCCACCGGCGGGGTGCTGCGTGGCTAAAGCGGCGGCGGGCGGCCTTGCGGTCGCCCTGCTTGCCCTGGCCTTGCCCGCTGCGGGCCAGGACCGCCGCACGGTGACCGAGCCGCGGTTCCCCGAACGGGTCTGTGCCCGGCTTGCCCCCGACAGCAGTGCGAACGAGGCCGCTCGGCTGCAGGCGGCCCTTGCGGCCTGCCCTGCGGGGGCGGCCGTGCAGCTTGTTCCCGGCCCTGCGGGGGGCGATGTCCCGACCGGCCCGCTGGTGGTTCCCCCCGGTGTCTCGCTCTGGCTGGCCTCCGGGGTGCGACTGCGGGCGATCCCCGATCCGGCGCTTTTCGACCGCGGCGCGGGAACCTGCGGGATGATCGACACGAAGGGGGGCGGCTGCCGGCCGCTTCTTTCGCTCTCGGGGCGGGGCAGCGGTCTTTACGGCCCCGGAACCATCGACGGACAAGGCGGCGCAGTGATGGCGGGTCGGGACGAGACCTGGTGGCAGATGGCGCGGCGGGCGCAGGGCATTGGCGGTGCGCAGAACGCGCCGCGACTGGTCCAGATCGACCAGGCCGAGGATGTGACGCTGTACCGCCTGCGTCTGACCGATGCGCCCAACTTCCATGTGGCGATGGACGGAGTGAAGGGGGTCACGGCCTGGGGCCTGGTGATCGACACGCCCGCCGATGCGCGCAACACCGACGGCATCGATCCGGGCTCTGCCGAGGATGTGACGATTGCCCATTCCTTCATCCGCACCGGCGATGACGACGTGGCGATCAAGGCCGGACCGGCGGGGCCCAGCGCGCATCTGTCGATCCTCGACACCCACATCTACTCCGGTCACGGCATGTCGATCGGCAGCCAGCTTCAGGCCGGGGTGCGTGATGTGCTGGTGCGCGGGTTGAGCCTTGACGGCACCACCTGGGGCCTTCGCATCAAGAGCGGCGGCGCGGTCGGCGGGTCCGTGACGGGGGTGCGCTATCAGGATGTCTGCCTGCGGGCCAACCGCTGGCCGATCAGCCTGACGGCAGACTACGGCGGCAAGGTCACGGGGGCGATGCCACGCTACAGCGGGATCGACTTTGTCGGCGTCACGGGGCAGGGCGGAAGGCTGGTGATCGCCGGGGCGGACCCGGCGCATCCGGTGGTGGCCAGACTGGACGGGCTGCGGTTCGGGCCAGAGGCCCGCTGGCAGGTGGCCAATGCTCGGCTGTCGGGCGCGGACGTGGTGCCCGCGCCGCCGGCGATGGCGCCTGCCGCGGGGCGGGCCACGCCGCCCGATTGCAGCGCCCGCTTCCCGCCGTTCCCCTCTGCGCCCTGAGCCGCCGGGCAGGCGGCCCGCCTCATCCGGGCCGGGCGGGGATCGCAAGCCCGCGCTGCACCGCGGGGCGGGCCAGGAACCGGTCGAGGTAGGCGGGCACGTTCCTCAGATCGCCCCAGCCCACGATCTCGCCCGCCTTGTAGTAGTCGCGCAGCGTCCTGAGCCAGGGGCCGATGGCGATGTCGGCGATGGAATAGTCGCCCGTCACCCAGCCGCCCCCTGCAAGCTGGCCGTCAAGCACCCGCAGCAACCGCGCCGCCTCGCCCGCATAGCGCGCCTTGGGGCGAAGGTCTTCGATCTCTTTCCCGGCGAAGTGGTGGAAGAAGCCCACCTGCCCGAACATCGGCCCAAGGCCGCCCATCTGGAACATCAGCCATTGCAGCACCTGGTGCCGCGCGGCCCCAGCGGGCAGGAACATCCCCGTCTTCTCGGCCAGATAGATCAGGATCGCGCCGGATTCCCACAGCGGCATCGGCGCGCCGTCCGGCCCGTTCGGGTCAAGGATGGCCGGGATCTTGTTGTTCGGGTTCAGCGACAGGAACGCGGCCGACATCTGGTCGTTCGTGCCGAAATCGACGTAATGCGCCTCATACGGAAGGCCGGTTTCCTCGAGCATGATCGACACCTTCACCCCGTTCGGGGTGGTCAGCGAATAAAGTTGCAGCACGTCCGGGCGGGTCGCGGGCCAGCGGCGGGTGACGGGAAAGGCGGACAGATCGGTCATGGGCAGCCTGCGCGTTGATGCGGGTTGGTGAAGTTTCCCCCCGGAAGCCTCTGTTTTTGCAGCAGGGCGGAACAGAAACGTGGTATCGGTGAAACCAGCGGGGCCGCAAGAGCGCCGCGCGATCAAGGGGGCACGAATGCTGAAAGAGTTTCGCGACTTCATCTCCAAGGGCAACGTCATGGACCTTGCCGTTGGTATCATCGTCGGTGCGGCCTTTACCGCCATCGTCAATTCGCTGGTGACCGACCTGATCAACCCGATCATCGGCCTGATCATCGGGGGCATCGACTTTTCCAGCCTCTATGTGGTGCTGAAGGGCCATGTCGATCCGGGCACCGGCCTGAAGGCGGCGCGCGATACGGGGGCGGCGGTCTTTGCCTATGGCTCGTTCCTCTCGGCGGTCATCAACTTCCTGATCATCGCCTGGGTCGTCTTCATGCTGGTCAAGGGCGTGAACGCGATCCGGGATGCCGCCGTGAAGAAAGAGCCGCCGAAGCCCGAGGCGCCGAAGGGCCCGACGCAGGAAGAACTGCTGGCCCAGATCCGCGACCTGTTGAAGGCGCGGGGGGCGTGAAACGTCAACGGCCGCCCCTTGGGGCGGCCGTTTCCTTCTGGCAGGGCGCGCGGCTCAGGCGGCCAGCGCCGCCTTCGCCTCGATCACCGGCAGGTTCAGCGCCACGCCCACGGCGCCATAGGTCAGCTTGCCCGCGTGCACGTTCAGCCCGTTCAGCAGATGCGGGTCCTCGGCGCAGGCGTTGCGCCAGCCCTTGTCGGCCAGCGCCAGCAGGAACGGCATCGTCGCATTGCCCAGTGCCAGGGTCGAGGTCCGCGCCACGGCGCCCGGCATGTTGGCCACGCAGTAGTGCAGGATGCCGTCGACCT
>JAJZVD010000003.1 GCA_021845805.1 Pseudomonadota bacterium | reverse complement strand
CCACACCTCCTCCTTCGAAGACCGCGCCGCCTATGACGCCGACTATGCCCGCAGCCTCAGCCTGACCGAAGACCTCCGCATCATCGCCCGAACCCTCGCCGTCGTCCTCGCCGCAAAAGGCGCGTAAGCCAAACAACATCCCGGCCAAAAGACACCGAACACCCCAAGACGGTGGCGCCCGCGCGGCGCAGGACCTAGGATGCGGCACGGCGGCCCCGCCCCCCGCGGGCCCCCCGCATCCCGCGTGACCGCAGGCAGGACCATGCCCACCCTCCGCCCCACCACCACCCTTCGCCCTCTTGCCGTGCTTCTTCTGGCCGCCGTTCTGGCGCTGTCTGCCTGTTCGTCGGCCAAGGAGCGGGCGGCGCGGCATTACCAGGCGGGGGTGGCGCTGCTGCAGAAGGGCGACGTGGCCCGCGCGATGCTGGAGTTCCGGGCGGTCTTCCGCAGCGATGCGACCCATCACGACGCGCGGCTGGCCTATGCCGATCTGCTGCGCCGCCAGGGCAACCTGCCCGAGGCCTATGCGCAGTACCGCCTGCTGGTGGACCAGTATCCGCAGGATCTTGCGGGCCTGAGGGCGCTGGCCGAGCTGTCGCTGGCGCGCGGCGACCTGCCTGGCGCGCGCGCGCAAGCTGACGGGGCGCTGGCTGTGGCGCCGGACGACCCCGGGGCGCGGGCGGTGCAGGTGGCGCTGGCCTATCGTGATGCGCTGAACGCGGTCGACCCGAAGGCGGCGGCTGCGGCGGCGGCGCAGGCCGCGGCAATCCTCGCGACCGATCCGGGCGCCCTGCCCGCCCGCCGGGTGGTGATCGACGACCGGCTTCGGGCGCAGGACTGGGACGGGGCGCTGGCGGCGGCGGATGCGGGGCTTGCGCTGACCCCCGCCGACCGCGACCTGGCGCAGGCGCGGCTGGCGGTGCTGCTGCATCGGGGCGACGCGGCGGCGATTGCGGCCGAACTGCGGGCGATGATCGCGCGGTTTCCCCAGGATGCGAGCCTGCCGCAGACGCTGGTGCGCTGGGAGCTTGCGCGCCACGACCCCGACGCGGCCGAGGCCTTCCTGCGCAGCCGGATCGACCCGGCCGCGACAGACCCCGCGCCGCGGCTGGCGCTGATCGACTTTCTGGCGGCGGTGCGCGGGCGCGATGCGGCCGCGGCCGAGGTGGCGGCGATCCTGGCCGCGCCAGCCCCCGTGGACAAGATGCCGTTCCGGCTGCTGCAGGCGGGCTTTCGTTTCGACGCGGGCGACCGGGCCGGGGCGGTGGCCGAGTTGCAGGCGATCCTGAAGGATGCGCCCCCCGGCCCCGCGACCGAGGCGGGGCAGGTGGCGCTGGCGCGGATGCTGGACGCCCGGGGCGACCGGGCGGGGGCGCAGGCGCTGGTCGATGCGGTGCTGGCGGCCGACCCCTGGCGGCTTGACGCGGTGGTGCTGAAGGCGGGCTGGCTGACCGATGCAGACCAGACCGATGCGGCGCTGGTGCTGCTGCGGGCGGCGTTGGGGCAGTACCCCGACGATGCGGGGCTGATGACGGCGATGGCGCGGGCCTATGCGCGGGCGGGTGCGCCCGAGCTTGAGGGCGAGATGCTGGCGCGGGCGGCCGAGGCTGCGGGGCAGGCACCCGAGGCTGCGGCGCGCTACGCCCGCTTCCTGATCGCGGCGGGGCGACCGCAGGCGGCCGCGCAGGCGCTGAGCGCGGGGCTGGCGGTGACGCCCGACGACCTGGCGCTGTTGGCGCTGCGCGGTGCGGCGGCGCTGGCGCAGGGCGATCCGGCCGCAGCAACGGCCGATGCCGACCGGCTGGCCGCGCTGGCCACGCCCGCGGCGCAGGCCGCGGCCGACAGTCTGCGCGCGCAGGCGCTGGCCGCGCAGGATCGCGGGGCCGACCTGAAGCGCCTGCTTGACACCATCGCGACGGGCCGGGGGCCGGGGGCTGCGGCGGCGGGCATCGCGCTGGTGCAGGCCGACGTGGCGGCGGGCGACCTGGCGGCGGCGCGCGCCCGGGTCGAGGCGTTGTCGGCCGCCGCCCCTGATGATCCGGGCGTGGCCGCGACCCATGCCGCGGTGCTGGCCGCCCTTGGCCGCGCGCCCGAAGCCCGGGCGCTGCTGGACGCCTTTCTCGCCCGGACCCCCGCCGCGCCCGAGGCCTGGATCGCGCTTTACCGGATCACCGCCGGGGCGCAGGGCCCGGCCGCCGCTGCCGCGGTGCTGGCCCGCGCCCGCGCCGCCCTGCCGCAAGACCCCACGCTGCTCTGGGCCGAGGCCGGCGCGCGCGAGGCCGCGGGCGACACCGAGGGCGCCATCGCCGCCTACGAGACGCTCTATGCCCGGATGGGCGACGATCCGGTGATCGCCAACAATCTTGCAAGCCTGCTGGCCAGCGCCCGCAGCGATGACGCAAGCCTTGCGCGCGCCGCCCTCATCGCCCGCCGCCTGCAGGGCCTGCCCGGCCCCGCCATCCAGGACACCACCGGCTGGATCGCCTTCCGCCAGGGGGATGCCGCGGCTGCGCTGGCCGCCCTGACGCCCGCCGCCGCCGGGCTGCCGCAGGATGCGGCGGTGCAATACCATCTGGGCCGCGCCGCCGAGGCCGAGGGCCGGCGCGACACTGCCCGTGCCGCCTATGACCGCGCCGCGGCCCTGCTGGCTGCCAACGCAACCGCCCCCGCCCCGGCCTGGGCGGCCGACCTTGACGCCCGCCGCGCCGCCCTGACCCCGGCCGCGACACCGCCCGCGTCCCCGGCCCCCGCCCCGGCCCCAGCCGACTGAGGCGCCGCGGACACACTCGCCGGGCCCCGCCGCGCAAAACCGCCTCCGCCCGCCGCCGCCGCTTGGTTGGCCCCCCGGCCTGCCGTAACCTTGGCCCAGAGGCAGTTCCCCAGGGCCCCGTCAGAGGGCCGAGACCGGAGACCATCGCGCATGACACCCGACGCGGGCCGCCCCGCCCGGTGCCGGATCCCCTGCAATGCCGCCCTGTGCGCCCGCGCCGCGCAGGACGCCACCCGGCCATCCGCCCCCGCGGTGCGGATCGCCCCGGGCCGCGCGGGCCTTGTGGCCCGGCTCGGCGCCCACACGCTGCCCCGTCCGACAGGCCGGGTGCCCGGATGAGCGAACCGGCCGCCCCGCGCGGCGGGCTCGCGCGGCCCGCGCTGCTGCTCTTGTCGGGGAACCTGTCGGGGTATCTGCTGCTCTTTGCGCGCAACCTTCTGGTGGCGCGGATGATCTCGGTGCCGGATTACGGCATCGCCTCGACCTTCCTGCTGACGATGTCGGTGGTCGAGATGATGTCGGCGCTGGGGGTGCAGCAGCAACTGATCCTGCGCAAGGATGGCGATGACGCCCGGCTGCAGGCGGCGTTGCAGGGGGTGCAGGCGCTGAGGGCGGTCATCAATGCCGGGGTTCTGCTGCTGATGGCGGGGCCGATCGCGGCCTTTCTGGGCGTGCCCGAGGTGGCCTGGGCCTATCGCCTGCTGGCGCTGGTGCCGCTGATGAACGGCTTTCAGCACCTAGACATGACACGGCGGGCGCGGCGGATGGAATTCCTGCCCGGGATCATCAGCAATGTGCTGCCGGTGGCGCTGTCGCTGGCCTGCGTCTGGCCGCTGGCGGTGCTGACGGAAGACTGGCGGGTGCTGCTGTTCGCGATCCTGATCCAGGTTGCGGCGGCGCTGGGGGGCACGCATCTTCTGGCCAGCCGGCCGTTCCGCCTGCGCCTTGACCGCGTGGTGATGCTGGAAAGCCTGCGCTTCGGCTGGCCGCTGATGCTGGACGGGCTGGTGCTGTTCGCCGTCTTCAACGGGGAAAAGCTGATCGTGGGGCGCGAGTTGGGGATGACGGCGCTGGCGCTGTTCTCGATGGGGTTCACCCTGACGCTGACCCCCACGCTGATGCTGGGCAACACCGCGACGAACTTCTTCCTGCCGCAGCTTTCGGCGGCGATCGACACGCCGCGCTTTGCCCCGCTGGCGGCCGCCACGGTGCAACTGCATTTCCTGTTCGGCGGGCTGATGGTGGTTGCGGTGCCGCTCCTGGGGCCGCCCTTCGTGCATCTGGTGCTGGGCCCGAAATACGCCGATCTGGTGCCGCTTCTCGGCTGGCTTGCGATCCTGCAGGGGTTGCGGGTGCTGAAGGGGGGCAGCACCACGGTGTCGCTGGCGCGGGCGCAGACCGGCAATGCGCTGGTGTCGAACCTGATCCGCATCGCGCTTCTGCCGCTGGCCTGGGTGGCGGCGGCGCGCGGCTGGGGGATGGAGGCGGTGGTGCAGCTTGGCATCCTGGGCGAGCTGGGCGGCTTTGCCGTGGCGCTCTGGCTTGCACAGCGCAGGCTGGGCCTGCCGCTGCGCCCGCTCGTGCCGCCGCTTCTGCTGACGGCGGCCACCTTCGCCGTGGCGCTGCTTCAGGCGCTGCACCACGGCCGCACGGATGCCCTGGGTGCGGTGCTGCTGGGCGCGGTCGCGGTGCTCTTCGCGCTGTCGGTTCTGGCAATGCGCGAGTTGCGCGCCTACCTGGCCCAGCGCACCGTGATCCATCACGGGGCGTGACCCCGTTCAGCCGCCGCATTAAGCCGCCGTTAACCGCATAGCGGCAGCCTGTCCGTGCCGGTCAGCGGAGGGCAGGATGCGCCGTCTCAGCGAGGTTGCGCAGGGGCGCGACAACAACTTCACCCTGATCCGTCTGGCGGCGGCGGTGGCGGTGCTGGTGTCGCATGCCGTGCCCCTGACCCAGGGCCGCGGCGTGCCCGAACCGCTGGAGCGGTGGACGGGCCATTCGCTTGGCACGCTGGCGGTCTATGTCTTCTTCGTCGCATCGGGGTTCTTCGTGGCCGGCAGTCTCGAGCGGCGCGGTGTCGGCGGCTTCGTGCTGGCCCGCGCGCGGCGGATCCTGCCGGGGCTGGCCGTGTCGCTGCTGCTGGTGACCTTCGTGCTGGGCCCGCTGGTCACCAGCCTGACGCTGCAGGCCTATCTGGCGGCACCGGGCACGGCGGCCTTCCTTGTCCGCGGCCTGCTGCCCCTTCATCCGCTTTACACCCTTCCCGGCGTCTTTCCGGACAATCCCTATCCCAAGGTCGCGGGCTCGATCTGGACGCTGGCCTACGAGATCGTCTGTTATGCCGCGCTGGCGCTGGCCGCGCTTGTGCCGCGCGGGCGGGGTTGGGCGGCGCGGGCGATGCTGGCGGCCTATGCGCTGGCCTGGCTTGCGGCCGCGGCGGCGGGGCCCGCCCTGCCGGAGAAGCTGGCGCGGCTACAGGATCTGTCGCTGCCCTTCGTGCTGGGTGTGCTGGCCTGGCACCTGCGGGCGCGGATCGTTCTGTCAGGGCCGCTGGCGCTGGGGCTTGCCGGGCTGGCGGTTGCGGCGGCGGGGGGGCCTGCGGGCTTTCCCGCGCTGATCCTCGCGCTTGGCTATGCCACGCTCTGGGCAGGCTACGCCCCCTGCGCCGCGGGGCGGGCGTTGAACCGGCTGGGCGACTATTCCTATGGCGTCTACATCTACGCCTTCCCGGTGCAGGGGCTGGTGGTCTGGTGGCTGGGGCCGCATGACCCGGCCCTGAACGTGGCGCTGGCGCTGCCCGCGACGCTGGTCTTCGCCGTGCTGTCCTGGCATCTGGTCGAGCGTCCGGCCCTGCAGGCCCGCCGCAGCCCGGCGGGCGATGCGCCCCGCACCCTCCGCGGCCCTTGAATCTCCCCGGCCCGGCCCCCTAGAAGCGCGGCAGAGGGGTGATGCGGCCCCGATGCGGAAAGGGGCGGCCATGCGCAGCTATGCGATCGGCGACATTCACGGACAGCTTCACCTGCTGCTGGATGCCCATGCCCGGATTGCCGCAGACCGTGCCCGGACCGGCGACGCCGCGGCCCCCGTTGTCCATGTCGGCGATCTGGTGGATCGCGGCCCGGATTCGCGCGAGGTGGTGGAACACCTGCGGGCGGGCATCGCGGCGGGCGCGCCCTGGATCGTGCTGAAAGGCAACCACGACCGGATGTTCACCGCCTTCCTGGCCGACCTGCGCGCGCATGACCCGGGCCTGCGCCCCGACCTTGGCTGGCTGCATCCCCGGCTGGGCGGGGCGGCGACGCTGGCCTCCTACGGGGTGGCGAAGGCGGCCGACCGGCCGATTGCCCCGGTCCATGCCGAGGCGGTGGCCGCCGTGCCCGCGGCCCACCGCGCCTTTCTCGAGGCCCGGCCCACCTGGGTGCGGCGGGGCGAGGTGGTCTTTGTCCACGCGGGCATCCGCCCCGGCGTCCCGCTCGAGGCGCAGCGCGAAGACGATCTGGTCTGGATCCGCGCGCCCTTCCTGGAAGATCCGCGCGACCACGGCTTCCTGGTGGTCCACGGCCACACCCACCTGCCCGCGCCCACCCATTACGGGAACCGGGTGAACATCGATTCGGGCGCCGCCTATGGCGGCCCGCTGACCGCCATCGTGATCGAGGGGCGGGCGGTGTTCCACCTGACGCCGCACGGGCGCGTGCCGCTGCTGCCGCAAGCCTAGGCGCGGATCAGGACGAAACTCGCCCCCAGCACCAGAAGCGCATAGCCCGCCAGCAGGGCAAACAGCACCGCCGCCCCCACCAGCGCGATCAGCCCGCCAAAGAGCGCGGGCATCACGATGCCGCCCGCCAGACCCGAGATGATGATCGTCGAGGTGGCGCGCTGGCTCGACCCCATGGCCCCCGAGGCGACCACGAAGAGCGAGGGGAACAGAAGCCCGGTGAAGAGCCCCGCCGCCACATAGCCCGGCCCCGGCAGCACCAGCGCCGCAAGGCTTGCCAGCGCAAGCCCGGCCAGCGCCACGCGCAAAAGCCGTCGCGCCGGAACCCGGTCCGCCACCCAGTAGAGCGAGATGCGCCCCGCCATGAAGGCGATGAAGAACGCCGAGGTCCAGGTGCCCGCCGCCGCCTGCCCCAGCCCCCGCCCGACCAGCCCGGTGGGGCCAAGCCCGGTGCTCAGCGCCTCGCAGCCGATGGTCAGCGCCGCCAGCACCATTTCGGGGCGCAGCCGAAGCGGGTCGGCGCCCTGCCGCGCCTCGGCCGGGCCTGGCCGCGCGATCGGCAGCACCGCCAGCACCAGCACCGCCACCCCGGCAAAGACCGGCATCGGCGCATTGCCAAGCGCCACCAGCACCAGCGGCGCGGCTATCGCGCCCACTCCGAAGACGGCGTTGACCACTCCGACCATCGCCGGACCACGGGCGCCGAACTCGATCAGGTAGCGCCGGTTGTAAAGCGTGGCACACAGGCCATAGCCCGCCCCCAGCACCGCCGCCCCCAGCACCATCACCGCCCAGCCCGGCTGGGCCGCGATGATCGCGGCCCCCGCCGCCAGCAGCCCCAGCGCGTGACGCTCGGTGAACCGCACGTTGGCCATCTGAGCGGCCACCGCGGCAAAAGCCCCGACCCAATGCGCCGAGACCATCAGCCCCGCCGCCCCGGCGGCCAGCCCGAACATCCCGCGGTAGATCGGCAGGGCCGGGCCGTAAAGCGCATAGGCCGCCCCCATCAGGATGAAGGTCGCATGGCCCGCGATCAGCAGGGCGGCATTTTGAACGCGGGGCAGGGCGGCCTCCTTCGGCGGGAACCATCCTCCTGTCCCAAGGCGCCGCGGGAAGGTCAATGCCCCGTGACACGGGGTTGCGCCGGGCGCGCTTTGGTGGCCACATCCCCGCGCAAGGCGGAGGCGGCGATGACGGTTCTTTACGACTACTGGCGATCCTCGGCGAGCTACCGGGTGCGGATCGGCATGAACCTTCTGGGCCTGCCGTTCCGCCCGGTGCCGGTCGATCTGGTGCAGGGCGACAACCGCGCGCCCGAACATCTGGCGCGCAACCCGCAGGGTCTGGTGCCCGCGCTGGAGATCGACGGGCAGATGCTGACGCAGTCGCTCGCGATCCTGGAATACCTCAACGAGACCCGCGGCGGCAGCCTGCTGCCCGCCGACCCGCTGGGCCGGGCGCGGGTCCGCGCGCTGGCCTATGCCATCGCGATGGATATCCACCCGGTCTGCAATTCCTCTGTGGCGCGCTTCGCGGTGTCGGAATCGAAGGGCGCGATCACCACCGAGGCCTGGATGGCGCAGTTCATCACCCGCGGGATGGAGGCGTTCGAGGCGCTGCTCGATCACCCCGACACCGGCCGCTTCTGCCACGGCGACAGCGCAAGCCTTGCCGACCTCTGCCTTCTGCCCCAGATGTACAACGCCCGCCGCTGGGGGATCGACGTCACGTCATGGCGGCGCTGCCTGGCGGTCGAGGCTAACCTTGCCGCGATCCCGGCCATCGCGGCCGCCCACCCAGACCATTTCAAAGCGGAGGCGAAATGACCGACGACATCGTCATCCTGTCCGGCGCGCGGACGGCCATCGGCGCCTTCGGCGGCAGTCTGGCCGCGGTGCGCCCGATCGACCTTGGCACCGTCGCGGCGAAGGCCGCGCTGGAACGGGCCGGCGTCGAGGGCGGCCAGATCGGCACCGTCGTCTTCGGCCATGTCCTGAATACCGAGCCCAGGGACATGTACCTCAGCCGCGTCGCCGCGATACAGGCGGGCGTGCCCGACAGCGTGCCCGCGATGAACGTCAACCGGCTTTGCGGTTCGGGCGCGCAGGCGATCGTCTCGGCGGTGCAGGCGCTGATGCTGGGCGATGCCGATTTCGCACTGGCCGGCGGCGCCGAAAGCATGAGCCGGGCGCCCTACATCGTCCCCGCCGCCCGCTGGGGCCAGAAGATGGGCGATGTGCAGTGGCTCGACATGATGCTGGGCGCGCTCAACTGCCCCTTCGGCACCGGTCACATGGGAATCACGGCGGAAAACGTGGCGGCGGAACATGACGTCAGCCGCGCCGCGCAGGATGCCTTCGCGCTGGAAAGCCAGGCGCGCGCCGCCCGCGCCATCGCGGCGGGGCTGTTCGACAGCCAGATCGCCCCGGTCGAGATCCAGACCCGCAAGGGCCCGGTGCGATTCAGCGTTGACGAACACCCCAAGGCCAGCAGCCCCGAGGCGCTGGCGGCCCTGCGGCCGGTGTTCCGGAAGGACGGCACGGTGACGGCGGGCAACGCCAGCGGCATCAACGACGGCGCCGCCGCGCTGGTGCTGGCCCGCGCGGGCGCCGCCGCGAAGGCCGGGTTGCGGCCGCGCGCGCGGGTGGTGGGCTACGCCCATGCCGGGGTCCGCCCCGAGGTGATGGGGATCGGCCCGATCCCGGCCGTGCAGGCGCTCTGCGCCCGAACCGGTCTGACGCCGGGCGATTTCGACGTGGTGGAATCGAACGAGGCCTTCGCCGCGCAGGCGCTGGCCGTCTCGGCCGCGCTCGGGCTCGACCCGGCGAAGGTCAACCCCAACGGGGGCGCCATCGCGCTTGGCCATCCGGTGGGCGCCACTGGCGCCATCCTGACGGTCAAGGCGCTCTATGAACTGGAACGCACCGGCACCCGCCGCGCCCTCATCACCATGTGCATCGGCGGCGGTCAGGGCATCGCGCTTGCCATCGAAAGGATCTGACCCGTGGATTGGCCCGTTTTCCTGATCTTCGTCGCGGCCTCCGGGGCGGCTGCCTCCACGGGCATGCTGTTCCAGCCCGGCACCTGGTACGACACGCTCAAGCGTCCCTCCTGGACCCCGCGCCGCTGGATGTTCCCGGTGGTCTGGACCACGCTCTACCTGCTCAGCAGCCTTGCCGCCACCCGCGTCGCGGGGCTGGGCGGCAATGGCATGGCGATGGCCTTCTGGGCCATGCAGATCGCCTTCAACACGCTGTGGAGCCCGGTCTTCTTCGGGCTGCGCCGCCCCCGCACCGCACTGGTCCCGATGGCCGGGCTGTGGCTGGCGGTGGCGGGGATGAACGCGACGTTCTGGCCGCTGGACTGGGTCGCGGGGCTCTGCGTGCTGCCCTACATGGTCTGGGTCACGGTGGCCGCGGCGCTGAACCTGTGGGTCGCACGCAACAACCCCGCCGTGGCCTGACCCGCGACCCGGGACGTCAGGCGGGCTGGATCGCCCCGGCCACTGCGCTGCCGTCGTCGATCAGGGCGCGCCCCATCTGGTCGACGGGATAGGGCGCCATCCCGGGCGGAATGCGCGGCAGGGCATGGCCCGGCCCCGGCGTGTAGTCGCCCATCCCGCCGCCACCGGTGCCAAAGGACCGGTCGTCCAGCCAGCGCGTCTCCAGCGGGGCCGCGCTGCTGCCCGAAACATCGCCCGCCGCCGCCACCTCGCCCAGCCAGCGGCCCACCCCGCAGCTCGATGCCCCGGCGTTGTCGCCCAGAACCGCGGCATTGGCCCGGCTGCCCACGTTGAAGGCCGCGGGCCAGTTCCCGGTCAGCGCGCCGTTCTGGGCGAAGACGTCGCTCTTGGTGTTCCGATAGGGCATCACGCAGAACCGCAGCCAGCCGCTCTTCGCCACCACCGCGGTTCCCGTGTCTTCGTAAAGCCAGTTCAGCCGCGACCCCGCCGCCGTGGTGCCGATGCAGAGCACGTTCTGCGCCGGGCTGACCACCCCGTCGGCCGAGATCGCCGCAGCGGGGGCGGTGTTGCCGGCCACCGCCTCCAGCACGCAGCCCACGACCGCCAGCCCCGCAGCGCCGATCGTGCTGCCCGCCAGGAACGCCTTGTTGTTCACAACTGCGTTGCTCATCACGCAATGGTGGAACAACTGCCCCGCAGGCGCCTCCATCCCCGTGGTGTTCGCGACATCGCCGGCCCAGCCCACGACGCTTGCGACCGCGTTGTAGACCGCGGTCGTCGTCTGCCCCGGCAGGCTGCAGCCGATCAGCGTGATCTCCTTGGTCACAGTGTTGAACATCGCGACCGAGCCCGCCGGATCGCCGGTGCAGTCCACCATCCAGCAGCGCCCGGTGCGATAGATCCAGGCCCCGTAGGCCGCCGTCCCCGCCCGGTCGAAGGCCACGTTTTCCAGCACCAGCATCCGGTCCAGAGTCGCGATCCCGGCGACGTTGTCCAGCAGGATCGCGCTGGCCCCGACCTTGCGCAGCGTCAGGTTGCGTAGCTTCACCTTGCCCGGCAGACCGCCCGAGACGTTCACGCCATTGTCGGTGTAGATCGTCGTGGCTTTCGCAGCCGGGTCGGCGGCCTCGATCACCAGCGGGAAGGCATTCGCGGTGGCGGTGGCAAAACTCGCATGGGCATGGACCCCGGCCACCAGCCGGATCACCCCGCCCGCCGCCTCGGACCGGCCGAAGGTGGCGGTGTTGAAGGTCTTGATCGCCGCCGCGGCCGCCGCCACCGTCAGGAACGGCGCCGCCGCCGCTGCGCTGGCCGAGCCCGAGGCGACCCCTGTCGCGTTGTTGCCGGTCGTTGCGTTCACATAGGCATAGGCCGTGCCATAGCTTCCCGTACGGTCGTTCAGGAACTTCAGCACCGTGAAGTTGATCGAGGGATAGGCCGCCCCCTCGGCCGAGACCTGGAACGCCGTGCCGACCCAGGGATGCACGATCGCATCCAGAGTGCAGATCGCCCCCGCCGCCAGTGTCGTGGTGTCGAGCGCCACCTCGAAATAGGGCGCCCAAAGCCCCGAGGCCCAGGCCCGCGCGCTCATGGCCGACACGGTGCGCGTGACGCTGTTCACCCCGTCCGAGGCAATGAAGGTCACCGCCGCCACGGGCCGCCCGTTGCGCGCATAGGCATGCGCCACCGCCAGCCGCGCGGTAAAGGTGGGCCCGGTGGCCCGTTCGAGATCGGGGGTCAGCCAGCAGCAGATCGGCCGCGGGTAGGGCAGGGTCGAGCCATTGGCGGCCCCCGGCACCGTGTCGCCCGCATGGATGAAATCCGACAGCACCACCTGGTCGGCAGTCAGGCTGGCCTGGTCGGGATAGGCGCGCCGCAGCCGCGTGGTCACCTGCACCGTCTCTGTCACGGTCGTCGGCTGGCCGGCAGCGGTGAAGCCGGGGCGGAACACATTGACCCAGGGGCGCGCGTCGGTCGGCCCGATGGTGGGCGGGGCGGGCCAGGTCGCCTGCCAGCCGGAAGCGGCAATCGCGGTCAGCGGCGTCGCGGGGGCCTGCGGGGCGCCCGTCCCGGCCTTGGGGCGGCGGAGGGTCGTGGTGGCAATGCCGACACCGAGCATGGCGGTCTCCTTGGCTGCGGGCTCAGGGCAACCGGGATACCATGCGGCCACGGGGCGTTGCGCGCGGCGCCATTCCGGCGCACGGTGCCCGCGCCTGGCAAGCCTTTCTTCATCCGGCTCTGGCAGGCTGCCCGTTCCTGTCTCGCTGTCCGGATGCCCCATGCGCCGCCTCTTCGCCCTGCTTCTCTGGCTATCCGGTCTGCCTGCCGCCGCCCAGACCGTCAGCACCCCGGCCGAACTGGTCACAGCCCTGCAACAGGCGCGTGGCGGCGAACAGATCAGCCTTGCGCCCGGCGATTACGGCCGCCTGGAACTGACGCAATATCAACGCTTTGCCGTCTCTTTCCCAAGTCCGGTCACACTGCGTTCGGCCGATCCGGCGCGGCCTGCGCGCTTCAGCGGCATGGCGCTCAGCACGGCAGGGAACCTGGTGCTCGAGGGGCTGGATTTCACCGCCGCTTACCGCCCCGGCGATTCGCTTGAGGCGACGCCGTTCCGCGTGATCGACAGCCACGCCATCACCTTCCGCAACAACCGCTTCACCGGCGCGCTGGCCACCGCGGGCAAGCCCGAGGATATCGGCCTGCCCACCGCCATCGGGTTGCAGATCCGCAGTTCTGCCGACATCACGGTGGACGGCAATCGCATCGCGCGATTCTACCGCGGCCTGATGGTGGTTCAAAGCGACCGGGTCGCCATCACCGAAAACGAGGTGGTGGGCTGCCGCTCTGACGGGATGGATTTTGCCGCTGACCAGGGCCTGACGATCACCGGCAACCGCATCCATGCCTTCCGGAAGGAAACCGGCACCTACGACCACCCCGACATGATCCAGTTCTGGACGCGCGGCACCCATCGGCCCACGACGGACGTGGTGATCCGCGGCAACTTCCTGCTGGCCGAGGGGCACGGGTTCACCCAGTCGATCTTCATCCGCAACGAAGAGGTGGACGAAGGCCGCGCCGGGGCGGGGATGTATTACCGGAACCTGACGATCGCCGACAATGTCATCGTCAACGCCCATATCCACGGCATCACCGTGGGCGAGGCGGACGGGCTGACGATCCGCAACAACACCCTGATCCACGACGCGGCCTCGGACGGGCGGCGGGTGAACCCCCCGCTCTGGCGCCCGCGGATCGAGGTGAAGGCGACCAACCGCAACGTCACCCTGACCGGCAACGCCGCCGCGGCCGTCACCGGCCCCGCCGGTCAACCCGACTGGCAGGTGGCGGGCAACGTCATCATCCAGGATACCGATCCCGGCCGCCCCGGCTATTACGACACGGTCTTCCTGTCTCCCCGCGCCGGTCGCGCCGATGATCTGGGCCGCTGGGTCTATCGGCCCGGCGGCCCGCTCGATGGGCTGACCGCAGGCAGCCCGCTGCTGCGCGGGCCGTGACGCGGAAGGGCTCGCACCGATTCGTGAACTGGGCTAAGCTCGCCGCAAAATGAGCAGGCCGGCCAGCGCGCCGGACAGAATGCAGGAGCCCCGATCCCGTGGCCGTTCCGGAGTCCCCGACGGTGCCGCCCGCTGCCACGACCCTCGCGGGGGCGGTCGGGGTCTGGCGTGCACTGCCGGTGCCCGTGCTCCTGTACCTCGCGGCGGTGATGATCCCGCTGGGCGCAACGGTCGGCGGCCTCGTCCTTACCGATCTGCGCATCCTTCTGCTGGTCTTGATCGTCCCGCTGACCCTGCGGCTCTTGTCGGGTGCCTATGGCGGGGTGATGGCGACAGACATCCTGTTCATCTGCTACGTCGCCTGGGGCACCCTGGCGCTGGCGGTCAACAACCCTGAGCGCGTGGTGCAATTCGCGGGCTCCACCGGGGTCGAGTTCTTCGGCGGCTATGTGCTGGCCCGAGCCTATATCCGCAGCGCCGAAACCTTTGCCGCGCTGACCCGGGCCCTGATCTGGCTGGTTGCCGCGACGCTCCCGATCGCGCTGTACGAAACCGTCACCGGCCATCCGATCGTGGTCGAGTTTCTGCAACGGCTGCCCGGCCTGACGGCCAGCGTCGTGCCCGCCTACACCATCCCGCGCTTCGGCTTTTCCCGGGTGCAGGCGGTCTTTGCCCACCCGATCCACTACGGGCTGTTCTGCACCATCGCCTTCTCGCTGTGCTTCGTCGGCCTGCGCGGCGCCATGCCCGACACCCGCCGCCACCTTCTGTCGGCGGTCTGCGCGCTTTGTGCGCTCTTGTCGCTGTCGGCAGGGCCGATGCTGGCGCTGGCGCTGCAGGGGATGCTGATCCTCTGGGTCAGCCTGTTGCGCGGGGTGAAGTCGCGCTGGCTGATCCTGCTCGGCCTTTTCGTGCTGGCCTATGTGGCGGTTGACCTTGCCTCGAACCGCACGCCCTACAAGGTCTTTCTGACCTACGCGACCTTCTCCAGCGGCACCGCCTACTGGCGCGACCTGATCCTGCAATGGGGGCTTTACAACGTCGGGCAGAACCCGGTCTTCGGCATCGGCCTGAACGACTGGGTGCGCCCGGCCTTCATGTATTCAAGCAGCGTCGACAATTTCTGGCTGCTGGCGGCCATGCGTTACGGAACCCCGGGTTTTGCCCTGCTGGCGGCGGGCTACGGCTGGTCGCTCTGGCGGGTGGGGCTGCGCGATTTCGATGCCGACCCCGCGCTTTACCAGTTGCGCCGCGCCTGGATGTTCTCGCTTGTCGGGCTCAGCTTCACGCTGGTGACGGTGGATGTCTGGGGCACGCTCTATTCCTTCGTCTTCTTCCTTTACGGCGCGGGCATGTGGCTTCTGACAGCCACGCCCGGCACGGCCAGCGCAACGGCGGAGGCTCTTCCGGCCCGCGGGCTGCGCCTGCGCCGCGAAGGCGGGGTGCGCCCCCCCCTGACCAGCGGCGCCACGCCTGTCTTCCGGCGCGCCCAACCCGCCGCCGAGCCCGGCCGCGCGGCGCCGCGGCTGACCCGGTTTCCGCCCGGATCGCGCCCCACGGATGGCCGCAAGTGACCGGCGCCGATCCGGTTCTCGGCGTGGTGCTGGTCGCCTATGACAGCGGGAGTGTGGTGCTCGACTGCCTTGAAAGCCTGCGCGCGGCGACCGGTGTCCGGCTGCGGGTGGTTGTGGTCGACAATGCCTCGACCGATGGCACACCCGCCCGGCTGGCCGATTGGGCCGCGGGCCGACTGCCATGGGCCCCCCCGCCCGACAGCCCGATCCCGCTGGCTGCCAGCCACACGCCGCTGGCCCTGACCCCGCCGGGCACCTGCGCCCCGCCGGATGCGGGCTTCGCGCTGACGCTGCTGCAAGCGGCGGTGAACGGCGGCTTTGCCGCGGGGGTGAACCTCGGGCTGGCCGAACTGGCCCGCGACCCTGCGATCGAGCGGTTCTGGGTGCTGAACCCCGACAGCATCGTGCCGCCCGCCACCCCCCGCGCGCTGGCAACGGCGCCCGGCGGCTTCGGGCTGATGGGGGGGCGCATCCTTTACCTCGAACGGCCCGACCGCATCCAGATCGACGGCGGCCGGATCGACTGGCGCACCGGCGTCACCCACAACATCCACCAGTATGGCCGCCACCCCGACACGCCCGCCCCCGATCCGGCGGCCTTCGGCTTCATCCACGGCGCAAGCCTTGTGGCCAGCCGCGCCTTCTATGACGCGACCGGCCCGATGGCCGAGGATTACTTCCTGTACTACGAAGAGGTCGACTGGGCCCTGCGCCGCGGCGCGCTGCCGCTGGCCTATTGCCCCGGCGCGGTCATCTATCACCGGGCGGGCGCCTCGATCGGCTCGGGCGGGCCGGGGCGTCTGGCCTCGCCCTTCTCGGTCTATTTCATGAACCGGGCGCGGCTGCGCTTCGTCCGCCGCTTCCGCCCCGGGGCGCTGCCGGGGGCCTATCTCTTCTCGCTCGCCAAGGCGGGCCAGATGCTGCTGAAGGGCGCGCCCGCCGCGGCCGCCGCGATGCTGCGCGCGGCCCACGGCCTGCCGCCACCCGCCGTTGTCCGCCGCCGCCTGTCGCCCCAGGCCCTGGCGCGTGTCTTTGGCGCTCAGCCACGCCGCAGGCGGTGACGCAGCGCCAGCGCCGTGTCGCGCAAGCCCCGCAGGCTGCCGGACAGCGCCGCATCCGCCCAGAGCGCGGGCGCACCGACCGGGGCCACCTCGGCCACCAGCGCCGGCGGGAAGGCGCCGCCGATCTCGCGGGCCGCGATGCGTCGCCCGCGGATCTTGTTCGACACGTTTCCCCCGTGCACGATCTGCATCCAGCCGCCCGCGCCGCCGATCTGCCGCACGGTTCCATGCCGCGCCAGCTCCATGTGCTGGATCGAAGGGGCCGTCACCACCTCGGCCGCGTAGGGCGCAAGGTAGCTGAAGAACGCGTTCGAGCGGTGCGCCAGCCGGTACAGCCGCCCGCGCCCCAGAATGAAGCCGTTGGTGAAGTTGTAGCCGCCCGGCGCGCAGCCCGCGGCCTCGACCGCCGCCTGCACCCGCTCCACATGGTCAAGCGCCAGCGCGTCGTCGTTGTCGAGCCGGGTGGTCAGCAGGTAGTCGGGCGCGAAATCGAAGGTCTCCCGGATCGAGCGCGGCCAGCCCGAGGCCGGGAAGAGCCCGGTGAAATAGGGCACGAAGGGAAACTGCCGCTGGCAGGCCGCGATGCGGTCGCGGAACTCGGGCGGCGTCGCCGCGTCGAAATAGATCACCCAGTGAAACCGGCGGCTCGTCTGGCCCGCCACCGAGGGCAGGCAGTAGCGTTCGAACAGCGCGAACCGCTCTGCCAGCCAGCCCGGCCGGTTGCGGATGGCGCTTTCGCGCCCCGGCGTCGCCAGATTGAAGCGCGTCATCAGCACATGTTCGTAGCGCGCGCCCATTCCGGTGATCCGCCCTTGCCCATCCGGCACAGGCTTAGCGCGTTTCCGATTCGCCCGCCAAGCACCCTTACGCCGGGCGGGTTGTCGGCCGTGCGGAAACGCCACAGCCGGGCCATTTTGCCGGCGGAAACGATGGCCCGCCCGACCGTGGCCGACGGGCGACAGGCCGCGCCTGCGCCGCCGCGAAGGCATTAACCTTCCGTCAACCTGCCGCAGCTTCGGCGCAATTCGCGACGATACCGAAGGGCCTCGGGTGGGGGTGTCGGTCGGAGGCAAAGCGGCTCCGGCCCGTTGCGATCGGGGCGCGGCAGGCCTGTCCGTCGCCAGAAAGGGATTGGCCGTGAAGGCGCTTTTGTGTGTCATCGCACTGTCACTCATGGCCGCGGCCCCGGCCCGTGCCGCCACCATCTCCATGACCAGCGGTGGCAGCTATGCGCTGACGCCGGGCAACGCCTACCTGTTTTCGACCGCGCTTGCGACCAGCAACGCGCCGGGCAAGGTCACCTTCCACCTGACCGCCGACGCCGCTGCCGCCCCCTTTGTCGTCGATGCCAACGTGGGCAGCATCCGCATCTTCGGCAACCTCGTGAACCCGGTGCTGAGCTGGTCCGCCGGCAGTTCCGTATTGGCCCAGACGGCGCTGACCCCGCTTTACAGCGGCACCACGATCAGCGGCTACACCGGCTCGCTGGCCGAGCGGATCACGGCCTCGGTGCTCAGCCAGACCCTGACGCTCAGTTGGGGCAAGGTGACCGGTTCGACCTATCTGGCGCTGTCGGTCACCACGGTGCCGATCCCGACGACCCTGGCGATGTTTGCGGCGGGGCTTGGGGTGCTTGTGCTGATCCGCCGCCGCAGCCGCGCCGCTGCGGCCTGACCGGCAGCCTACACCAGCCGCCGCAGCACCGGTGCCAGCGCCTGCGCGATGTCGGCATGGGCCACAGCCCCCGGAAGCCCGATCGCCGTGGCCGGGTCAAGCGCTGCATCGATCAGCCGTTCGGCCCCGGCGCTGCGCTCGGAGGGCCGTTCCACCGCTTCGACGCAGGCCGCCGCGGCCTGTGCCGCCTGCTCCAGCGACGGGCGGTCCACCAGCAGGGGTTCAAGGTCCAGCCGCGGCGGGGCGCCGGCCGGCGGCGGCGCATCGGCCCCGATCCAGAGCAGCACCGCCGGCCGCTCGACCAGGTGCAAGAGCTGGCGCGTGCGGATCAGCCAGGTTGCACGCAGTTCGTCGACCACCGAGGCGAAGCGCTGGGGCGACAGCCTCTGCAGGGTCGACAGCATGTGGCGGGTAAAGTTGAACTCGGCAAAGTCCACCTCGCGGAACAGGGCGCGCAGCGGCGGCGCGGCGCGCAGGAAACGGTCGTTGCGGCGCGGATGCACGGCATAGAACCGGTTGGTCATGTTCTGCGCCCCCAGCGCCTGCACCACCACGGCCTGCGCCCCGCGGCAGATTTCCAGCACGTCGGGATCGTTCAGAAACGCATCTACCCCGGCATTCACGCAGCCCAGGTTCACCATCCGCAGCCCCGTGGCGGCGCCGATCAGCGCGGGCCAGGGCCGCTCCACCAGCCGCCCGTAGGTTTCGGTTCCCCCCAGCACGGCGACATAGGCGCCATCCAGCCGCTGCGGCGGCCCGCGGAACACCAGTTTCGACGCGCCATAGCGACATGGCGAATAATTCAGGGCGCTTTCGCCCAGCCGTTCATAGGCCATTGCTCCCACCGTTCTTCGACTCACCCATGCGAGAGCCTGCGCCTCGGGTCTTTCCAAACTCCTAAACCGCGATTTTGAGCCGAACTTTCAACGTCTCGCGGCCTTGCGCCCGTGCCGCGCCGCCGCATAGGATGGCCGCCGCAAGCGAAGGGAGACGGCGGCATGGAAATCCGGCAGGTCGGCGTGGTCGGCGCGGGACAGATGGGCAATGGCATCGCGCATGTCTTCGCGCTGGCGGGCTACGATGTACTGCTGACCGACATCAGCCAGACGAGCCTCGACAAGGCCCTGTCGACCATCGACCGCAATCTTGAACGTCAGGTCCAGCGCGGCAAGATCGGCGCCGAGGTCAAGGCCGCCGCCCTCGCGCGCATCCGCACCACGCTGAAACTGGCGGACCTGGGCCCGAGCGACCTGATCATCGAGGCTGCGACCGAGCGCGAGACGGTGAAGCAGGCGATCTTCGAGGATCTGCTGCCGCATCTGAAGCCGACGACGATCCTGACCTCGAACACCTCGTCGATCTCGATCACCCGGCTGGCCAGCCGCACCGACCGGCCGGAAAAGTTCATGGGGTTCCACTTCATGAACCCGGTGCCGGTGATGCAGCTGGTGGAACTGATCCGCGGGATCGCCACAGACCGGGAAACCTACCAGACGCTGCTGGGCGTGGTGAACACGCTGGGCAAGACGGCGGCCAGCGCCGAGGACTTCCCCGCCTTCATCGTGAACCGCATCCTGATGCCGATGATCAACGAGGCGGTCTACACGCTCTACGAGGGCGTTGGCTCGGTGAAATCGATCGACGAGTCGCTGAAGCTGGGGGCGAACCATCCGATGGGGCCGCTGGAACTGGCGGATTTCATCGGGCTGGATACCTGCCTTGCCATCATGAACGTGCTGCACGAGGGGCTGGCCGACACCAAGTACCGGCCCTGCCCGCTTCTGGTGAAATATGTCGAGGCGGGCTGGCTGGGCCGCAAGACCCAGCGCGGCTTCTACGACTACCGGGGCGAGACGCCGGTGCCGACACGCTAGGCGGCTCGCGGCCGGGGGCGCTGCCCCCGGACCCCGGGGATATTTGCGGACAGAAAATGGAGTGGCGATGACACGGACACTTCTGTCGCTTGGGCATGGCTATTCGGCCCGGGCGCTGGCGGCGCGGCTGTTGGCGCAGGGCTGGCGGGTGATCGGAACCACGCGCAGCCCGGACAAGGCCGAGCGTCTGCGCGCCGAGGGGGTCGAGCCGCTGGTCTGGCCGGGGGACGACCTTGGCCCGGCGCTGGCCGCGGCCACGCATCTGCTGAGTTCGGTCGCGCCCGACGGGGCGGGCGACCCGGTGCTGCGGGCCGAAGGGGCGCGGATCGGGGCGGCGGGGGTTGTCTGGGCGGGCTATCTGTCGACCACCGGGGTCTACGGCGACCGGCAGGGCGGCTGGGTCGACGAGGGATCGGCCCTGACTCCGGCCACCGAACGCGGCCGCGCCCGGGTGGCGGCCGAGGCTGCCTGGCGCGCGACAGGGCTGCCGCTGCACATCTTCCGCCTGGCAGGCATCTACGGCCCCGGCCGCGGCCCGTTCGAGAAGGTGCGCGACGGCAGCGCGCGGCGCATCCTGAAGCCCGGCCAGGTGTTCAGCCGGATCCATGTCGAGGACATCGCCCAGGTGCTCGAGGCCTCGATCGCGCGGCCGAACCCCGGCGCCGTCTACAACCTCTGCGATGACGACCCCGCCCCGCCCGAGGATGTGCTGTCGGAGGCCGCGCGGCTGCTGGGCCTGCCAGAGCCGCCGGCCGTACCCTATGACCCGGCCACGCTGTCGCCGATGGCGGCGAGCTTCTATGCCGAAAGCAAGCGGGTGAGGAACGACCGGATCAAGACCGAGCTGGGCGTGCGACTGCGCTATCCCGACTACCGCGCGGGGCTGGCCGCGCTGCTGGCCGAGGAGACCCGTTCCAGCACATAGCCCCGGTTGGTCGAGGGGCCGAGCCACGGGTGGGTGGCGATCGTATGGGCGAGCGAGGGGATCCGCCAGCTGTCCAGCACCCGGTAGCCCGCCGCCGCCAGTTCGGCCTCGAAGGCGGCGCGGGCGCGGATCTGGTAGGGCACACGCGCCGTGCCGATCCGCTCCAGCGTGGTGACGGGGGTGCCGTCGCGCGTGGCGACCTTGTTCAGGATGAGATGTGCGGGCGGGGCGGGCAGGCGGCCAAGGAAGGCCGCGAAGGGCGCGTCGAGGTATTGCAGGAGTCCCGAGGCCAGCAGCAGATCCACCCCCGCCAGCCCGTCGAGCGTCTCGGTGAAGCGGATCGCCGCGGGCAGGTGCCCCGCCGCCTGCCGGGCGCGGGCCGCGCGGATGATGGCGGGCAGGTCGTAGACGGTCCAGTCCAGCGCGCCGAGGTCGAGCAGGCGGGAAAAGGCGATGTGCTTGGTGCCCAGATGCCCGCCCGCGTCCAGCACCCGCAGCCCCGGCCGCGCCAGCCGCGAAAGCCACAGGATCGCCGGATAATCCCAGAGCGCGACGCGGCACATCTCGGGGAAGGTGACATCGACGACGGCGTCATGGTCATAGCCCGCCAACCGCGTCTTCGGCACCGCGGCCAGCGCCGTTGCGGGGTCCGGGTAGGCCCCCGCAAAGCGTGGCCCGTGCCCCGCAAGCATCCTGGCGCGGGCCAGCGCGGCCGACAGGCCAAGCCGCATTTCGCGCCGCACGCGTCCTGCCAGTCCCACGTCCCGCCCTCCTGCCCCCCGCCCTCCGGCGCCGCGCAGCCTAGACGGCGGCGGCGGGCGGCGGAAGCGGCGGGGCCGGGGAAAATGCGGCGGGATTGTTGAGGGCGGGGCCTACGCGCGTTTGCCCACCACGGCCACGCCCAGAACCTCGAGCACCTTTGCCTCGATCTGCGGGGCGTTCATGCCGGCCACGGCGTACATGGCTTCGGGGCTGGCCTGGTCGATGAAGATGTCGGGCAGCACGAGGCTGCGGAACTTCAGGCCGCGGTCGAAGGCGCCCTCGTCGGCCAGAAGCTGCGCCACATGGCTGCCGAAGCCGCCGATGGCGCCCTCTTCCACGGTGATCAGCGCCTCGTGCCCGGCGGCGAGCCGCAGGATCAGCTCGCGGTCGAGCGGCTTGGCAAAACGGGCATCGGCCACGGTGGGCGAGATGCCGCGGGCGGCCAGCGCCTCGGCGGCCTTCTGCACCTCGGAGAGGCGGGTGCCGAAGGACAGCAGCGCCACGCGCGCGCCCTCGCGGATGATCCGGCCGCGACCGATCTCGAGCGGTACGCCGCGGGCGGGCAGTTCGACCCCCACGCCCTCGCCGCGCGGGTAGCGGAAGGCGATGGGGCCCGCGTCATGCGCGGCGGCGGTGGCGACCATGTGGACCAGCTCGGCCTCGTCGGCGGCGGCCATCACCACCATGCCGGGCAGGTTCGCAAGGAAGGCCACGTCGAAGGCACCGGCATGGGTTGCGCCGTCGGCCCCCACCAGCCCCGCCCGGTCGATGGCAAAGCGCACCGGCAGGCGCTGGATCGCGACATCATGCACGACCTGATCGTAGCCGCGTTGCAGGAAGGTGGAATAGAGCGCGCAGAAGGGCTTCATCCCCCCTGCGGCAAGGCCCGCGGCGAAGGTGACCGCATGCTGCTCGGCGATGCCCACGTCGAAGCACCGCTTGGGAAAGCGTTCGGCGAACAGGTTCAGCCCGGTGCCATCGGGCATCGCCGCGGTGATGGCGACGATCCGGCCATCGGCCTCGGCCTCTTTCAGCAGCGCCTGGGCGAAGACCTTGGTATAGCTGGGCGCGTTGGATGGTGCCTTGGCCTGCACCCCGGTCAGCACGTCGAACTTGCCCGTTGCATGGCCGCGGTCGGCCGCCTCTTCGGCGGGGGCATAGCCCTTGCCCTTGCGGGTCAGCACATGGATCAGGATCGGCCCGGTCGCCCGTGCCCGGGCAGTGCGCAGGACGGGCAGAAGCTGGTCCAGATCGTGTCCGTCGACCGGTCCGATGTAGCTGAACCCCAGCTCCTCGAACAGCGTCCCGCCCACGGTCATGCCCTTCAGCATTTCCTTGGCCCGGCGCGCGCCTTCCTGAAAGGGTTCCGGCAGGAAGCTGACCGCGCCCTTGGCCACCGCCTTCAGGTCCTGGAACGGGGCCCCTGCATAAAGCCGCGAGAGATAGGACGACAGCGCGCCCACCGGCGGGGCGATCGACATCTCGTTGTCGTTCAGGATGACGAAGAGCCGTTTCTTCAGGTGGCCTGCGTTGTTCATCGCCTCGAAGGCCATGCCCGCGCTCATCGCGCCGTCGCCGATCACCGCGATGGCATCGCCCACATCCGCGGCCCCAAGGTCGCGCGCGCAGGCAAACCCCAGCGCGGCCGAGATCGAGGTCGAGGAATGCGCCGCCCCGAACGGGTCATAGGGGCTTTCCGACCGCTTGGTAAAACCCGAAAGCCCGTCCTTCATCCGAAGCGTGCGGATGCGGTCGCGCCGCCCGGTCAGGATCTTGTGCGGATAGCACTGGTGGCCCACGTCCCAGATCAGCTTGTCGCGGGGCGTGTCGAACACGGCATGCAGCGCCACCGTCAGTTCCACCACGCCGAGCCCCGCCCCCAGATGCCCGCCCGTGACCGACACGGCCGAGATGGTCTCGGCCCGCAGTTCGTCGGCCAGCGTCTTCAGCTCGCGGTCGCTCAGCGCCTTCAGATCGGCCGGAACCGTCACGCGGTCCAGTGTCGGGGTCTGGGGTCGTTCGGTCATCGGCCGCTCCGGGCGTTACATGTCGCGCGCAATAACGAAGCGGGCACAGTGGCGCAAGGTATCCGCGGCCTCGCCATAGGGCAGCAGGGCGGCCTCGGCGTCCTCGACCAGGGCGCGCGCGCGCGCCCGCGCGCCATCAAGCCCGAGCAGCGACACGAAGGTCGCCTTGCCGGCCGCCGCATCCTTTTGCAACCGCTTGCCCGCCTTTGCCGCATCGCCCGTCACGTCAAGAATGTCGTCGGCGATCTGGAAGGCCAGCCCCAGCGCCGTGGCATAGGCGGCTAGCGGTGCCGGATCGGCCCCTGCGATCACCGCGCCCGCCTCGGCCGACCAGCGGATCAGGGCGCCGGTCTTGCCGGCCTGCAACCGGGTGATCTGGGCAAGCGTCAGCGGCGTGGCCGAGGTTTCGGCGGCCATGTCCAGCGCCTGGCCCAGCACCATGCCCTGCGCGCCCGCCGCGCGGGCAAGCCCCGCGACCAGGGCGAGGCGCACCTCGGCCGACCCCAGAGACGGGTCCGACAGCAGTTCGAAGGCCAGCGTTTGCAGCGCATCGCCTGCCAGGATCGCGGTCGCCTCGTCCCATTTCACATGCACTGTGGGCTGCCCGCGGCGCAGGTCGTCATCGTCCATCGCGGGCAGGTCGTCATGAACCAGGCTGTAGGCGTGCAGCGCCTCGGCGGCGGCCGCCGCCGCCACCGCCCGGTCGGGCGAAACCCCATGCAGCCGCGCGCCTTCCAGCACCAGGAAGCCGCGCAGGCCCTTGCCGCCCTGCACCGCGTAGCGCATCGCATCGGTCAGCGGCAGGTCTTCGCGGTGGCCCAGCACGGCCAGCAGATGCGCCTGTACCCGGGCCGCATCCTCGGCCAGAGCGGTGACGAACATCAAAGCCCCTCGGCCGGCGCGGTGCCCACCGCGCGCCCCTCGGCGGCGCGGATCAGTTCCACCTTGGCCTCGGCCTCGGCCAACTTGTCGGCGCAGCGCTTCTTCAGCTGGGCGCCCTGCTCGTAAAGCGCGATCGACTCTTCCAGCGGCACGTCGCCCCGTTCCAGCCGGGTCACCACCTGCTCCAGCGCCGCCATCGCCTCTTCGAAGCTCATTTCTGCCACCGGCTTCATCCGCCCCGCTCCCTCAGCACATCGACATGGGCGGCCACGCTTGCCGCCAAGGCGGTCAGATCATATCCCCCCTCGAGTGTCGAGACCACCCGCCCCCCGCAGGTGGCATCGGCCAGATCGCAGATCGCGGCGGTCAGCCAGCGGAAATCCTCTTCGTCCCAGGCCAGCCCGGCCAGCGGGTCGGCCGCATGGGCATCGAACCCGGCCGAGACGATGATGAGGTCGGGGGCGAAGGCCTGCGCGGCGGGCAGGATCTGGCCACCCCAGGCCCGCCGCATCGCCGCCCCGCCGCTGCCGGGTGCCAGCGGCACGTTCAGGATCTGGCCATGCGCCCCGGTTTCATCCGGTGATCCGGTTCCGGGGTATAGCGGCATCTGATGCGACGAGGCGAAGAACGCCCGGCCTTCCTGCCACAGAAGATCCTGGGTGCCGTTGCCGTGATGCACGTCGAAATCCAGCACCGCCACCCGCGCCAGCCCGTGATGGTCCAAGGCGCGCATGGCGCCGATGGCTGCCGTGCCGAACAGGCAGAAGCCCATCGGCGTTTCGCGTTCGGCATGATGCCCCGGCGGGCGGCAGGCCACGAAGGCATTCGCGGCCTTGCCCGCCAGCACCGCATCCACCGCGGCACAGATGCCGCCCACCGCGTGCAGCGCCGCGCTCAGCGATCCGGGGGAAACCCAGGTATCGGCATCAAGCGCCTGCACCCCCTGCGCCGGGATCGCGGCCGCGATGCGATCGACATGGGACGCCGGGTGGCAGCGTTCCACCTCGGCCCGCGCGGCCAGCGGTGCGCGTTGCCGGTCAAGCCCGGCCAGGGCGTCCAGCGCCGCCTCGACCGCCTCGATCCGCGCCACGCGCTCGGGGTGGCCCGCCGGGGTCAGGTGCCCCCGGCTTGCGGAATGGGTGAAGACCGCGGTGCCCATGCGCCTCAGCCCGCCGTGCCGGGGTTGTGGCGCCCGTGTCGTAGGGCGGCCCGCGCGGGCGCCAGGGGCGGGGTCTTGTGCATCCGGAACCTCCCGAGGGTGACCATCGCCCGATGCTATGCCAGGCGCCGCGGCGCGCCAACCCGGTCTGACGGCGGGCGCGTCAATCCGGCGCCAGCATGTAGCCCGACCCGCGCACCGTCTGCAGGTAACGCGGCTGGCGCGAATCCGCCTCGATCTTGCGGCGAAGGCGGGTGATCTGCACGTCCACCGCCCGCGCGGTGGCCTGCCCGTCATCCCGCCCGAGGTCTGCCACCAGCTTTTCCCGGCTGACCGCCGCGCCGGGCTGGGCGGCGAAGATCCGCATCAGCTGCGCCTCGGTCGCCGTCAGCCGGATCAGCTCGCTGCCCCGCCACAGTTCGCCCCGCTCGATCTCGTAGCGGACGGGGCCAAGGTGCAGCACCTTGGGCCCGGTATCGGCCGGGCGCACCGCGGGCGCGCGCCGCAGGATCGCGTTGATGCGCAGCAGAAGTTCCTTCGGCTCGAAAGGTTTGGCCAGGTAATCATCGGCGCCGGCCTCCAGCCCCTCGATCCGGCTGCCGGTCTCGCCCCGGGCGGTCAGCAGCAGGATGGGTGTGCTCTGACGGGCCCGCAGCGCGCGGGTGAAGCTGATGCCATCTTCGCCCGGCATCATCACGTCCAGCACGATCAGGTCGAAGTCGAGCCCCGCCATCAGCCGCCGCGCATGCGCCGCGTCGCGAGCGGCGGTCACCCAGAACCCGTTGCGGATCAGGAACTTTTGCAGAAGCCCGCGGATCCGCTCGTCATCGTCCACGATCAGCAGGTGAACATCGGCCTCGCTGCTCATGCTCCGGCATCCTTCAACGTCTGGTACTGGCGCCGCATCTCGGGTTCCATCATCGCCTCAAGCACCTGGCGGAACCCGGCCACCGCCTGCGGCCCTGCGGCACGGTAGGCCGAGCGCATCCGCCCGCGCTGGGCCTCGGACAGCTCGCGCTCCAGCGCCGTGCCCTTGTCGGTCAGGAACAGGTGCCGTTCGCGCTTGTCCTTGCGGCCCACCCGGCTTTCCACCAGCCCGTCGTCGATCAGCGTCCGGAGCACCCGGTTCAGCGACTGCTTGGTGACGCCCAGGATCGACAGCAGGTTGTTCACCGTCGTTCCGGGGCTGCGATGGATGAAATGCATGGCCCGGTGATGCGCCCGGCCATATTCGTGCCGTTCCAGGATGCGGTCGGGGTCGGCGGTGAAGCCGCGATAGGCGAAGAACATCGCCTCGATCCCCTTGCGCAGTTGGTCGTCGGTCAGGAACAGCAGGCTTTCGCCCCCGCCCGGTCCTGCGCCACCTTCCGCCATGCCGCCGTCCCCCGATCACACCTGTCGTGCCCCGGGTCGATTTTATGTCAGCCTTGTTGACTTTCCAAGAATCAATTGTTACCCGTCCGCAGATTTCACGCAATAAAATGTCCAAAACGGACCTTTAGTGCGCAACTTTTGAAAACCGACCTGCGGGCTCGGACGGAGGAAGGCATGTCTGACGCATTTGACGATCGCGATGGCTGGATCTGGATGGACGGCGCATTGGTGCCCTGGCGGCAGGCCACGGTGCATGTGCTGACCCATGCGCTGCACTATGCCTCGGCGGTGTTCGAGGGCGAGCGCAGCTACGGCAGCCGGATCTTCCAGAGCCGCGCGCACAGTGCCCGCCTGATCCGGTCGGGCGAGTTGATCGACATGCCGCTGCCCTGGACGCTGGACCAGATCGAGGCCGCCAAGGCCGCGCTGCTGCAGGCGAATGGCTGGAGCGATGCCTATGTCCGCGCCATCGCCTGGCGCGCGTCGGGGCTGGACATGGGCGTATCGGCCCGCCGCAATCCGGTGCGGCTGGCCATCGCGGGGTGGTCATGGGCGCCCTATTACGGCGATGCCCGGCTGAAGGGCGCCCGGCTCGACATCGCGAAATGGAAACGCCCCAGCCCGGAAACCATCCCGTCAGCGGCCAAGGCCTCGGGGCTCTACATGATCTGCACCATGTCAAAGCACGCCGCCGAGGCGAAGGGCTGCGCGGATGCCATGATGTTCGACTATCGCGGCCATGTGGCCGAGGCGACAAGCGCCAACATCTTCTTCGTGAAGGATGGCGCGGTTCACACGCCCTTGCCCGATTGCGTCCTGGCGGGGATCACCCGGCAGACCGTCATCGATCTGCTGCGCGCCGAGGGCGTCGCGGTGCACGAGCGCCACATCGGCCCGCACGAACTGGAAAGCTTCCAGCAATGCTGGCTGACCGGCACCGCCGCAGAGGTGACCCCGGTCGCCGAAATCGGCCCCTGGCGGTTCGAGGTGGGCGCCCTGGCCCGCCATGTGATCGACCGCTATCAGGCGCTGGTGCGGGCCTGACCCGCGCGCATCGCGTCGCGCGCCGGGCGGGCGGTCAGCTGGTGATGCCCCGCTCGATCCGCAGGAACTCGCGCAGCCGCTGGCCGGCGTCGCGGCCGGTCGAGGCGGCGCGATGCAAAAGGCGTTCCGCGCGGCCCGGCCGGTTCTCGGCGTGCTCGATCGCCACATAGGCCCGCGTCCGCTCGCCGTCCTTGCCCGCGCGGGGCCGGTCGATGATGTGTCTGGCCATGCTGGTCCTCCCCTGGCAGGGTTCCAGCCTAGCACGGACGCGGGCAAAGATCGACCGGCTAGCCGTTCTCACCAGCGGGAGGGGCGGGAAGCAGCTGGGCCACAAGCCGCGCGGTCGAATGGCCGAAATCCAGCACCATCGCCTGGCCTTTCTGGGTCTCGAGCGTGATCGCCGCCATCAGATGGGTCGCCACGATCAGGTTCAGCGTGCCGGTGAAGGTGGCGGGGCGCGGCTCGCGGTCCAGCCAGCGCGCCGCCATCATCGCGGCGGGGGTGCCGCCGAAACAGGCCAGCAGCAACAGGGTGCTTTCCGGCACCGGCCATTCATCCGCGGCGCGGCGGCGGGCATCCACGGCATAGAGGAACATCGTCAGACCGTTGACGAACACCAGGTACAGCACAAGCGAAAGCGCCAGGAACGCGGGGCTTCCGGGAAGCATCTGCATGACAGACTCTCCACAGCGGCTGAATGTTCCGGCGACGGTCCCGCACAATCATGGCGGGAATCTGGCTGCGGTTACGGCATTCTTGCGGCAGGTGTCAGCCGCCCGAGCGCCCAGTCCGCCGCGTCGGCGACGGCGGGATCGGGATCGGACAGATGCGGTGCCGCGGCCGCGGCCAGCGCCGGATCGCCGCTGTTGCCGATCGCGTAAAGCACGTTGCGCAGGAAACGGTTGCGCCCGATCCGCTTGATCGGGCTGCCTGCGAAACGCGCGCGGAAGCCCGCATCGTCCAGCGCCGCAAGCTCTGCCAGCGGCGGCGCCCCTGTCCGGTCGGCATAGCCAATCTCGGCCGCGGCGACGGCGAACTTGTTCCAGGGGCAGACCGCCAGGCAATCGTCGCAGCCATAGATCCGGTTGCCCAGGCCCGGCCGCAGCGCGGGGTCCACCGGCCCGCGGTGTTCGATCGTCAGATAGCTGATGCAGCGCCGGGCATCGAGCTGGTAGGGCGCCGGGAAGGCCCCGGTGGGGCAGGCGTCCAGACACGCGCGGCAACTGCCGCAATGGTCGGTCTCGGCGGCGTCCACCGGCAGTGCCAGCGTGGTGAAGATCGCGCCAAGGAAGATCCAGTTCCCGTGATCGCGCGACACGAGGTTGGTGTGCTTGCCCTGCCAGCCCAGCCCCGCCGCCTGCGCCAGCGGCTTTTCCATCACCGGCGCGGTATCCACGAAAACCTTGATCTCGCCCCCCGCGGCCTCGATCAGCCAGCGTCCCAGCCGCTTCAGCCGCCGCTTCACCAGGTCGTGGTAATCCTTGCCGCGCGCATAGACGCTGATCGCACCCTGCCCGCGCGCCCGCGTCGCGGCCAGCGGATCGCCCGCGGGCGTGTAGTTTTCGGCCAGCATGACCACGCTCTGCGCTGCAGGCCAGAGCGCCGCGGGATCGCCGCGCCAGCCCATGCGTTCGGCCATCCAGCCCATCTGCCCGTGCCGCCCCGCCGACACATAGGCCGCCAGCCGCCCCGCAGCCTGCGGGATCGCATCGGGGCGACAGATGCCCAGCCCGGCGAAGCCCTCGACCCGCGCCCGGTCTTCCAGCGCCGCGCGAAGGTCGGCGCCCTGCATCGCTGCCCCTGTCATCTTGGTCCAAACATCCCCGGGACATGCGGGTGGCAAGAAGCCCCCCGCGACCGCGTCAGAAATCGAGGTCGGCGTAATGCGGCGGTGGCGGAAAGCCCGGCACCTGATCCATCAGCAGGGTCCGGAACGAGGGCCGCGACTTGATCTTGGCATACCATTCCTTGACGTTGGCATTCCGGTTCCAGTCCACGTCGCTGATGTAGTCCAGGCTTGACAGATGCGCGGCCGCGGCGAAATCGGCCAGCGTCATCACATCCCCCGCGAGCCAGCGGCGCTGGTCCAGCAGCCAGCCGAGGTAGTCGAGGTGATACTTGATCCGCGTGGCGCCATACTTGACGTTCTTGGAATCCGGGTAGCCCTGACCGCTGATCTTCTTGTTCACGCGCTCGTACAGCAGGCGCGATGTAACTTCGTTGTGGAACTTGTCGTCGAACCAGGCGCAGAGGCGGCGCACCTCGTAGCGGTCCTCGGGCGTGCGCGGCATCAGGGCGGGTGTGGGGTGGCGTTCCTCGATCAGCTCGCAGATCGCCTGGCTTTCCGACAGGGTCATCCCGTCCAGCCGCAGCACCGGCACCTTGCCTGCCGGGTTCCGGCGGAGGAATTCCGGCGCCTGTTCCCAGTAGCGTTCCTCGATCAGTTCCACCTCGATCCGCTTCTCCGCAAGCGTCAGGCGCACCTTGCGGCAGAAGGGGGAAAGCGGAACGTGAAAAAGGCGGTTCATCTGAAGGTCGGTCCGGTCTGGGGCGGTGGTTCCTCAATGCCCCGCCGCACTGCCGAATTCAATCCTTGAAGCAGTCGTCGCGCCCGTCGGCGGCGATGGTCCGCGCCCCGTCCGCGATCTCTTGCGCGCGGCGGCGCAGGAAGGCCCCGGGATGGGCCGCATTGCGCTGCTTCGGGTCGGGCAGAACCGCCGCAAGCAGCGCCGCCTGCCCGCCCGAGATCGCGTCGGGCTCGACCGCGAAGGACCGTGCCGCCCCCGCCCTCACCCCGAAGGTGCCGGGGCCGAATTCGGCAACGTTCAGGTAGACCTCGAGGATCCGCCGCTTGCCCCAGACCAGTTCGACGATCGGGGTCAGCAGCGCCTCCATCGCCTTGCGGGGCCAGCTGTGGCCTTGCCACAGAAACACGTTCTTGACCACCTGCTGGCTGATGGTCGAGCCGCCGCGGGTCCCGCCGGCCTCGGCCGCGGCGCGGATCGCGGCGATGTCGAAGCCCCAGTGGCGGCAGAAGTTGGCGTCCTCGGCCGCCACGACGGACCGCGCCATGACCGGTGCGATCTTGTCGAAGGGCACCCAGGATTGGTTCACATGGCCCAGCCGCAGCCCTTCGGAAAACATGTAGGGCGTGGTGGGCGGGTTCACGAAGCGGAAGACGACGATCAGGAACAGGAAGAGCCCCGCCACCGCCACCAGCGCCCGCCGCCCCCAGAGCCGGACCAGCGGCCAGAGGCGGCGCAGAAGCGGTGGCGGAGGCGGTGGAGCCTTGCGCCCCTTGCCGCCCGTCTTGCCCTTGCCCTCTGCCGTCGCCATGCGCCCCGTTCCCTGTTGCCCCCCCAGACCTAACCCGCCCGCGCGGCAAATGGAAAGGCCGTGTCGCCCGGGCAGGGGCAAACCCGCCGCCCCGGAATGGAAAGGCCCCCGCGGCAGGCACCGCGGGGGCTTTGAGGGATCGCCGTCTGGCGCGGGCCTATTCGGCCGGCACCGCCTCGGCCCCTTCGCTCAGCGGGTAGGGCAGGTGGATCAGCATCTCTTTCGGGCAGACCTGCAGGAAATTGGCCCTTTCTGCCGCCCAGTCGGCCAGGATCGCCGCGGCCTTGCGGCTGCCGGTTTCCCGCGCGTGGCGTTCCACCAGCGCCTTCAGCTCGGCCTCCCAATGCGGGTGGCTGACGGCGCAGGTCACCAGGGTCTCGCCGTTGATGAAATCCTCGGCCACGCCGTCGGGGTCATAGAGGTAGGCCATGCCCCCGGTCATCCCGGCGCCGAAGTTGGCGCCGATGCTGCCCAGGATCACCGCCACCCCGCCGGTCATGTATTCGCAGCCGTTCGATCCGCAGCCCTCGATCACCACCTTGGCGCCCGAGTTGCGCACCGCGAACCGCTCGCCCGCCCGGCCCGCGGCAAAGAGGTGCCCGGCGGTGGCGCCATAAAGCACCGTGTTGCCAATGATCGTGTTCCGGCTTGCCTCCAGCGGCGAGGACATCTGCGGCCGCACCACGATCAGCCCGCCCGACAGGCCCTTGCCGACATAGTCGTTGGCGTCGCCCTGAACCTCAAGCTTCAGGCCGTTCACCGCAAAGGCGCCCAGCGACTGTCCGCAGGACCCGGTCAGCTTCACCGTCAGGTGGTCGGGCTGCAGGCTGTTGTTCATTCCGAACCGCTTGACGATATGGCTGGAGGCCCGCGTGCCTATGGTGCGCAGCGTGTTGCGGACCGCGTAGGACAGCTGCATCTTCTCGCCATCCTCGAAGAAGCGGTGGCCGTCCTTGATGATTTCGGCATCCAGCGTGTCGGGCACCGCGTTGCGGGGCTTCGACCGGTCGTAGCGGATCTTCTGCGCGCCATCGACGGTAATCAGCAGCGGATTCAGGTCCAGATCGTCAAGATGCGCCGAGCCGCGCGACACCTGCGTCAGCAGGTCGGCCCGGCCGATGATGTCATCCATCGTCCGCGCGCCGATCGAGGCCAGGATTTCCCGCACCTCCTGCGCGTAGAAGGTGATGAGGTTCACCACCTTGTCCGCGGTACCGGTGAACTTGGCCCGCAGCGCCTCGTTCTGGGTGCAGACGCCCACCGGGCAGGTGTTCGACTGGCACTGGCGGACCATGATGCAGCCCATGGCGATCAGCGCCGCGGTGCCGATGCCGTATTCCTCGGCCCCCATCATCGCGGCAATGATGATGTCGCGGCCCGTGCGCAGCCCGCCATCGGTGCGCAGCGTGATCCGCTCGCGCAGGTTGTTCATGGCCAGCACCTGATGCGCCTCGGTCAGGCCCATCTCCCACGGCAGGCCCGCGTATTTGATCGAGGTGGCCGGGCTGGCCCCGGTGCCGCCATTGTGCCCCGAGATCAGGATCACGTCGGCCTTGGCCTTGGCCACACCCGCCGCGATGGTGCCCACGCCCGAGGACGAGACCAACTTCACCGTGACCTTGGCGCGCGGGTTGATCTGCTTGAGGTCATAGATGAGCTGCGCCAGATCCTCGATCGAGTAGATGTCGTGGTGCGGTGGCGGGCTGATCAGCGTGACGCCCGGCGTCGAATGCCGCAGCCGTGCGATCAGCTTGGTCACCTTCAGGCCGGGCAACTGGCCGCCTTCGCCGGGCTTGGCGCCCTGGGCCACCTTGATTTCCAGCTCTTCGCAGGCGTTGAGATATTCCGCCGTCACGCCGAAGCGACCGCTGGCCACCTGCTTGATCTTGGCCGAGGGGTTGTCGCCATTCGGCTCGGGCGTGAAATGCGCCGGATCTTCGCCGCCCTCGCCCGAATCCGACTTCGCACCAATCCGGTTCATCGCGATGTTCAGCGTCTTGTGCGCCTCGGGCCCCAGGGCGCCAAGGCTCATCCCCGGCGTCACGAACCGCTTGCGGATCGAGGTGATGCTTTCCACCTCTTCGATCGGCACCGGCTTGCCCAGCGGCTTGATGTCCAAGAGGTCGCGCAGGTGGATCGGCGGATTGGCCCGCATGGCGGCCGAATACTGCTGCCACAGGTCATAGCTGGCCCGGTCGCAGGCCGCCTGCAGCATGTGCATGGTCTGCGCTTCCCAGGCGTGCTTCTCGCCCGAGCGGCGGGCCTTGTAGAAGCCGCCGATGGGCAGCACGTCGCTGCCGCCCTTCCAGGCGCTGGCGTGGATCTCCTCCAGCTTCATCTGGATGCCGTGTAGGCCGATGCCGGAAATGCGGCTGTGCATTCCGGGGAAGTATTCGGCCACCATCGCGCGCGACAGCCCCACCGCCTCGAAATTCAGACCGCCGCGATAGGACGAGATGACCGAGATCCCCATCTTCGACATGATCTTCAGAAGGCCCGCGTCGATGGCCGCGCGGTAGCGGCGCATCCCGTCTTCCAGCGTGCCGTCCAGCAGGCCGCGGCGAATGCGGTCGGCGATGCTGTCTTCGGCCAGATAGGCGTTCACCGTGGTGGCGCCGCAGCCGATCAGCACCGCGAAGTAATGCGGATCGATGCATTCGGCCGAACGCACATTGACGCTGGTGAAGGTCCGCAGCCCCTTGCGCGTCAGCCAGGAATGCACGGCCGAGGTGGCCAGGATCATCGGCATCGGCACCTTGGACGGCCCCTGATGTTCATCCGTCAGCACCAGATGACCGGCGCCCGAGCGCACGGCATCCTCGGCCTCGGCGCGGATGCGTTCCAGCCCCAGCCGCAGCGCGTCGGGCTCGCCCCCCACCGGGAAGGTGCAGTCGATGAAGGCCACGTTGCCGCCGAACTGGCGCGACATCACCTCGAATTCCGCGTTGGCGATGAACGGGCTTTCCAGCACCAGGATCTCGGTCTGGCTGCTGTCTTCATCCAGCACGTTCTTCAGGTTGCCGAAGCGGGTCTTCAGGCTCATCACCCGGCTTTCGCGCAACGAGTCGATCGGCGGGTTCGTCACCTGGCTGAAGTTCTGCCGGAAGAAGTGGCTCAGCGGGCGGTACTGGTTCGACAGCACCGCGGCGGGCGTGTCGTCGCCCATGCTGGCCACCATTTCCTTGCCGTCCTCGGCCATCGGCGCCAGAACCTGTTCCAGGTCTTCCAGCGAATAGCCGGCCGCGATCTGGCGGCGGCGCAGGTCGGCGCCATCGAACATCGGCGCTTCGGGCACGTCGCGCAAGAGCGCGTTCAGGTCCACGACCTTCTCGATCCATTCGGCATAGGGCTGCGCCGCGGCCAGGCGGTCCTTCATCGCGCGGTCGTGGTACAGCTTGCCGTCGCGCATATCGACGGCGATCATCTGCCCCGGCCCCAGCGCGCCCTTCTCGCGGATCGTGCTTTCGTCCACCGGCACCATTCCGGCCTCGGACCCGGCGATCAGCATGCCGTCGCCCGTCACCACATAGCGCATCGGGCGCAACCCGTTGCGGTCAAGCCCGCCGCAGACCCAGCGGCCGTCGGTCATCGCCAGCGCCGCGGGGCCGTCCCAGGGTTCCATCACCGCGTTGCAATAGGCGTACATGTCCGCCCAGGCCTTCGGCATGTCGGTCGTGGTCTTCGACCAGGCTTCGGGCACCAGCATCGTCTTGGCCATCGGGGCCGAGCGGCCGGCGCGCACCATCACCTCGAACACCGCATCCAGCGCGCCCGAATCCGACGTGCCCGCCGGGATGATCGGCTTGATGTCCTCGGCCATCTCTCCGAACGTGCTCGAGGCCATGCGGATCTCGTGGCTCCGCATCCAGTTCACGTTGCCCTTCAGCGTGTTGATCTCGCCGTTGTGGGCCAGCATGCGGAACGGCTGGGCCAGCGACCACTGGGGGAAGGTGTTGGTGCTGTAGCGCTGGTGGTAGATGCAGAACGCGCTTTCGAAGCGTTCGTCCATCAGGTCGGGATAGAACACCGCGACCTGTTCGGCCAACATCATCCCCTTGTAGATGATCGACCGGCAGGACAGCGAACACAGATAGAGCCCGTTGATCTGGCTGGCGATCGCCGCCTTCTCGATCCGGCGGCGGATGATGTAAAGTTCGCGTTCGAAGGTCTCTTCATCCACGCCCTTGTCATTGCGGATCAGGATCTGCTCGATCTCGGGCCGGGTGGCGTTTGCCTTCTCGCCCAGCACCTCGGTGTTCACCGGAACGTGGCGCCAGCCGTAGATGTAATGGCCCATCCGCAGCACTTCGGTCTCGACGATGGTGCGGCAGCGTTCCTGCGCGCCGAAATCGGTGCGCGGCAGGAAGATCTGGCCCACGGCGATCAGCTTGCCCATGTCGGGCTCGTGTCCGGTGCGGCGGATCTGGTCGTAGAAGAACGGCACCGGGATCTGCACATGGATGCCCGCGCCATCGCCCGTCTTGCCGTCGGCATCGACCGCGCCGCGGTGCCATACGGCCTTCAGCGCGTCGATGCCGTTCTGCACCACCTTGCGGCTGGGCTTGCCGGAAATGGCGACGACAAGCCCGACCCCGCATGACGAGTGTTCGTCCTCGGTCCGGTAAAGCGAGTGGTCGTTCATGTAGGCGCGCTTGGCTTCCTCGGCGGCAACCCAGGCTTCGTCATACGTCGTCATCTTGCTCACCCTTTCCGAAGAGGCCCGGCGCCGCCGGGCAATCTGTCCGCATCGATCCCGCGCGGCCGGTCCGTTCCGCGGCCCGGCGCCCGGTCGGCCCCGGCCGTCCTTCCGCACGAATGCCTGCCGCCGTGCCGTCTCATTGAAACACCGGCCCCTGCGGCGGCAGCACCAGTTGCGATTCCACCGAATTGCAGTCGAATTCCGGGGTCATCGAGCCGAAGCCCTTCTGCCCCGGCTGGCTCATCACCACCGGCGAATTGTCGAACGGCGTCTTGCCGGTCTCGTCTTCCCAGGTGCCCGCCCCAGCCAGAAACAGCCGCCAGTTCCGGCTGATCCACTCATGCCCCTTGGAATGCCACACCTGGTTGCCCTTGTCGTCCTTGGCGGTGGTGTCGAACTCGCTCTGTTCCAGCGTGACACCGTTGACCACCCGCTTGACGCCGGTGAGCTTGTCGTAGCCGGTGACATGGGTCACCTTGCCCTGATCGGTCGCGGTGCTGAAGTCGTAGCTGTCGATCCCCTTCGCCAGCAGTTCGCTGAACGAGGCCGGGTTCGGCGCGTGGGGCCTGAGCGTCTCATGCGTGCCCGCGGCCAGGTCGTAGGTTTCGATCCACTGGGTCTCGGTGTCGATCTTGCTGACGAAGAACGGCCCGTTCTGGTTGAAATCCACCCGCCACTTGTCACCCTTCGGATCGGCCGAGCAGGTGTAGTGGTTCGATACAAGGCAGCCATGCATCTGCACGGTCAGAAACAGCGAGCAGCCCTTGGGCGGGGTGAAGGTTTCGCCCGCCAGCGCGGGGCGCAGGGGAAGCGCCGCCCCGAGGGCGACCCCCGCGGCCAGCAGCATCAGCCGCATCGTGATTTTCCGTTCCGCCATCCGTCTGCCCTCCTGAAAGGTCAGCACCACTGTCTTGTCAGTTTCGGTGCACCGGCACCCAGCCTACAGGTGTCGATGCCAAACCGGTGTCACTTCGGTGCGATATCGGTCTGCCCCGCTCCCGCCTATTCCGCCGCCACCACGGCGGGCTGCGCCAGATAGTCCATGATCGCATCCGCCGCCTCGCGTCCGTCGCGGATCGCCCAGACCACAAGGCTTGCCCCGCGCACGATGTCGCCTGCCGCGAAGACGCCAGGCAGGCTGGTCGCGTGGCTGCGGAAATCGGCCTTGACCGTGCCCCAGCGGGTGACCGTCAGGGCAGGGGCCTGCCAGTCGGCGGGCAGGTCTTCGGGCTCGAACCCCAGCGCCATGATGACCAGTTCGACCGGTTCCACATAATCCGCGCCCTCGATGATCTCGGGCACCTGGCGCCCGCTGCTGTCGGGCTCGCCCAGCCGCATCCGCTGCACCATCACGCCATCGACCGGGCTGCCGGTGAAGCCTTTCGGCGCCGAAAGCCAGACGAATTCCACGCCCTCTTCCTCGGCGTTCTGCACCTCGCGCTGGCTGCCGGGCATGTTGGCGCGGTCGCGGCGATAAAGGCACTTCACGCTGGTGGCGCCCTGCCGGATCGCCGTGCGCACGCAGTCCATCGCGGTATCGCCGCCGCCGATCACCACCACCCGCTTGCCCGCGGCGTTCAGCTCGCCCGACTCGAAGGCAGGCACCTCGTCGCCGAAGCTCTGCCGGTTCGAGGCGGTCAGATAGTCGAGCGCCTTCACGATCCCGCCCGCACCGACGCCCGGCGCCTTGATGTCGCGCGCCTTGTAGACCCCGGTCGCGATCAGCACCGCGTCATGCTGGCCGCGGATCGCGTCGAAGCTGAGATCCACACCCACGTTGCAATTCATCACGAACTGCACGCCCGCCGCCTCGAGCTGGTCGATCCGCTGCATCACCACCGGCTTTTCCAGCTTGAAGCCGGGGATGCCGTAGGTCAGCAGCCCGCCCGCCCGGTCGTAGCGGTCATAGACCGTCACCTGCACGCCCTTGCGGCGCAGCACATCCGCCGCCGCAAGCCCGGCCGGCCCCGCGCCGATGATGCCCACGCTTTCCGCCCGCTCTTCCACCGGGCGGATCGGCTTCACCCAGCCCTCCTGCCAGGCAAGATCGGTCAGGTACTTTTCGACCGAACCGATGGTCACCGTGCCGTGGCCGGACTGTTCGATGACACAGTTGCCCTCGCACAGGCGGTCCTGCGGGCAGATGCGGCCGCAAATCTCGGGGAAGGTGTTGGTGGCCTGGCTGACCTCGTAGGCTTCCTGCAACCGCCCCATCGCGGTCAGGCGCAGCCAGTCGGGGATGTTGTTGTGCAGCGGGCAGTGGCTCTGGCAGAAGGGCACGCCGCACTGGCTGCAACGCCCGGCCTGTTCGGCCGCCTTGGTCGCGGCAAATTCGCGGTAAATCTCGTGGAAATCCTTGGCGCGCAGGTCCGCGGGGCGCTTCTCGGGCATTTCCTTCGCCAGGGTGACGAATTGGAGCATGCGTTCCTTGGCCATGGCGGCGCCTCCCTTCGGGATTTCGTTCGGCGGCCTTCATAGGACAGGGGGGATCGGATGAAAAGTCAGCTATGCTTACCTAAATACCCATTTCCGCCTGCCGTGGGCGAAAAAAGGCGATTTTCTCCGAGATAATAGGTAAGCAATTATTACTTATATCGCGAAATCCCCTGTTTTTCTGCATGTTCCGGCTCTGGCGCCGGGCTGATTCGCGATGCCGCCCGGGCCGGAAATGCAAGCGGGGCGCCGCAGCGCCCCGATCATGCGGGTCGGCCCGCGGGTCCGTGCCAAGACGCGCGCTCAGGTGCGCCGCAGGTTCTTGGCCGACTCCTGGATTGCGTTGTATTGCCCGGCCGGACGGAAGCGCCACAGATACTCGGGCAGCACCGCCTCCATCGGGGTGGGCGTGATCCCGAGGTCGGCCAGCCCCTTGGCCCCCGGCGCAACCACGTTGTCACGCTTGAGGTTGCGCACCTGGTCCATCGTCAGGACGCTATTGGCGATGAGCCCCAGGGAAACGGCCTGCACCACATCCAGAACGCCGGCCAGGATCGAGCCGACCCAGAACGGCACACCCAGCACAAGGCGGCGGCGCTTGATCACGGCCAGCATCTCGACCATCAGCTCGCGGAAGCTGCGCACGTCCGGCCCGCCAAGCTCGTAGACGCCGGGTGCCGCCTGGCCCAGCACCGCCTTGACCGCGGCCTGCGCCACGTCATCCACATAGACCGGCTGGAACTTCGTGCCCGCGCCCACCACCGGCAGGATCGGCCCCTTGGTCGCCATCGCCCCGAAGCGGTTGAAGAAGCCGTCCTCGTTGCCGAAGATGATCGACGGCCGCAGGATCACCGCGCCCGGAAAGGCCGCCAGCACCGCCGCTTCGCCCGCCGCCTTGCTGCGGGCATAGTGGCTGTCCGACTCGGCCGAGGCGCCGATGGCCGAAATCTGTACCAGCGTCGCCGCGCCCTGTTCGGCCGCGATGCGGGCGACCCGGGCCGCGCCATCCGCCTGCACGGAATCGAAGGTGTTGCGCCCCGAGGGCGCAAGGATGCCGACGCAGTTCACCACCGCATCCGCCCCATGCACCGCAGCCCTGACCGAGGCATCGTCGCGGATGTTGCAGGCCACCGGCTCGACCTGCCCGACAACGCCGTAGGGGCGCACGAAGATCGCCTCGTTCGGGCGGCGGACGGCCACGCGCACGCGCCAGCCCTCCTTGGCCATGCGGCGCGCGATGTAGCGGCCGACAAAGCCGGACCCGCCGATGATCGTGACCAGTTTCGACATGACGCCAGACCTCCGTAACCGTGGGAGCGCATGGAAATGCTGCTGTTGCATAGCCCTCCGGGCCACCACGCTCAAGCGCGGAATCGCGGCCCGGAAAATGCGCGAAAATCGTCTGAAGCCCTGTTGACACTCCCGATGCTGCTGGGTAAACCCCGCCCCACGACATCGCCCAGATGGCGGAATTGGTAGACGCGCTGGTTTCAGGTACCAGTGCCGCAAGGCGTGGAGGTTCGAGTCCTCTTCTGGGCACCAATGCTTCGGCAGCAAAGGCCGGCAACCGTAACAGGTTGTCGGCCTTCTGGTTTTCCGGGGCCTGCTTGTCCCGGGCCGGGGTTCAGCCCTGTGTCTTCTTCGCCTCGGCCGCCGCTTTCAGCCGGGCCAGAAGCTCGGCCTTGGGGGTGCGTTCGCCATAGGGGTTCCGGGTCGTGCCCTTGGCGTTGTGCTCGACGTGCCGCGGCGTGTTCTTGCCGGTCTTGGCGCCGCCCGATTTGCTGTAATCCATCGTCCGTTCCTTTCCTGCGGTTGGCGGTCCCCATGCCTGATCGAGGCCGCGGTCTCAAGCGTCAGTCGGCGCAAAGCGGCCGTGCGGTGGCCGCAGCCGCCGCCAGCGCATCCTGCGGGGCCAGCGCCACCATCACCCCGCGCTGCCCGCCGTTCACCACGATCTCGGGCACTGCCAGCGCGCCCGCCTCGAAGGCGGTGGGCACCCGGCGTTTCTGGCCGAAGGGCGAAATGCCCCCGGTGTGAAAGCCGGTCAGCCGCTCGGCCTTGTCGGGCGCCATCATCTGCGCAGCCTTGCCGCCAAAGGCGCTGGCCACCCGCTTCATCGACAGCGTCCGGTCCGACGGAATCACCGCGCAGGCGGGCTTGCCATCCACCTCGACCATCAGCGTCTTGAGCACCCGCGCCGGATCGACGCCGATGGCCGCCGCCGCATGCAGCCCGATCCGGTCCTGCCCGGCCACATAATCGTATTCCAGCACCCGGAAGGCAACCTTGGCCTGGCTGAGCGCGCGGGTGGCGGGGGTGGCTGTCATCGGAGGCCCTCGTTGCGACTTCCCCGGGATAGCGCCGCTACGGCGCCAGATAAAGACGCACCGCCTCCTGCACATGGCGGAACCGGTCGCCGCCCAGGTTCTTGCCGCCAAACCAGCGCGTGACGATCACCAGATGGTCGCGGACCCCCTCGCGGTCCAGCATCCGCAGGATCACCAGGCCCGCGCCCGCCTCGCCGTCGTCGGCCTTCAGCGCGCCGTCGTCGCAGATCAGTGCCCAACTGTTGTGCGTGGCCTTGGCGAATTTCCTGATCCGCATCAGCTCTTTCACCAGCGCCTTCGCCTCCGCCTCGCTGCGGCATGGGGCGCCCGAGACGGCGTATCTCGACCCGCGGTCGCTGATGATGTTGTCGAGGATGCGCATGGCGCAGGGCTACGCGCCCGGGCTCCGTCGATCAAGCCGGGATGCGCGTTTGCCTTTTGCGCGCCGCCGCATGTAGGCTGGATGAAACCGAAGGAGGCGCCCATGATCCCCCGTCTGACCTTCCACGGCGCCGCGGGCACCGTGACGGGCTCGTGCATCCGGCTGGAAACGGGGCAGGGGCAGATCCTGATCGATTGCGGCATGTTCCAGGGCTCCAAGACGGAGAAAGAGCTGAACTACCGCCCGTTTCCCTTCGACCCCCGCGGGATCGCGGCGGTCATTCTGACCCATGCCCATATCGACCATTCCGGCCTGCTGCCGAAGCTGGTGCGCCACGGCTATGATGGCCCGATCCACGCCACCCGTGCGACCGCCGACCTGGCCGGGGTGATGCTGCCCGACAGCGCCCATATCCAGGAGATCGAGGTCGAGCAGTTGAACCGCCGCGCCCAGCATCGCCACGGCGGCCGGGTGGAACCGATCTACACCGCCGCCGATGCCGCGGCCTGCCAGAAGCTGTTCGTGCCGCAGCCCTATGATGCATGGTTCACCGTGCTGCCCGGCCTGCGCGCCCGGCTGTGGAATGCGGGGCACCTGCTGGGCTCGGCCTCTGTCGAACTGGAGATCGCGGCGCCGGGCGGCCCGCTTCGCCTGCTGGCCTCGGGCGACATCGGGCCGGATTCGAAGCTGATGGACCCCGATCCGCAAGGCCCGGCGGGGGTGGATTACCTGATCTGCGAATCCACCTATGGCGACCGGACGCGCGAGGAGGCGGGCGCCGACACGCGCCGCCAGCGCCTGCGCGACGAGGTGCGCGCGGCGATGAACCCAAACGGGGTTCTGCTGATCCCGTCCTTTGCGGTGGAACGCGCGCAGGAACTGATCAGCGACCTGTCGCGGCTGATCGCGGATGGCGAATTGCCGCGGATTCCGATCTATGTCGACAGCCCGCTTGCCGAAAAGGCGACCCGCGTCTTTGCCGACCACGCCCGGGAACTGGAGGTGGGCGCCACCTTCCTCAAGGGTCTGCGGTCGCACGATCTGCATTTCACCGAGACGGTGGAACAGAGCAAGGCGCTCGACCGGCTGCATGGCTTCCACATCGTCATCGCGGCCAGCGGCATGTGCGAGGCGGGACGCATCCGCCACCGGCTGAAGAACTGGCTCTGGCGCGAAGAGGCGACCGTTCTTCTGGTCGGCTACCAGGCGGCGGGCACGCTGGGCCGCATCCTGCAAGAGGGCGCCGCCACCGTCCGCATCCAGGGCGAGGAATACAACGTCCGCGCCCGCATCCGCTCGCTTGACCTCTATTCGGGCCATGCCGATGCCGCCGAACTGGTCGACTGGGTGAAGGCCCGGTTGCCGCTGACGCACGCGCTGTTTCTGGATCACGGCGAGCCCGAGGCCATCGCGGGCCTTGCCGCGCGGCTTGACGGCGTGTTGCCCGCGGTGCAGATCCTGCGCCCCGCGCTGGATGCGCCCTACGAACTGACGGCGACCGGCGCCGTGGCGGTCGAGCCCGAGACCGCGCCGCGGCTGGCGCCGGAAAAGCTTGCGCGGCTGGACTGGCACAACGATGTGTCGCGGCTTTTCCTCGACATCAACGACGCGCTGAAGGGGGCCGCCGACGAGCGCGCGCGCGACGTGCTGATCCGGCGGCTGGAACGCGCGCTGAAGCCTTAGGCCGCTTGCCTTTTCCGCCGCCCCCGATAGAACCGGCGGGCTGGCGGAGGGGGACGCGATGCTGACGGTGGTGGTTTTTCTTGCGGGGCTCTGGGCCGGGCTTCAGAATGCGTTGGCGGGGGGCGGCTCGTTCATCACGCTGCCCGCGCTGATCCTGACGGGGCTGACGCCCCTAGCGGCCAACATCACCTCGACCGTCGCGCTGTTTCCCGGGCAGGTGACCTCTGGGCTGGCCGGGCGGCGGATGGTCAGCGGCGTGGGGCGGCTGCCGTTCTGGGTGCTGTTCGTCGTCTCGATCCTCGGCGGGGCCTGCGGGGCGCTGCTGCTGCTGGAAACGCCATCTTCGGTCTTCGCGCGGCTGGTGCCCTGGCTGGTGCTGTTTGCCACCGCGGTTTTCGCCTGGGGCTCGTTCGGACCCAAGCGCAAGGCCCCCGTCGCGCAGATCGGCCCCGTGGGCGCCGCGCTCGCGCAGTTCGGCATCGCGGTCTACGGCGGCTATTTCGGTGGCGGCATCGGCTTTCTGATGATGGCGGCGCTGACCATGGCGGGCCTGCCGACCCGCAACGCGGGCGCCACCAAGAATGTGCTGGCGGGGGTGATGAACGCCTCTGCCGTGGCCTTCTTCGTCACCTCGCCCCAGGTACACTGGCTCAGCGCCCTGGCGCTGGGCAGCGGTGCGATAATCGGCGGCCTTGCCGGCGCCTGGGCGCTGCACAAGGTGAACGAGCGCCTGCTGCGCATCACCATCGTGGGCCTTGGCATCGCGCTGACGATCGGCCTGTTCACCCGGCCGTTCTGATCCCTCAGGCCAGGATCCCGGGGTCGGTCCCCATGTCGAGCCCGGGAAACACGGTCTTTTCCAGCAGGCCCTTGTCCAGCCCGTACATGCCCCGCATCGCCCAGGCGGCGTAGGCCCGCACGTCGGCCGTGGGCATCAGGTCGCGCCGTTCGTAAAGCGCGGCCTCGTCCAGCCCCGGCCAGCGGCCATAGACCTTGCCGCCCCGGATCGCCCCGCCCGCCATCAGCATGGCGCCGCCGGTGCCGTGGTCGGTGCCGCCGGTGCCGTTTTCCTTCGCGGTGCGGCCGAATTCGGTCATCGCGATCACTGTGGTCTTGCCCCAGACCGGGCCAAGATCGTCCTTCAGCGTCAGGATCGTGCGGCACAGCGCGCCAAGTTCGCGCTTCAGCACGCCGGCCTGTGCCGCGTGGCTGTCCCATCCCGAGATCGAGAAGGTGGCGATGCGGGTGTCGCCTTTCAGGCGGCTCGCGGCAAAGGCGGCCAGCGGATCGGGGGCGGTATCGGTGGCAGCGCCGGGTGCCGTGGCGGGTGCTGCCGCCATCATCATCCCGTCCGATCCGCCGCCCATCGCGGCGGGGGCCGCCGCCATCTGGTCGGTCAGCGCGATGGCCTCGGCGGCCGAACTGCGGAACATCGGGTCATCCTGATACATCCGCGCCAGCAGTCTGCGCCCCTGCGAGGACAATTGCAGCCGCGCGTCGGGCGCCCAGCTTGCATAGGGCGCGCGGCCCAGGATCACCTTCATCTCGTCCCGCCCGACCGCGAAGGCGGTTTCCGAACTCAGCCCCGGCATCGCCTGCAGCATCCGGTTCAGCCAGCCGTCCTTCACCGTCAGGTCGGGCACATCGCGCCCGGTACCGGCCTCCAGGATGTCCTGCCCGTCGAAATGGCTGCGCTTGTCGCGGTAGGGTGTCGAGACCGCATGGGCAAAGGCCAGCTCGCCCTTGGCCCATAGCGGCATCAGCGGCGCAAGGTCGGGATGGGCCGCATAGATCCCGGTCAGCGGCAGCGCCGCGCCCGCCTGCAGGGTCAGGTTGCGATAGCCGGCAAAGGCCGGATCACCCACCGGGCGCACCACATCGAGCCCGTCCATCGCGCCCCGCAGGATCAGCACGACCAGCCGGTTTTCCCCCGGTGCGGCGGCGAAGGTGACAGTGGTCATCAGCGGTTGCGCCGCGATGGAACAGCCCACCAGCGCGCCGGTCTTCAGGAACAGGCGCCGCGAGAGCGGGGCGGAAAGCACGGAGTCGGTCATCAGAGGCTCCTAGCGCCGGTTGAAATCGTTCGAGGCCAGCACGAGGCCCACGCCCTCGCGCCGGTTCTCGGCCTGACGCGCGGCGTCGATCACGGTCTGGCTGGCGGCATCGGCCAGCGCCACCTGCACGAATTCGCGCGGATCGGGAAGGTCTGGCAGCAGTTGCTGGGGCACCGCCATCGCCCATTGGATGCGTGCCGCCAGAAGTGGCGGGGTCACCCAGCCCGCCGAATCCTCGTGCCAGCCGTTCGGGCCCGGGGCCTGCTGGAACGGCTGGCCCATCCCGGCCAGCGGGGTCAGCACGAACCGCTGGATCTGTTGCGGGCGAAGCGCCGCCAGCGTGTTCCGCGGGGGCGCCAACGCCCGCAGCGCGGCCACGATGTAATCGAAGGGCATCCGCACCTTGGCGCCGGGCGGGGCCCAGGCGGCGGGGTGATCGAGCATGGCGGAATAGACCGCCGTCAGATCACCGCCCGAGCGGCGATAGGCCGCCGTCATCGCCTGCACCAGCCCCGGATCGGGCGTATCGGCCACGAAATGCACCGCGATCTTCGTCGCGATGTGCTGCGCCGTTTCCGGGCGCAGGGCGATGTCGTCAAGCGCGCGGTTAATCTGGGCCAGCTTGTCCTTCGGTGGCCCGCCGTAGGTCTTTCCCAGCAGCGTCTCGGCCGAGGGTTCCACCATGTTCGGGTTGAAGCGGAACTGGCCATCCTTGTTGTCCAGCGTCAGCCCGGTCAGCAGATAGGCGAACTGGCGCACATCGGTCTGGCTGTAGCCGGCCCCCACGCCCAGCGTGTGCAGCTCCAGCACCTCGCGCGCCAGGTTTTCGTTCAGCCCGCGCTTCTGCCGTTCGCCCGCGCGGGATTGCGGCCCCGACGAGGTGATCTGGTCAAGGTAGATCAGCATCGCCGGATGGGTGACCACTGCGGTCAGCAGATCGGTGAACCGCCCCGTCATGTGCGGCCGGATCGCCTGGTCGGCAAAGACCGAGGGGATCGCCTTCACCCGTGCAAGCTTGCCCACGACGGTGAAGTGGTTCGTCCAGAAATCCTGCAACCGTTCGCGGAAGCCCGAGGCGCCGTAGACCCCCCGCTGCACGAAGTTCAGCAGCGCCGCGTCGTTCATGACGTTGATCTGCCGCCGCGTTTCCTTCAGCGCCTCGGCGGCGCCGGGAACACTCGCGCGGGCGTCGCGGTTGTGTTCGGTCACCTGGTGCCCAAGCGCCCAGACCTGCTGCGGATCGGGGCCGGGAAAATCGGCCAGGGCCTGATCGGGGTCGGCCAACCCCGCCAGGATGGCCGCGGCATCCGCGGGCGCGGGGGCCTGCGGAGACAGGCCGCAGCCAAAGCGGATGGCGGCGATGGTCGCGTTTGACGGCATGGGGCCCTTCCTTGTGCGGGGTCCGAAGGACGCTACGCGGGAAACATTACCAGAGCCCTCGTGACGCCCCAGTCACGTTCTCGCGCCCGGGCGGATCAGCGCCGCGCGCAGGCCGGGATCAGAACGTCAGCGCACGGTCCCCGGCGGCATCGCGGATGCGCGTGCCAAGGCCCAGCCGGTCCAGCACCTTCAGGAAGGGCCTGGGGGGCAGTTCCTCGATGTTGCGCATGCCGCCCACGTCCCAGGTGCCGTCCGCGATCAGCAGCGCCGCCGCAACCGCCGGAACCCCGGCGGTATAGCTGATCCCCTGGCTGCCCACCTCGGCATAGGCGTCGGCATGGTCGGCCACGTTGTAGATGAACACCTCGGCCGCCTTGCCGTCCTTCTGGCCGCGGACCAGATCGCCGATGCAGGTCTTGCCGGTATAGTCGGGCGCGAGGCTTGCCGGATCGGGCAGCACCGCCTTCACCAGCTTCAGCGGCACCACCTCTTGTCCCTCGGCCGTTCTCACCGGCTTTTCCGACAGAAGCCCCAGGTTCTTCAGCACGGTGAACACCTGGATGTAGCGTTCGCCAAAGCCCATCCAGAACCGCACGGTGGGAATGCCCAGGATCTGGCTCAGCGAATGCACCTCGTCATGGCCGGTCAGATAGGCGCGCTGGGTGCCTACGACCGGCAGTTCCCAGTCCTGACCCACCTCGAACATCTGGTTGGAAACCCACCGGCCCTTCTGCCACGACCACACTTGCCCGGTGAATTCGCGGAAGTTGATCTCGGGGTCGAAGTTGGTGGCGAACCAGCGGCCATGGCTGCCCGCGTTGATGTCGATGATGTCGAGCGTGTCGATCCGGTCGAAATGCTCATCTGCCGCAAGACGGGCATAGGCGTTCACCACGCCCGGATCGAAACCCGCGCCCAGGATCGCGGTGACGCCCGCCGCCGCGCAGGCCTCGCGCCGCCGCCATTCATAGTTGGCATACCACGGCGGGGTTTCGCAGACCTTGGCGGGGTCTTCGTGGATCGCGGTGTCCAGATAGGCGGCGCCGGTCTCGATGCAGGCGGCCAGCACCGTCATGTTGACGAAGGACGAGCCGAGGTTCAGCACGATCCGCGCCCCCGTCGCCCGGATCAGCGCGGCCACCGCGGCGCTGTCCATCGCATCGACCGCATGGGCGGCAAAGATGCCCGGCACCTTCATCGCGCCCCTGGCCCGCACGCCCGCGATGATCGCCTCGCATTTCGCCACCGTGCGCGAGGCGATGTGCAGATCGCCCAGAACATCGTTGTTCTGCGCGCATTTGTGCGCCACGACCTGTGCCACGCCACCGGCGCCGATGATCAGAACGTTCCGTTTCACGGCGGAAACTCCTTTCAGCACGACAGGGGGGAACCTCAGCCGAGGCTCGATCGGTAATCCTGGTAGCCGAACTGGCGGGCAACGGTGATGCTGCCGTCGATCTCGCGGATCGCGATGGCGGGCATCTGCACGCCATTGAACCAGTTCTTCTTGACCATCGTGTAACCGGCCGCATCCAGGATCGACAGCCGGTCGCCCACCTGCAACGGCGCGGGGAAGCGGAACTCGCCGAAGATGTCGCCCGCAAGGCAGGACTTTCCGCAGATCATGAACGGGTATTCGCCTTCGTTCGGCGCGATCTTCGCGGGCTGGCGGTAGATCAGCAGGTCCAGCATGTGCGCCTCGATCGAACTGTCGACGATCGCCAGCTTCTTGCCGTTGTCCAGCACGTCCAGCACCGTCACCTCGAGCGTGGCGGCGTTGGTGATCGCGGCCTCGCCGGGCTCCAGGTAGACCTGCACGCCGAAGCGGTCGGCGAAGGCTTTCAGCCGCGCCGCAAGCGCCTCGACCGGATAGCCCGCGCCGGTGAAATGGATGCCGCCCCCCAGGCTGACCCATTGCACCCGTTCCAGCAGCGCGCCGAATTCGGCCTCGATCCGCGAAAGCTGCGCGTCGAACAGCGCGAAATCGCCGTTTTCGCAGTTGTAATGGATCATGAAGCCGGAAATCCGGTCGATCACCTGCCCGATCTTCGCGGCGTCCCATTCCCCCAGCCGGGAAAACGGCCGGGCGGGGTCTGCCAGGTCGAAGCCGCTGGTGGAAAACCGCGGATTCAGCCGCAGCCCGCGGGCGATGCCCTGCGCGCGCCCCTCGAACCGCGCAAGCTGGCCGATGGAGTTGAAGATGATCTTGTCGGCATGGCCCACCGCCGCGTCGATCTCGTGGTCGGACCAGGCCACCGAATAGGCATGGGTTTCGCCCCCGAACTCCTCGCGCCCCAGCCGCAATTCGTAGAGCGAAGACGACGTGGTGCCCGCCATGTGCGGCTTCAGCGTGTCGAACACGGGCCACGTGGCAAAGCATTTCAGCGCCAGAAGCGCCTTGGCGCCCGACAGCGCCTGAAGCCGGTCGATGACCGCCATGTTCCGCAACAGCGCGGCGCGGTCGATCAGATAATAGGGTGTTTGCAGCATCGGCGGATCCCCCGGGTGGCAAGGGAAGGGTCAAGGCGGGGCCGTATACGGTGCGGCCCCGCCGGGTGCAACCCTCAGCCCCGGCTGCGCGGGCCGCTGCGCGGCTTCAGCCGCTGCGACGTATCGGCCGGGTTCACGGGCGGGCGCCGGGGCGCGCCGGGCTTTGCCGGGCGCCCCGCCTTGTCGGCGCCGGTCCAGCGCGGCTTCTTCGCCGGCCCGTCCTCGCCCGCGGCGCGCGGCCGGGCGGGGCGATCCTCGGAGGATCTGGCCTCGTAGGATCTGGCCTCGGAGGATTTGCCCTCGTAGGATTTGCCCCCGGCGGATTTGACATAGGGCTTGCGCGGCGCACCCTCGGCTTTGGCGTAGGGCTTGCGCGGGGCGTCGCCGGTGGATTTCGCATAGGGCTTGCGCGGACCGTCGGCGGCCGGTTTCGTGTACGGCTTGCGCGGCGCATCCTCGGCCGACTTGCCATAGGGCTTGCGCGGCGCATCCTCGCTTGTCCGCGCATAGGGTTTGCGCGGCGCATCCTCGGCGGGTTTGGCATAGGGCTTGCGGGGCGCGGCGTGGATCTGGGCCCCGTCGCCCTCATCGCCCCGGGACACGTCGCGTGCCTCGTCGCGCGCCTTCACGCCGAACCGGCGGGCGGGCTTCACCTCGTCGCGGGTTTCGTATTTCGCGGCGCGGAAGGATTTCTTGCCCTGCACCGGGCCTTCGGGCGCATCGAAGCGGGCGGGTTCGCGGCGCGGCGCGCGTGCCGCCGGGCGTTCCATCGAGGGCTCGCCCGCCATCCGGCTCAGCACCAGCCCCGGTTCCAGTTCCATCGCCGAACCCAGCGCAGCCTCGAAGCCCTTCACCGCGGCTTCGGCGATCTGCACGAAGGTTTCATCCTGCTGCACCCGGATGGCACCGATCTCGGCCTTGGTGATCCGCCCCTGATCGCAGAGCTTGGGCAGGATCCAGCGCGCTTCGGCCCGGCCGGTGTGGCCGACGGTCAGGCGATACCAGACCGAATCGCCGAACGCCTCGCGCGGGCGCTTGGCCTCGACTGCCTGCGCGGCGGCGGGTGTCGCGGTCACGCGCAGCTCTTCCGGCGCCGAACGCCCGGCGCGCCACAGCCGCAGGAAGGCCGCGGCCAGCGCTTCTTGCCCGTAGGCGACGCTCAGCGCGGCCACCGCGGCAGCCTCGTCCTCGGCCACCGGCCCGCTCAGTTCCGGCGCGGTCATCAGGCGGGCGTCGTCGCGTTCCTGCACCTCGTCGGCCGAGGGCGCGGGGCCCCAGGTTGCGGTGACGCGCGCACCTTGCAGAATGCGCTGGGCCTTGCGGTAGTCGCGCGGCGTGACGATCAGCACCGAGGTGCCCTTGTTCCCCGCCCGGCCCGTGCGCCCAGACCGGTGCAGAAGCGTCTCGGGGTTCGTCGGCAGGTCGGCATGCACCACCAGCTCCAGCCCCGGCAGGTCGATCCCGCGGGCGGCCACGTCGGTCGCGATGCAGACGCGGGCCCGCCCGTCACGCATCGCCTGAAGGGCGTGGGTGCGTTCCTGCTGGCTCAGTTCGCCCGACAGCGCCACCACCTGAAAGCCGCGGTTGTGGAAGCGGCCCATCAGATGCGTCACCTCGGCGCGGGTCTTGCAGAACACGATCGCGGTGCGCGCCTCGAAATAGCGCAGGACGTTGATGATGGCATGTTCGCGGTCCTCGTTGGCCACGCTCATCGCCCGGTATTCGATGTCCACATGCTGCTTCTGCTCGGCCGCCGTCTTCAGCCGCACCGCGTCGCGCTGGTAGCTTTCGGCCAGCTTGGCGATTTCGGGCGGCACCGTGGCCGAGAACATCAGCGTCCGCCGCCCCTCGGGCGCGGCGCCGAGGATGAATTCCAGATCCTCGGCAAAGCCCAGGTCCAGCATCTCGTCGGCTTCGTCCAGAACCACGGCGCGGATCGCCGAAAGGTCCAGCGTGCCGCGTTCGATATGGTCCTTCAGGCGGCCCGGCGTGCCCACCACGATATGCGCCCCGCGTTCCAGCGCGCGGCGTTCGTTGCGGAAATCCATGCCCCCCACGCAAGAGGCCGTCAGCACGCCTGCCTCGGCATAAAGCCAGTCGATCTCGCGTTTGACCTGCAACGCAAGCTCGCGGGTGGGGGCGATGATCAGCGCAAGCGGGGCCTCGGCGGGCGGCAGCAGCAGCGCATCGCCCAGCACGTCGGGCGCGATGGCCAGACCAAAGGCCACGGTCTTGCCCGATCCGGTCTGGGCCGACACCAGCAGGTCCTTGCCTGCCAGCCCGTCTTCCAGCACCGACAGCTGCACCGGGGTCAGGGTTTCATAGCCACGCTTCTGAAGCGCGGCCGCAAGCGGCGCCGCAATGGCGGAAACATCCGTCATGATCCGTCTTTCCAAAGGGGGGCGGCCGGAACCTTGCCGGCGGGCCCATGTGATGGCCCACCCATCCCCCTCGGCCGGGCCTCCCTGCCCGGCACCACGGAAACACCGGAGCCTGAAGCAGGGCTGATAGCCTGTTTCGGCGCGGATGTATAGTCAGCCCTGCGGTTCGGGCTGCGGGATCAGCCAGATCAGCACCGCGATGGCCAGAAAGGCGGTGGAGTTGTAGACCAGCGCCGCCGCCATCGCGTCCTTGTAGACCGCGTGCGCCTCGGGCGCGCCGGACGGCGCCTGAAGACGGGCGAAGAAGATCTGCCCCAGTATCGCCACCCCCAGCGCCCCGCCCACCTGCTGGAAGGCCTGCAACGCACCCGAGGCCGATCCGGTATCGCGCCCGGGCACCGAGGTCAGCACGACCTGGAAGATCGGCGAGATGCAGGTGCCAAGTCCAAAGCCGCCCAGAAGCAGGAAGGGCGCATAGAACGGCCAGTCGATCGCCGCGCCGGTCCCCTGCACCGTCCAGCGCAGCCCGAACATCGCCAGCGCAAGGAACCCCGCGCCCGCGGTGATCCGCTGTCGTTGCCAGCGGTTGCCCAGCCGCCCCGAGGTCAGCGAGGCGGCCATGACCCCGATGGAAAACGGCATCGTCATCATGCCCGAATGCATCGGGTCCAGCCCGAAGCCCGATTGCAGGAACACCGCCAGCACCACGAAGAACCCGGGGATCCCGGAATAGAGCAGGGTGGACAGCGCGGTTCCAAGCACGAAGCCCTTGTCGGCCAGCAGGCTGATCGGCAGCAGTTGCGGGCGCCCCGCGCGGGCCAGTCGCGTTTCCCATGCCGCAAAGGTGGCGCCAAGCGGCAGCGCCGCGGCCAGCGTCACGAAGATCCAGGCAGGCCAGCCCGCTTCGCGCCCCTCGATCAGCGGGAAGACCACCGCCAGCAGCGTCGCCGCCGCCAGCAGCACGCCCACCAGGTCAAGCTTCAGCGGATGGTTGCCCCGGATCTCGGGCACCAGCCGCAGCGAAAGCGGAATGGCGATCAGCCCGATCGGCACGTTCACCAGAAAGATCGGCCGCCAGTCCAGCCCCGCGATGTCCTGCCCGATCAGGAACCCGCCCAGCACCGGCCCCATCACCGAGGCCAGGCCCGAGGCCAGACCGAACAGCGCGAAGGCCTTGCCGCGTTCCTGCGGCGGGAAGAGCACCGGCACCAGCGCCAGCGTCTGCGGCATCATCAGCGCACCGCCCGTGGCCTGCAGCACCCGCGCCGCCACCAGCGCGCCGACCCCCGGTGCCAGCCCGCACAGCGCCGAGCCGAAGGTGAAGACGCCGATCCCGGTCACGAACATGCGGCGGCGGCCCAGGATGTCGCCCAGTCGCCCGGCGGGCAGCAAGAGAAGCGCGAAGGTCAGGATATAGGCCGCCACCACCCATTCGATCTGCGCGGGCGTCGCCCGGAAGGCGCGCAACAGCGAGGGCAGCGCGACGTTCACGATCGACACGTCGATCAGGTTCATGAAGGCTGCGGCCAGAAGGACCGCCATCGCGATCCAGCGCTGCTCTGGGTAGACGCCGGTCTGCGTCGGAGCCGTCAGCCCGGGCTGCGGCAGCGGGTCCATTTCCATGGGGTGCACCTGTCCTGGGCGTACGGTCGCGACTGCGCCGAGGCCGGACCCTAGGCCGAGTTGCGGGAAAGGGAAAGGGGAGAGGCGACGCGATCCGCGCGCCCTGCAGCAGGCTTGGCGCCAAAATCGGCCCGGCCCGGCGGACCTGTGCTTGACCCCGTGCCCGCAATGGCTAGGTTGCGCGCGTCCCTGGTGACCGGAGCCTCCTCATGACCCAGCGCCTGCATCTCGTCTTTGGCGGCGAGCTTGTCAGCCCCTCGAAGACCGTCTTCAAGGACGTGTCGAAGATCCACATTGTCGGCATGTTCCCCGACTACGCCAGCGCCCATGCCGCCTGGAAGGCCGAGGCGCAGCGGACGGTTGACGATGCGCACATGCGCTACTTCATCGCCCATATCCACCGGCTGCGCGACGAAGAGATGGCCGCCAGCGCGACCGAAGAACTGGGCGACTGAGCCCGCAGAATGCGCCGTCCGCTGGGCCTTGCGCTCTATCTTGCGTTGACGGCGCGACGCCGTATCGGGGGGGCGGCACCTGCCCTTCCCGATCCGCAGGCGCGACCGAAGGGGCCGCTGGTCTGGCTGCATGTGCCCCAGGGGCACACCCTGCCTGCCGCCGTCGAACTGGCCCGCCGCATTGTCGAGGAACGCCCCGCCGCGCATGTTCTCGTGACGGCGGCCGAGTTTCCCGCGCCACCGCCGCGCCGCATCCTGCATGCCCCGCTGCCCGTGTCCGACCCGGCAGAGATGGCGGCGTTCCTCGCCCGCTGGCAGCCCGACGCGGCGGCCCAGATCGGCGGCGCCATCGATCCGGTCATGCTCTGCGCCGCGGCAACGGCCGGGCTGCCGCCGCTGCTGGTGCAGCCCCAGCTTCCCGCCCCGCCTCCGCTGCGCTGGATCCCGTGGCTGTCACGCACCGTGCTGGGCCACGTCGCCCGCATCCTGGTTCCTGACGAGACCGCGGCGCGCACGCTCCGGCGGATGTCGGGCGGGGCGGCACAGGTGCAGGTGGTCGGCCGTCTGGGCGAAGGCTCGGTTGCGCTGCCCTGCAACGAGGCCGAGCGCGAGGCGATGGCGCAGACGCTGCACACCCGCCCGATCTGGCTGGCCGTGCAGGTCCCCGAGGCCGAACTGCCCCTGGTGGCCGAGGCCCATCGCGCCGCCCTGCGTCTGGCGCACCGGCTGCTGTTGATCCTGGTGCCCGAAGACCCCGCCCGCGGGGCCGCCATCGCCGCGCATCTGGCCGCGTCCGAGGGCTGGACCGTGGCGCAGCGGAACGGCGAAGGCGACCTCGAGCCCGAGACAGAGGTCTATGTGGCCGACACCGAGGGCGAGCTTGGCCTGTGGTACCGGCTGGCACCCATCACCTATCTTGGCGGCAGCCTGCTTGGCCCCGGCTGCCTGCGCCCGCCGTTCGAGCCTGCGGCGCTGGGCTCGGCCGTGATTCACGGGCCGCAGGCCGGGGCGCATGGCGCGGCGCTTGCCAGCCTGTCCGAGGCGCGCGCCGTGCGCGAGGTGCGCAGCGCCGCCGAACTGGGCGATGCGGTGGGCGACCTGCTGTCGCCCGACCGCGCGGCGCTTCTGGCGCACAATGCCTGGGCCGTCACGTCGAACGGGGCCGATGTCACCGATGCCGTGGCCGGGCTGCTGCTGCAGGCGGTCGATGCCCGAAAGGCCGCGCCATGACCGCGCCGCGCTTCTGGTTCACCCCGCCCGACCGGCCCGCGCTTCCGGCCCGCCTGCTGGCGCCGCTTGGCGCGCTTTACGCCGCCGCCACCGCCCGCCGCGTGGCGCGGGGGCCGGGCGCGCGCGTCGGCGTGCCGGTCATCTGCGTGGGCAACCTGAACGCGGGCGGCACCGGCAAGACCCCGGCCACCATGGCGCTGGTGCAGCGGCTGGCCGCCCGCGGCGTGGCGGCGCATATCGTCAGCCGCGGCTATGGCGGCACGCTGCCCGGCCCGGTGCTGGTGGACGAACGCCGCCACCGCGCCGCCGAAACCGGGGACGAGCCGCTGCTGTTGTCCTCCTTCGCGCCGACCTGGGTGGCCAAGGACCGCGCCGCCGGGGCCCGGGCCGCGGTCGAGGCAGGCGCGCAGGCCGTGGTGCTGGACGACGGCTTCCAGAATCCCGCGCTGGTCAAGGATCTGTCGCTGGTCGTGGTGGATGCCGCGCGTGGCTTCGGCAACGGCCGCTGCCTGCCCGCGGGCCCGCTGCGCGAACCGGTGGCCGCGGGGCTCGCGCGCGCGGACCTGCTGCTGTCGATCGGCGGGGCCGAGGCGCAGGCCGCCTTTGACGCCGCATGGGGCCGGGCGGTCGCCGTTCCCCGCCTGACCGCGCGGCTGGAGCCGCTGGAGATGGGGCTGGACTGGGCCGGGATGCCGGTGATGGCCTTCGCCGGGATCGGCCACCCCGACAAGTTCTTCGCCACCCTGCGCGGCCTCGGCGCGCGGCTTCTGCGGGCCGAGGCGCTTGCCGACCACCAGCCGCTGTCCGAGGCGCTGATGCTGCGGCTTCTGGCCGATGCCCGGCAGGCGGGCGCCCAGCTTGTCACCACCGAAAAGGACGCCGTGCGCCTGCCCGCGAAGTTCCGCGCCCAGGTGCTGACCCTGCCGGTGCGGTTGCAGTTCGATGACGCGGCGCCGCTTGATGCCGCGCTGGACCGGCTGTTTCCGCGCTAGCTAGCCGTCCTGCCCCAGCTTCGGTGCCGGGGTTCCCAGCACCAGATCGGCCCCCGAGAAGACGAAGGGCGAACGCACCCCCGGCACGCCGCCCGGCGCGATCTGCATCCCCCGCGCCACCACCTGCGGGTCGGCGAAGACCTCGGCCAGGTCGTTGATCGGCCCCGCGGGCACGCCCTGCGCCTCGCAGGCGGCCAGCAACTCGGCCTTGGCCATCCGCCGCGTGGCCTCGGTCAGCCGCCGTGTCATCTCGGCCCGGTTGGCCACGCGGTCGGCATTGGTCAGGAAGGCCGGTGCCTCGGCCATCTCGGGCAGCCCGAGGATGCCGCAGAGGCGGCGGTATTGCGCGTCGTTGCCGGTGGCAAGGATGATCCAGCCGTCGGCGCAGTCGAACACCGCATAGGGCGCAAGGTTCGGGTGCGCGTTGCCCATCTTGACCGGGGCGACACCGGTCGACAGGTAATTCATCGCCTGGTTGGCCATGACCGTCACCGCCACGTCCATCAGCGCCATGTCGATGTGCTGGCCGGTGCCGGTGCTGGCGCGCTGGTGCAGCGCGGCAAGGATCGCGGTGCTGGCATAGATGCCTGTGAACAGGTCGATGACCGCCACGCCCACCTTCTGCGGCTGGCCGTCGGGTTCGCCCGTCACGCTCATCAGCCCGGCCATGCCCTGGATGATGAAGTCGTACCCCGCCCGCGCCGCATAGGGCCCGGTCTGGCCGAAGCCCGTGATCGAACAATAGATCAGCCGCGGGTTCAGCGCGGCCAGGCTGGCATAGTCGAGCCCGTATTTCGCCAGGCCCCCGACCTTGAAATTCTCGATCACCACATCGGCGTCCGCCACCAGTCGGCGCACCAGCGCCTGCCCTTCGGGCGTGGTGAAATCTGCGGTGACAGACCGCTTGCCGCGATTGGTCGCGTGAAAGTAGGCGGCTGCGCGCTCGCCCTCGCGTTCGAGGAAGGGCGGGCCCCAGCGGCGGGTATCGTCGCCCTCCGGGGCCTCGACCTTCACCACCTCGGCGCCCAGGTCGGCGAGCGTCTGGCCGGCCCAGGGGCCGGCCAGGATGCGCGCCAGTTCGACGACCCGGATCCCGGCAAGTGGTGCGCTCATGCGCCCTTCTTTGCCAGTTCGGCGTCGAGGAGCTTGGCGAACTCGTCGTAACCCATGTTCTTGTAGGTCGTCCCGTCGATCACGAACGAGGGCGTGCCCTCGATATGGTCGGCGGCGCTGTCCTTCTGGTACTTGGCCACCATCGCCTGCGCCATCGCGCCGTCGTTCATGCACTGGTTCAGCTGGTCGTCGGTGATCCCGGCGGTCTTGCCGATCTGCCGCAGGCTGGCCACCACCTGGTTCGGGTCGTTCGAGGCGGCCCATTCCCGCTGCTGGTCATAGAGCATGTCGACGATGCCGAAATAGCGCATCGGCCCGCCGCACCGCGCCATCATCCCCGCCCAAAGCCCGTACTTGTCGAAGTAGACCTCGCGGACCGTGAACTTGATCTTGCCGGTATCGACGTAGTTCTTCTTGATGTCCTTCCACACGGTCGCGTGGAATTCCTCGCAATGCGGGCAGGTGAACGAGAGGTACTCGGTCACCTGGACCTTGGCATCGGGGTTGCCCAGCGACATGTCGGGCACCTCGGGCAGGTTGGCGGGCGCCGTGTCGGCCATTGCGGGCGTGGCGCCCAGCATCATCGGGGTAAAGCCCGGGCCGCCGGACCCCGCGCCCATCCACCAGAGACCGGCGCCCGCAAGCGCAGCCCCCCCCATCGCCAGAACCGTCCGTCTTGTCGCCATGAGATCAGCCTTTCCGTTTCGCGGATCGTGATAGGATATTCTGCCCCAGCGCTTCAAGCGCCGCGCGCAGCCCGGCGTCCTGCACGGGGCGCGCAGCTTCGGCGGCTGCGGCCACCGTTTCCGGCGGCGGGGCGGGCTCGGTCGGCGTCGGGGCGGGGGTGAAGGCCACCTGCCCGTCGGCAAAGCCCGTGGCGGCGGTCTGGGTGATCGCCACCTTCGAAATCGCGTTATAACCGTAGCAGGCGTTCACCCGCTCGCGGATGCGGGTCTTCTGCATCTCGACCAGGGGTGCCCGCGCGCCGGTTGTCAGCAGCGTCAGCGTGGCCCCGAACCCGCCGCGGCCATAGCCTACCTTGACGGGCACCGCGATGGCGGCGATGTCGTCGCCCACAACCTCGGCCCAATGGGTCAGCAGCCGCGCCACCGCAAAGCCGCGCGCTTCGCCCGCCGCGCGCATCTGCTCTTTCAGCAGGCCTGCGGCGGGCTCGAAACCGCGCATCCGGCGGGCTCTGGGCGGGTCGGTCGGGGTCATCTGTCAATTCCTGCAGTCGGCCCTATTCTAGACAGGGGCGGGCGGGACGCCAGCACAACAACGGACGAAGGAACATAAAGATTGCGTGACGCGGGCGAGGTGGCGGCGCGGCTTCTGGCCTGGTACGACCGGGCCGCGCGGGTGATGCCCTGGCGGATCGGCCCGGCCGAACGGGCGGCAGGGGTGCGCCCCGATCCCTACCGCGTCTGGCTGTCCGAGGTGATGCTGCAGCAGACCACGGTGGCCGCGGTGCGGGACTACTTCCACCGGTTCACGGAACGCTGGCCCACGGTGCAGGCGCTGGCCGCGGCCGAAGATGGCGCGGTGATGGCCGAATGGGCCGGGCTGGGCTATTACGCCCGCGCGCGGAACCTGCTGAAATGCGCCCGCGCGGTGGCAGAGCGGGGGGATTTTCCGCGGACGCGCGATGGCCTGCTGGGCCTGCCGGGGATCGGCCCCTACACGGCGGCGGCGGTCGCGGCGATCGCCTTCGACGAACCCGCCACCGTCGTTGACGGCAATGTGGAACGCGTCGTCTCACGCCTGTTCCGGGTGGAGGCGCCGCTGCCGGGGGCCAAGCCGCGGCTGGTCGCCCTGGCCGAGACCCTGACCCCCGCCACCCGCCCGGGCGATTTCGCGCAGGCGATGATGGACCTTGGCGCCACCGTCTGCACCCCGCGCAATCCCGCCTGCGCGATCTGCCCGGTACTGGATCTTTGCGACGCCCGCGCGGCCGGGGTGCAGGCCGGGCTGCCGCGCAAGGCCCCGAAGGCGGCCAAGCCGCTGCGGCGCGGCATCGCCTACCTGGCCCGGCGCGAGGATGGCGCCTGGCTGCTGGAGCGGCGGCCGGAACGGGGGCTTCTGGGCGGGATGCTGGGCTGGCCCTGCACCGACTGGAACGAGGCGCCCGCCCCCGCGCCGCCGCTGGCCGCCGACTGGCAGGAGGCGGGCGAGGTGCGCCACACCTTCACCCATTTCGACCTGCGCCTGACGCTGCATGTCGCGCGGGTGGACCGCGGCGCCACCCCCGCGCGCGGCAGCTTCCTGGCGGGCGCTGCCTTTCACCCCGACGACCTGCCCACCGTCATGCGAAAGGCCTTCGCCCTGGCCGATGCGGTGCTGGCGCGCGATTGAGCTTGCCCGGAAAACGGTGTTCACTGCCGCCAAGGCGTGGAGGCAAGGATGATCCCCCCAGCAGAGGTCGCGCGGCTGAAGAATGCCCTGCCGTTCTGGCTGTCGCTGGGCGTGGTGCCGCTGGCAGGCTTCGGGTTGTGGCACGGCGGCTGGGCCGTGATCCTGCTGCCGCTCTATTCCTGGGGGCTCTTCAGCCTCATGGACGCGCTGAGCGGGCTTGACCCCCGGAACGCGGACCCCGAGACCCCCGAGCCGGGGCTCATCTGGTACAGGCTTCTGACCTTGATCTGGTTTCCCGTTCAGGCCGCGGTGATCTATGGCGCGATCTGGGTCGTGGCGCACCGGGGGGGCTATACGGCCGCGGAACTGGTGGTGTTCTTCTTCGGCATGGGGGTGATTTCCGGCACCATCGGCATCACCTACAGCCACGAACTGATGCACCAGAAGGCCGCGGGCGAACGCTGGCTGGGCGATCTGCTTCTGGCGATGGTGCTCTACAGCCATTTCCGCTCGGAACACCTGCGGGTGCATCACCCCTGGGTTGGCACCCCGCGCGACGCGGTGACGGCACGCTACAACGAGGGCTTCCATCGGTTCTTTCCGCGGGTTCTGTGGCAGTGCCACGCCTCGGCCTTTCGCGCCGAACGCGCGATGCTGGCCCGCCGGGGGCTGCCGTGGTGGCACCGCACGAACCCGTTCTGGCGCTACTGGACGCTTCAGGCGCTGGCGCTGCTGGCGGCCTGGGCCATCGGCGGCGGGCTGGGGCTTTCGCTGTTCCTGTGGCAAGCCTTCGTGGCCGTTTGGCAACTAGAGCTGGTGAACTATGTCGAGCATTACGGCCTGACCCGGCGCCATCTGGGCGAGGGGACGTACGAACACGTCCTGCCGCGCCATTCCTGGAACGCGGCGCACCGGGCCTCGAACTGGCTCCTGATCAACCTGCAACGCCATTCCGACCACCACTACAAGCCCGACCGCCGCTTTCCCCTGTTGCAGCACCACGCCGCCGATGCCGCGCCCCAGCTTCCGCATGGCTATCCGGTGATGACCATGGCCGCGATGATCCCGCCCCTGTGGCGGCGGATGATGAACCCCCGCGTCCGGGCCTGGCGGCGGCAGAATTACCCCGAGGTCGCCGATTGGGCGCCCTACAACCGCGGCGACCATCCGCTTCCGCGCGGGGCAGTCTAGATGCCGATGGGCAGCGAATTCTGGGCACTCGTCTACCTGGGCTTTGAAATCGCCGCGCTGTTCTGCGTGCGCGCGGCGATCACCCGCGGGCGCACCGCGCAGGGCGCCGCCGCATGGGTCGTGTTCCTCTTTGCAGCGCCGCATTTCGCGGTGCCGGCCTTCGCGATCTTCGGCCACCACCGGTACCCGGGCTACATCCGCTCGCGGCGCGAGTTGCGCGAGGAAATGGCCGCGCTGCGCACGCTGGCGGGCCAGCACGCCCCGGCGCCGCTGCCGCCGGGCGAGGATGCCGGGCGCCAGCGCGCCTTTGCCGAACTGGCCGGGATGCCCTTCGCCTCGGGGAACGCGGTCCGCCTGCTGATCGACGGAGAGGCCGCCTTCGCCGAGGTCTTCGCCGCCATCGACCAGGCGCAAAGCTATGTGCTGGCCCAGTTCTACACGGTCGAGGATGACGCGCTGGGCCGCGCCTTCGCCGCCCGGCTGATGGCACGGGCGCGGGCAGGGGTGCGGGTCTACCTGCTTTACGACGCGATCGGCAGCCATCTGCCCCGCCGGGCGCTGGCCGAGATGCGCGCCGCCGGGGTCGAGGTGCGCGACTTTCACGCCATCCGCCGCTCGCGCGGGCGGCTTCAGGTGAATTTCCGCAACCATCGCAAGATCGTGGTGGTGGACGGCGATCTGGCCTTCACCGGCGGGCTGAACCTGGGCGACGCCTATGTGGGCCGCGATCCGGTGCTGACGCCCTGGCGCGATACATTCGTGCGGGTCGAGGGCCCCGCGGTGGCGCAACTGCAATTCGTGGTGGCCGAAGACTGGCTGTGGTCATCCGGGCAGAAGCTGGCGCTCGACTGGACGCCCAAGGCCTCGGCGGGCACCTCGGATGCGCTGGTGCTGGCCAGCGGCCCCGCCGACGCGCTGGAAACCGCCAGCCTCTATTTCGTGCATGCCATCAATTCGGCGCGCGAACGGATCTGGATCGCCAGCGCCTATTTCGTGCCGGATGTCGACATCCTCTCGGCGCTGAAGGCCGCCGTGCTGCGCGGGGTCGAGGTGCGGGTGCTGATCCCCGACCGGCGCGATCACTGGCTGCCCTGGCTGGCCGCCTTCGCCTATGTCGACGAGGTGCGCGCCGCCGGGGTCGAGGTCTGGCGCTATGCCGCAGGGTTCATGCACCAGAAGGTGCTGCTGATCGACACCGGGATCGCCTCGGTCGGCTCGGTCAACCTTGACAACCGCTCGTGCCGCCTGAACTTCGAGGCGACGCTTCTGGTCGCAGACCCCGCCTTTGCCGCCGATGTCGCCCGGATGCTGACGACCGATTTCGCCCTGGCCGCGCGCGCGACGGTCGGGCTGTCGCGCAGGCCCTGGCCCATCCGGGCCCTGGCCCCGCTGGCGCGGCTGGTGGCGCCGGTGCTCTAGGGCCGGCGCCGGTGGGGCCCGCTCAGTGCGGGCGCCCCTGTTCGGCCTCCATCTCGGCGCGGATCTGCTGGCGCAGGAAGTCGATCGGGATCAGTTGCCCCTCGCGCTTGAAGTGCCAGTACGTCCAGCCGTTGCACGACGGCGCGCCCTCGTAGGCGGCGCCGACCTGGTGGATCGAACCCGTCATCTCGGCCGAGGGGCCCTTCAGCGTGCCATCCGCCCGCACCGTCGCCGTGCGCCCGCGGGGCGAGATCAGCACTTCGCCCGGGCGCAGCATTCCGCGTTCCACCACCTGCCCGAAGGGCACGCGCGGTTCCGCCCGCTTCGATCCCGTCACCTCCAGCGCGCTCTGGTCAAGCGGGCGGATGCGCGCAAGCCGGGCCTCGGCTGCGCGGCGGTAGCTTTCCTCGCGTTCGATCCCGATGAAGTTGCGGCCCAGCATCTTGGCCACGGCGCCCGTGGTGCCGGTGCCGAAGAACGGGTCCAGCACCACATCGCCCGGGTTCGTGGTGCCCAGGATCACGCGGTGCAGCAGCGCCTCGGGCTTCTGCGTCGGGTGTGCCTTGTCGCCGTGTTCGTCCTTCAGCCGCTCGGACCCGGTGCACAGCGGGATCACCCAATCCGACCGCATCTGCACGCCCTCGTTCAGCGCCTTCAGTGCCTCGTAGTTGAAGGTGTACTTGCTCGCCTCGTCGCGCGAGGCCCATATCAGCGTTTCATGCGCATTGGTGAACCGCTTGCCGCGGAAGTTCGGCATCGGGTTCGACTTGCGCCAGACCACGTCATTCAGGATCCAGAACCCCTGGTTCTGCAACTCGGCGCCCAGACGGAACACGTTGTGATAGCTGCCGATCACCCAGATCGCGCCATTCGGCTTCAGCAGGCGCTTGGCCGCGGACAGCCAGTCGCGGGTGAAGGCATCGTAGCTGGCGAAGCTGGAAAACTGGTCCCAGTGATCGTCCACCGCATCGACCTTGGAATTGTCCGGCCGGTGCAGATCGCCCCGCAGTTGCAGGTTGTAGGGCGGGTCGGCAAAGATCAGGTCAACCGAGGCTGCGGGAAGGCTGCGCATCACCTCGATGCAATCGCCAGCCACAATCTGGTTGAGCGGAAGCACAGCCTCCGCGGGTTTCGTCTTGATCGCCATGTCTGCCTCGTGCCGCGCGGTTTTGCGCCGTTTGTGTTGGGCAGAAGATGCGGGTTTACTGATTCGGCGTCAAATTCTTTTTTGAATCAAGGGGTTAACATGCCCCCTTGCTACAACATGTTGTGCACGGGCTTGAACGAACGCCTATGGTGTGGGGTTATCCCCAGATTTTGAAGCGCGGCGAGATGGGCCGGTGAGGGGTAGCCCGCATTCCGTTCCCAGCCGTAGCCAGGGTACTGTTGCGCCAGATCCACCATGATCGCATCGCGCGCCACCTTGGCCACGATCGAGGCGGCGGCGATCGACAGCACCCGCGCGTCGCCCTTCACCACCGCCTGCGCGGGCAGCGCAAGGCCCCGCGGGATCATGTTGCCATCGACCAGCACATGGTCCGCCGGAACCGCCAGCCCCGCCACCGCGCGTTCCATCGCCAGATGCGCGGCGCGCAGGATGTTCAGCCGGTCGATCTCGTCCACGCTGGCATGGGCCAGCGATACGGTGGCCACGGCCCGGATCTCTGCATCCAGTGCGGCCCGGCGCGCGGCGGTCAGCGCCTTGGAATCGTTCAGCCCCGCCGGGATGCGCGCCGGGTCCAGGATGACGGCGGCGGCGGTGACGGGGCCCGCCAGCGGCCCGCGCCCCACCTCGTCCACCCCCGCGACGCGGGCAAAGCCCTGCGCGAAGGCGGCGGTTTCAAAGGAAAAGTCGGGTGCGGTCATGGCGGCAGATCACCCGATCCGCCGCCCGCCCGCAACCCCGCATCAGTCGTCGAAGCGATAGCCCGCGCGCGACATGCACCGTTCCGGGATCGCGGTGCGCGGCCCCCGCTCGGTGTAGACGGTGAAATCGCAGCGGTCCGGCAGGCTGTAGAAACCCGCATGTTCCAGACAGCCGCGGAAATAGGCCCGTTCGAAGCCGCGGCCGCGGTCCACCGACAGTTCGCAGCGCGACGGGATGGTACGGACCACGGTGGTGGTGGGCGCATAATAATACTGGTTCTGCGGGTAGACGGGCTGCGGGTAATACTGCACGCGCGGCGGCGGCGGCGGGGCGTGGTTGATCCCGTTCACAAGGGCGCCGCCGATGACGGCGCCGGCAATGAAGCTGCCGATCCGCCCATTCTCGGCCTGGGCCGCGGGGGCCGAAAGGCTGGCCGCCAGCATCGCGGCGACCGCCGTTGCGGCAAGGGTGTTTCTGCGAATGGTCATCTCTGTCGTCCTCTGGTCTTCTGCTCGCAGGTGGTAAGTGGGTGCGGCGGTGTCCGGGTCAGCGGTTCCAGCCGTTGTAATAGGGGCGCGGGCCCCAGCCGCCCTCATCGTCGCCGCCGCGGCGCCAGCCGCCGTGCCCCCAGCCGTGGTCGTCGTCGCCATGCCAGCGCGCATAGCGGGGGTCGCGGTGCCAGTCGTTGCGGCCACGGGACGGGTTGTCATTCACCGCACCCGCGATGATGGCGACCGCCGCGGCCCCGGCCAGCAGGTTGAACAGCGCCTGATCATCGGCGCGCGCCGGAGCGGCGGTGAAGCCCGTCAGCGCAACCGCCGCGGTGGCGAGCCCGAACGTCAAGGTCCTGGCAATACGCATCGTGATTGTCCTTTCCCGAGCGCGGCACCGGGATTCGTCATCGCGGTACCGTCGATGACCGCCAGATGGGGGCGAAGGCCAAGGCAGCGCAATATCGGGGCGGTGTTATGCGATAACCTCGGCCATAAATGGCTCATGTTATTGAATTGCGCCGCCCGTCCGGCCATGCTCGGCGCATGACACGCGCATCCCTTCTTCGTCTCGCTCTGGTCGGCCCGCTGCTGGCCCTTGCGCTTGGGCAACCGGCCTTCGCGAACTGCTACGCCGACTACAAGGCCAAGCGCGAACACCCGCTGCGCCTGCATTACGGGGTGATCGAGTTGCAGACCGCCGCCTGCGCCAGCCCGGCCGCGGCCCGATCGGCGATTTCCGCCCGGATCGCGAAGGAGGGCTGGACCTTGCTGGCCGTCCTCTCCATTTTCGGCCCCGATGGTCTTGCCCAGAGGAAAGAGAGTGCCGGAGCCTTCTACCTCCGCTACTGACAGGCTGCGCGCGGGCAACCGCGTGGTCACGCTTGGCATCATCGCCATCGTGGCGATCCTGGCTGCCGCGGCCGTGTTCCTGTTCCTGAACCTGCCCGACGCCGACGCGTTCAACGCGCGGGTCGAGCAGATCTTTGCCCAGAACAACGCGCTGACCTCGGCCAGTGAAATCCAGTTGCTGGAGATTCTGGCGCAATCGGGCACCGCCTTTTCGGATGTGCTGGTGTCCTATCGGGTGGTGATCTTCGTGCTGCTGGTGTTCTCAACCGCGCTGCTGATCGCCTCGCTGGTGTTCCTTGTCACAATCATCAGCCAGAACCGCCGCATCTCGGCCATCCAGGCCACGGGGATCCAGGTGTCGTCGCTGCTGATCAGCCGGGCGGAAAACACGGTTTACCTGAACAACCTGGAATTCAAGCTGACCGAGGCCGCGATCGAGACGCTGGCCGCCCTGGCCGAAGCGCGGCTGGACGACGAGGTACTGTCGGGCGCCGAGCTGGAGGCGCTGATCTCGGGCAAGCCCGCCGCCGAATGCGAAGAGGCCGCGGGGGCCACCCGCATCAAGCGGCTGCGCGATACGCTGGGCAACCAGATCGTCAGCGAGCTTTTGGTCAAGAACATCGCCCGACGGGGCTACATGCTGGCGATCGACAAGGATGTGATCCGCATGGTCTGACCCTAGTGCGGGGCAAGCCGGGCCAGCCAGTCGGCGTGCAGCGCCGGTGTCGCCGCCAGAACGCCCCGGGTCTTTGCCGCGGCCGCGTTGAACCGCAGCGGGGCGCCTGCCCGGTCTGTAACCCGCGCGCCCGCGGCCTCGGCGATCAGCGCGCCCGCGGCGATGTCCCATTCCCAGGTGTCGTGCAGCGTGATGAGCCCGTGATGGCTGCCCTCGGCCACAAGGCACAGCCGCCACGCCAGCGAGGGGCGGAAGCTGCGCCTGACCTCGGGCACCCCGCCCGGCCAGTATTCGGGCTTCAGCGCCCCGCTGCCGGTCAGCACCGTGGGCGGCACGCCCTCGGGCGCGGCCGCCCGGATCGGCTGGCCGTTCAGCAGCGCCGGGCCGCCCGCCTCGGCCGTGTAAAGCCGGTCCAGCGCGGGCAGGTACACGGCGGCGGCGGTCACCTGGCCGTCTTCGGCCACCGCAAGCGCATGCGAAAAACCGACCTCGCCCGCGATGAAGGCGCGGGTGCCGTCGATGGGGTCCACGATGAAGACACGGCGATGGGCAAGGCGGGCGGGCCCGTCCTCGGTCTCTTCCGACAGCCAGCCGTAATCGGGCCGGGCGGTGCGCAGCATCCCGGCCAGCAGGCGGTCAACGGCCAGGTCGGCTTCAGTCACCGGGCCCGCGTTGTCGGCCTTTTCCCAGGCTGCGGGCGACTGCTTCCAGTAGCGCAGCGCCACCTCGCCGGCCGCCCGGGCGGCGCGGATCAGCAGCGCAAGGTCACTCTCCGGCAAGGGTCAGGCCCTCGACCAGAAGCGAGGGCACGACCAGACCCACCCAGCCGCGCGCATCATTGGCCGGGCGCAGCGTCCTGAGCATGTCGCGCAGGTTGCCCGCCACAGTGCATTCGTTGACCGGGTAGGCGATCTCGCCGTTTTCCACCCAGTGGCCCGAGGCGCCGCGCGAATAGTCGCCGGTGGTCGGGTTGATCGAACTGCCGATCATCGAGGTGATCAGCAGCCCCGTGCCCATCTCGCGCAGCAGGTCGGCGCGGCTTTGCGTGCCCTGCGTCAGCGCGATGTTCGACGGCGCGGGCGAGGGCGGCGCCGAGGTCGAGCGGGTGGCATTGCCGGTCGAAGGCAGGCCCAGCTTGCGCCCGGTGCCCAGATCCAGCGTCCAGCCGGTCAGGATCCCGTTCGCCACGATCTCGCGCCGCCGCGTGGGCAGCCCTTCGGCATCGAAGGGACGCGAGCTCATGACGCGCGGGCGGTGGGGGTCTTCGGTCAGCGTCAGGCCGGGAGGCAGCACCGCCTCGCCCAGAGCGTCGCGCAGCCAGCTTGCGCCGCGGGCGATTGCCGCGCCGTTGATGGCCGACAGCAGGTGCCCGATCAGCGAGCCCGCGACCCGTTCGTCATAGACCACGGGAAAGGCCCCGGTGCGGGGCTTGCGCGCGCCTGCGCGGGCCAGCGCCCGTTCGGCCGCGACCCGGCCGATGGTTTCCGCGTCGATCAGGTCGGCGGCGAAGATGCGGGAATCGGCGTGGTAGTCCCGTTCCATCCCCGTGCCGGTGCCGGTGATCGCCACGCAGGAGATGGAACGCGAGCTCAGTCCGTAGCCGCCGGAAAAGCCGTTGGTGGCGGCCAGATGCAACTGGCGGCGGCCATAGCCCGCCCCGGCGCTGTCCACCTGCGTGATGCCCGCCACCGCGCGGGCGGCGGCCTCGGCGCGGCGGGCGTCGTCTTCCAGCGCGGCGGCGGTGGGCTCTTCGGCCGGGTCCAGCAGCTCAAGCGCCGCCAGGTCCCAGTCGCGCGCAAGCTGCGACGGGTCGGCCAGCCCGATGGTCGGGTCTTCGGGCGCCTCGCGCGCCATCGCCACGGCGCGTTCCGCCATCGCGGCCATCGTCTCGGGGCGGGTGTCGGAGGCCGACACGCAGGCCTGCCGGTGCCCGATCAGCACGCGCAGGCCGATGTCTACCCCTTCGGACCGCTCGGCCTGTTCCAGCCGGCCATTGCGCACGTCGATCGAGATCGAGGTTCCGTCAACCGCGATGGCGTCCGCCGCCTCTGCGCCCGCCTTGCGGGCGGCATCCAGAAGGGCGTGGGCAAGGGATTCCAGCGTGTCGGACATCGGATCGGCCTTTTGCTACCAGTTCCTCGCACCTAGTCGGCGTAGCCGCGGCGTGCAAGCGGGCGGGCATTAAAAAGGGGCCGCCCCTGACAGGCGGCCCCGCTTTCGCACAGAGGCGTTACCGCGGTGCGATGCCGGCGCGCTACTGGATGCGCTGCCCGTTCGCCAGGATCGCGCCATCCGGCTTGAACTCGATCTGCGAGGTCATCGTGTCCGGCCCGTCGCCCGGCTTGGCGAACATGCCCAGCATCATCCGCGCCCCCATCGCCTGGTCCTGCGGCACGACGCCCATCTGGGTCAGCTTGTCGATCAGCCCGTTTCCGCCCACCAGCTTCAGGTTCACCGTGCCTGCGGGCTTCGGCATCCCGCCGGGCGGCACCGCGCTGTTGTCGAAGGTCAGATCCCCAGTCCCCGTCAACTCGGCGCCCACCGCGGTCACCTGAAGCTGCTTCAGCGTCAGCGCGTCCAGTTCGCCCGGTATCGCGGGCGGGGTCGCCGCCTGGGCCGGATCGAAGAAGTCGAACGCCCACTTGCCCTTGCCCGCCAGGTCAAGGATCACCGTCGCCGGATCATGCGGCAGCACGCCCTTGGCATCGACCATCTTCCAGACATCCTCGTTCACCGACAGGCCCGCCAGCTTCACCAGCAGGCTGAAATCCTGCGGGGTGTCGGATTTGCCGATCGGGGCCAGCAGGTTGAACGCCGATTCCGCGATCTTCACGGCGATCTGCGGGATCGGGCTTTCGGTCGAAGTCACCGTCACATCCGCGCCGGTGCTGCCGCCGCCGTACTGGATGTGCCCCTTGTCCAGCGAAACGGTCACGTTCCCGGCAGCGACGGTGCCCGCCACGCTGTCCTTCTTGGGCGCCTGGTCCAGATCGAAGGCGAAGGTGGTGGGGCCGTAGGTCAGGGTGCTGTCGACCGCATAGCCCGCGGCCAGCGCGGCGGCCATGTTCTTCATGTCGACCCCCGGCACCAGCGTCATCTTGCCCGACGAGGTAAGCCCGCTCATCTGCGCCTGGCCGTGCAGCGTGCCGGTGCCGTCGGGGTTGGTCGCGTCGACCGTCAGGCTGACCCTGTCGATGGTGCCGGACGTGTCGGCTTCGATCGGCCCGGTGCCCAGCAGGTGATAGCTGCCCTTCACCCCGTCGAGCCCCGCTTTCATCCGCAGGTCCATCTTCTTGCCGCCCGAGGTGATGCCATCCACCGCTGCCGTGACGACATCGGCGGTCGAGCTGTAGGTCAGGTCGCCCTCCTTGCCCGTCACCACCGTCTTGGCGCCGGTCTGGGTCACGGTCACCGTCAGGTCGGTTGCGTCGCCCTTGTCGGTCTTCAGGTGCAGATCCAGCGGGATCGTGGCGGGCGGCGTGATGGTCACGCTGCCGTCGCTGCCCTCGGCCAGATCCAGTTCGCTGATCGAGATTGTGACCTGCCCGTTGGGCGCCGTGGACACCATCCTGACGCCCTTCAGCGCCAGGGTGCCGCCAGATTTCGTCTGGCTGTCGGCCGTGACGGTCATGTTCATCCCGGCGATGCGCTGCTGCAGCGTTGCCCAGACCTGGTCCGCCGTGAGTGCCGACGCCGCCGTGCTGTACAGCAGACCCGCCGTCGCGGCCCCCGCAGCGAGACCCAAGAACCGTTTCATCGCAATCCTCTCCGGGCAGTGCATTCGGGCCAAAGCATCCTGCGGCGCCCGGCGGCGGTCAAGGGATTCCCTAAGACGCGTCGACGCGGTAACAGGCAAGGAACCGATACAGGAGGATGGCATGACCGCAATGACCGGAAAGGTAGTGGCAATCACCGGCGCAAGCCGCGGGATCGGGGCGGCGGCCGTGCGCGCCTTTGCCGCCGCGGGGGCGCGGGTCGCGCTGTTGTCGCGGGACGAGGCCGCGATTTCCGCGCTGGCGGCCGAGGTCGGCGGGCTGGCGCTGGCCTGCGACGTGGCCTCGGCCGACGGGGTGGCGGCGGCGCTGGCGCGGGTCGAGGCGGATCTGGGCCCGCTCGACGTGCTGATCAACAACGCGGGCGTGATCGAGCCCATCGCGCGGCTGGCCGAGGCCGACCCCGACGCCTTCGGGCGGGCCATCGACATCAACCTCAAGGGCGTCTTCAACGGGATGCGCGCGGCCCTGCCGGGCATGATCGCGCGGCATTCGGGTACCATCATCACCGTCTCGTCCGGTGCGGCGCACAACCCGCTTGAAGGCTGGGGCGCCTACTGCTCGGCCAAGGCGGGGGCGGCCATGCTGACCCGCGTCGCCCATGTCGAGGCCGGGCCCGCGGGGGTGCGGATCATGGGGCTCTCGCCGGGAACGGTGGCCACCGAGATGCAGGTGAAGATCAAGGCCAGCGGCATCAATCCGGTCAGCCGCCTCGATCCGTCCGCGCATATTCCGGCCGACTGGCCCGCCCGGGCGCTCTTGTGGATGTGCAGCCCCGATGCCGACGCCTTCCGCGGCCAGGAGATCGCGCTGCGCGACGAGGCGATCCGCCGCCGCGTCGGGCTGATCGCGTGATCGGTGTCGCTGCCGCGGGCGGGCTGACCACGCTGACGCTGAACCGGCCCGACCGGGCCAATGCGCTGACCCGGGCGATGCTGGGCGATCTGGAAGCGGCCGTGGCCCGGGCCGCGGCCGATGGCACCCGCGTTCTGGTCCTGACCGGCGCGGGCCGCGTCTTTTCCGCCGGCGCCGATCTGGACGAGGCGCGCGCCGGGCTGGCCACCGATCCGGTCTGGGAACGGCTGTCGGCCGCGATCGCGGCGCTGCCCTGCCTGACCATCGCCGCGCTGAACGGCACGCTGGCGGGGGGCGCGATGGGGATGGCGCTGGCCTGCGACCTGCGCATCGCGGCAGCAGGCGGGCAGATCTTCTATCCGGTGATGCGGCTGGGGTTCCTGCCGCAGCCGTCGGACCCCGGTCGGCTGGCGGCTCTGGTGGGCCCCGCGCGGGCCAGGATGATCCTGATGGCAGGCGCCCGGGTGCCGGTGGACGAGGCGGTGGCCTGGGGGCTGGTGGACCGTGTGGTGACACCCGAGGACCTTGCGCCCACGGTGGCCGCGCTGGCCGCCGATGCGCTGGCCGCCCACCCCGCGCATGTGGCGGCGATCAAGCGGATGGTGCCCTAAGCCGTCAGCCGAAGCGGGCGAAGCTGTCGGCGCGCGACACGCGCCACGCCTCGGCAAAGCGGGCGTCGCCGGCGGGGTCGGCCAGCAGTTGCCCCGGCGCAAGCGGGCGGTAATGGTCGGCATAGCTGATCGCGCGCTCGTCGGGGCCGCGGCGCAACAGATGATGCGGCCGCAGGTCGGACGGGTGCGACAGTCCCGCCGCGGCCAGCAATTCCGCCAGCGCATGCAGCGTGTTGCGGTGGAAGTTGTGGACCCGTTCGGCCTTGTCGGGCACCACGAGGCCGCGCTGCCGCAAGGGATCGGGCGAGGTGACGCCGGTGGGGCACAGGCCGGTGTGGCAGCTTTGTGCCTGGATGCAGCCGATGGCGAACATGAAGCCGCGCGCCACGTTGCACCAGTCGGCCCCGAGCGCGAGCACCCGCGCCATGTCGAAGGCCGAGATGATCTTGCCAGAGGCCCCGACCCGGATGCTGTCGCGCAGCCCGACCCCCACCAGCGCGTTGTGCACGAAGGACAGCCCGTCGCGCAGCGGCATCCCCAGGTGGTCCATGAATTCCAGCGGCGCGGCGCCGGTGCCGCCTTCCTTGCCGTCGACCACGATGAAATCGGGCGTGATGCCGGTCTCCAGCATCGCCTTGCAGATTGCCATGAATTCCCAGCCATGCCCGATGCACAGCTTGAAGCCCGCGGGCTTGCCGCCCGAAAGCTCGCGCATCCGCGCCACCATCTCGAGCAGGCCGATCGGCGTCGAGAACGAGGAATGCGCCGCGGGCGACAGGCAATCCTGCCCCTGCGGCACACCGCGGATGGCGGCGATTTCCGCCGTGACCTTGGCCGCGGGCAGCACGCCGCCGTGGCCCGGCTTGGCACCCTGGCTCAGCTTCAGTTCCACCATGCGGATCTGCGGGTCGCGTGCGGTCGCCGCGAAACGGTCGGGGTCGAACCGGCCGTCGGGCGTGCGGCACCCGAAATAGCCCGAGCCGACTTCCCAGATCAGGTCGCCGCCCATTTCCCGGTGATAGGGCGAAACGCCCCCCTCGCCGGTGTCATGGGCAAAGCCGCCCAGTTTCGCGCCCTTGTTCAGCGCGCGCACCGCATTGGCTGACAGCGCGCCATAGCTCATCGCCGAAATGTTCAGAACCGAGGCCGAATAGGGCTGACGCCCCTCACCCGTCCGGCCGATCTGCACCCGCAGGGTATCGAGGTCTGGCGTCTGGCTGGGCATCAGCGAGTGGTGCAGCCATTCGTAGCCTTCCTGGTAGACATCGTACTGGGTCCCGAAGGGCCGCTTGTCCAGAACGCCCTTGGCGCGCTGGTAGACGATGGCGCGCGTGTCGCGCGGAAAGGGGGCGCCATCCTTGTCTGCCTCGAAGAAGTACTGCCGGATCTCTGGCCGCACCTTTTCCAGCAGAAACCGCAGCCGCGCGGCGATCGGGTAGTTCCGCAGGATCGCATGGCGCGTCTGGGTCAGGTCATGCGCGCCGACAGCCGCGACCATGACGCAGAGAAGCGCCAGCACCTCGACCTGAGCGCTGCCGCTGGCCAGACCCACCAGACCGAACAGAACGGCCCCCAGCACCGCAAGTGTCAGGGGCAGGTAGCGCAACTCGAACGCATGGCGCAGGGCTGTCATCATCCTCTCCGGTCCCGGTGTCGCGGACGAAGCATAGGCGGGAAACCATTACAAAACGATCACTAAACCCGGCGCCGCCCCGGCACGCGTGACCGGAACCCCGGCGGCCGCCGCGCGACCCAGGCGATGAAGCGGGCCAGCCGCGGGTGGCCGCGCAGCGCCTCGGGCGTGGCATAGGCGCGGGCCAGTTCGGTTTCGCCAAGCGTGGCGTGGATCTCGGTGTGGCAGATCTGGTGCAGCAGGACCGTTGGCCCGCGCTTGCCGCCGCGCAGTTTCGGCACCAGATGATGCCGGCTTTGCGGCACGTCGGGCGGAATGGGCCTGCCGCAGAGGGCGCAGATCGGGTCTTCCTCCATCCCTTCCCCTTGTCTTGGCCACCGCTTCTTGCCAGAGGATGGCGCGGGGCGATGCGAGGGCAAGGGGCATGGATCGGACGCAGAGCCATGGCGCGGCGGTCGCGGCGAGACGGGCGGGATGGCGCGGATGACCTTTGCGCTGGTCATTGGGGCGGGCCCGGCTGGGCTGATGGCAGCCGAGGTGCTGGCCGCGGCGGGCCTGCCCGTGACGGTGGCCGAGGCCAAGCCAAGCGCCGGGCGCAAGTTCCTGATGGCGGGGAAATCCGGGCTGAACCTGACGAAAGACGAGCCGCCTGCGGCCTTCGCCGCCGCCTATGCCGAGGCCGGGGGCTGGCTTGCCCCCATGCTGGCGGAATTCGGCCCCGCGGCGGTGCAGGACTGGGCCCGCGGCCTTGGCCAGCCGGTCTTTACCGGTTCGACCGGGCGGGTGTTTCCGGTGGCGATGAAGGGCTCGCCGCTGCTGAGGGCCTGGCTTGCCCGTCTTGGGGGGCAGGAGGTGCGGTTGCAGACCCGCTGGCGCTGGACCGGGTTCGACGGCGCGGGCGTGACCTTCGACACCCCCGACGGGCCGCGGCGGCTGGAGCCCCGGGTGACGGTTCTGGCGCTGGGCGGCGCGAGCTGGGCGCGGCTGGGGTCCGATGGTGCCTGGGCGCCGCTGCTGCGGGCCGCGGGGGTCGATCTGGCCCCGTTCCGGCCCGCCAACATGGGCTTCGGCGTGGCCTGGACGGTGCATATGGCGCCCCACTTCGGCCAGCCGCTGAAGGGCGCCGCACTGCGGGCCGGGGGGCAGACCAGCCGGGGCGAGGTGGTGATTTCCGCCCGGGGCATCGAGGGCGGCGGGCTTTACCCGCTGTCGCGCGCCCTGCGCGACGGCGCGGCGTTGCAGATCGACCTGGCGCCCGACCGCACGGCAGAGGATCTGTCCGCCCGGCTTGTCCGGCCGGGAAAGGACACGACCTCGAACCGCCTGCGCAAGGCGGGGCTTTCGCCGGTGGCGGTGGCGCTGATGCAGGAATGCGCCCGCCCGCTTCCGGCCGAACCGCTGGCGCTGGCGCGGCTGGCAAAGGCGCTGCCGCTGCCCCTGACCGGCCCGCGGCCGATGGACGAGGCGATTTCCACCGCAGGCGGCATCACCCGCGCCGCGCTGACCGAGGGGCTGGAACTGCGCGCGCGCCCCGGCACCTTCGCCGCGGGCGAGATGCTGGACTGGGAGGCGCCGACGGGCGGCTACCTGCTGACCGCCTGCCTTGCCACGGGCCGCTGGGCCGGGCTGGCGGCGGCGCGGGCGTTCAGCGCGCCATCGCCCGCTTGAAGGCCGGGCGGTCGCGCATCATCGTCAGATAGTCGCTCAGCCGATGCTGCACGATCGGGAACTTGGCCGCCAGCGCCCAGTTGCCGCAATGGGTCAGGATGATGTCGGGCACCGTCATCACCTCTCCCATCAGGTAGGGGCCCTCGGAAAAGCGGTCCATCAGCACCTTCTGGCTGCGCTCGAACTCCCATTTCAGCGAGTCCTTGATCGCGCCCATCCGCAGCTCTTCGGGCAGGATGAAGCTGTGCCGCGCCGCCATCCACAGCGCCGCGTCGAATTCATCCAGCAGGAACTGCGTCAGGCTGTCCTGCCGCGCGCGGTCCAGCGTGCCTGCCGGATGGGTCAGCGCGCCATGCTTGTCGGCCAGATACTGGATGATCGCGGTGGAATCGGTGATGGGCGTGCCGTTGTCGATCAGCACGGGCACCTTGCCCGCCGGATTGAACGGCGTGACCCCTTCGGACCGGGGGGCGGCGGCGATGTGTTCGAACGGCTGGTCCAGCTCTTCCAGCATCCACAGCACCCGGAAGGCGCGGCTGGCGCGCGTGCCGACGACGGTATAGCCGGTGTGGGTCATCGCTTCATCTCCTGGCGAGCATGGACAGGCGGAGGAGCGCGCGCTCCATCACCGCCATCTGGGGGGCACGTTGCGACGAGCGCAACGCGAGATCGGTATCCAGCAGGATCGACAGCGCCTGTTCCAGCCGCGCCCGGCCCCAGCGTTCGGCCTGCCGCTGCATCCGGTCGCGGCGCGGCCCGAAGACCGGCGGGCGCATCCGCGCCAGCCCCTGGGCCGGCCCGCCCGGGTCAGAGGCCGCGACATGCAGCGCCCGGAAATGCCGCGTTGCGCCGATGCAAAGCGTCACCGCCCCTACCCCCTGGCCCGCCAGGCGCTGCATCAGCGGCCCGACCCGCTTGCCATCGGCATCGGCCACGGCATCCAGAACCTCGTCCACCTCGGCCTCGACCGTCGCGGGGGCCAGCGCCGCCACTTCGGCCGGGGTCAGCGGCGCGGGGTCCTGCCACTTGTAGAGCCCGATCTTTTCCACCGTCTGGCGGAAGTCGCCGGGGTCAAGCGCGCGCGACAGCGCCATAAGGTCGGTCATCGCGTCGCGCCCCAGGTCGGTCAGTCCGGCGGCGGCCAGCATCGCCTCGACCTCTTCGCGTCCGGGCGGGTCGTCGTAAAGGCCAAGGCAATAGGCGGCGGGGTGCGGCTCGAACAGTTTGCGAAGCGCCGATTTCGCGGTCAGGCTGCCCGCGCTGACCACGACCACGGCATCGCCCGGCCGCCATTCGGCCAGCGCGGCGGCGATGGTGTCGGCCAGCGTGTCGGTCGCGTCCTCCACAAACACGCCGCGGGCGCCGGGAAAGAACCCCTGCGCCTTGACCGAATCGATCAGTTGCGCCGGGTCGCGCCGCAAGTCGCCCGCGGGCAGCCGGGTCAGCCGCATCTCGGCCTCGGCCCCGGGGCCCAGCAAGGCCGCCAGCGCCTCTTGCCGCCGCAACGCCACGCGCATCGGGTCGGCGCCGAAGATCAACAGCCCGCAGCGCCTGGGGTCGGGCCGGGAGAGCGTGCGTGCAAGCTCTGCCGCTGTCAGCTTCATTTCAGGAACGACCCCGATGCGGCCACCAGTTGCGTCACGATCTGGTCGGCCAGGATCGTCATCAGCCGGGTGTTCGCGTCCGCCTCGTCGGTCAGGGTCGACACCGGGGTGCCCGCCGCCGAATACGAGGTGAAGCTGCTGGCGATGCCTGACGTCAGCTCCTTGCCGGTGGCCGCATCGCTGAGCGTGTAGCTGGCCTTGCCCGTCACGTCGTAGCGCGTGATCGCGTTCGAGGTGGTGATTCCCACCCCGGTGGTCGAGGTCGCGATGCTGTAGCGCAGCCGATAGCGCGGCGTCGGGGCGTGACCAAGCCGGGCCTCGAACTCTGTCACCAGATCGAAGCCGTTCTTGTCGGTCGGATCGTCGGGCCGGATCGAATCGCGCAGCGCCGCGGCCGGCCCCCCCGGCGCGAAGGCCGGGGTGAAGCCGCAGGCGGCCAGGGGCGCGCCTGCCAGCAGGATCAGCACGGTGCGGCGGTCAGATGACGACATTGACGATGCGGCCCGGTACGACGATGAGCTTCTTCGGGGTGCCGCCTGCCAGCACCTTCACGACAGTCTCATCCGCCAGCACCAGCTTTTCAACCTCTGCCTGGGGCATCGTCTTGGGCACGGTGATTTCCGCCCGCCGCTTGCCGTTGATCTGGATCGGCAGGGTCACGCTATCCTCGACCAGCATCGCCGGATCGGCCTTTGGCCAGGCCGCCTGCGCCACAAGGCCCGCGCCGCCCAGCATCGCCCAGATGTCCTCGGCCAGGTGCGGGGTCATGGGCGACATCAGTTGCGCCATGGTCAGCATCGCCTGCCGCTTGGCCCCTGCCGAGGCATCGGATTTCTGTACCGCGTTCGCAAAGGCGTAAAGCGCCGCCACCGCCTTGTTGAAGGCAAAGCCCTCGATCCCCGCCGTCACGTCGGCGATGGTGCGGTGCATGGCCTTCAGCAGCGCCATGTCCTGCGTGGCATCGCCCGCGCCGCGGGTGTCGACCTCGTAGGCCAGCCGCCAGACGCGCGACAGGTGCTTGAACGCGGCCTCGGCGCCCGAGGCGGTCCATTCCACATCCCGCTCGGGCGGCGAATCGGACAGGATGAACCACCGCGCGGTATCGGCGCCGAAGGTCGTGACGATGGACACCGGGTCCACCACGTTCTTCTTCGACTTCGACATCTTGGCCGAGGGGATAATGTCAACCGTCTGCCCCGTGGCCTTCAGGGCGCCGTTCTCCACCTCTTCGGGCAGGTGGTAGACCGGGCGGCCCTGCGCGTCGCGGGTCATGTAGATCTCGTGCGTCACCATGCCTTGCGTGAACAGCGCGTTGAACGGCTCGATGGCCTTGGCGGGCAGGTGGCCGGTGGCGTGCATCGCGCGGGCGAAGAAGCGCGAGTAGAGCAGGTGCAGGATCGCGTGTTCCACCCCGCCGATATACTGGTCCACGTTCATCCAGTAGTCGCATTCGGCCGCATCGGTGGGCGTGGCCGCGCGGGGCGCGGTGAAACGCGCGTAGTACCAGGACGAATCGACGAACGTATCCATCGTGTCCGTCTCGCGCCGGGCTTTTGCACCGCAGGTCGGGCAGGTGCAGTCGCGCCAGGTCGGATGCCGGTCCAGCGGGTTTCCGGGCTGGTCGAAGGTCACGTCATCGGGCAGGCGGACGGGCAGGTTTTCCTTCCGCTCCGCCACCACGCCGCAGGTCGCGCAATGGATGACGGGAATCGGGCAGCCCCAGTAGCGTTGCCGCGAAATCCCCCAGTCGCGCAGACGGAAGTTGGTTACGCCCCGGCCATAGCCCTTTGCCTCGGCATGGGCGATGGCGGCGGCGATGGCCTCTTCACCGGTCGCCAGTTCCGGCCAGGCATAGGCTTTCAGCCAGCGCACCCGTTCCGATTTCATCGGCACGAAGGCGGTCTTGCCCACCGGCTCGCCCCCTTCGGCGGGCAGGAAGCAGTCGGTGACAGCCAGCCCGTACTTGCGCGCGAAATCGAGGTCGCGCTGGTCATGCGCCGGGCAGCCGAAGATGGCGCCGGTGCCGTAATCCATCAGGATGAAGTTCGCGATCCAGACCGGCAGTTCCCAGGTCGGGTCCAGCGGGTGCTTCACCCGGATGCCAGTGTCGAAGCCGATCTTTTCCGCCGTCTCGATGGCCTCTTCGCTGGTGCCGCCCTTGCGGCATTCGGCGATGAAGGCGGCGACGGCGGGGTTGGTCGCCTCCAGCGCCTTGGCCAGCGGATGGTCGGGCGCGATGGCGGCGAAGCTGGCGCCCAGCAGCGTGTCGGGCCGGGTCGTGTAGACCTCCAGCCGCTCGTGCCCCGCGGGCGCGCCCACCGTTTCAAAGGCGAATTGCAGGCCGCGCGACTTGCCGATCCAGTTGGCCTGCATCAGCCGCACCTTCTCGGGCCAGTCCTTCAGCCCGTCGAGCGCCTCCAGCAGGTCCTCGGCATAATCCGAGATGCGGAAGAACCACTGCGTCAGCTCGCGCCGTTCGACCGGGGCGCCCGACCGCCAGCCCTTGCCGTCGATCACCTGTTCGTTGGCCAGAACCGTCATGTCGACCGGGTCCCAGTTCACCACCGCGGCCTTGCGGTAGACCAGACCCTTTTCCATCATGTCGATGAACATCGCCTGCTGCTGGCCGTAGTATTCCGGGTCGCAGGTGGCGAATTCGCGGCTCCAGTCGATCGACAGCCCCAGCGGCTTCATCTGCGCGCGCATGTCGGCGATGTTGCCGTAGGTCCATTCCTTCGGATGGCCGCCGCGTTCCATCGCCGCGTTTTCAGCCGGCATCCCGAACGCGTCCCAGCCCATCGGGTGCAGCACGGAAAACCCGCAGGACGATTTGTAGCGCGCCACCACGTCGCCCATCGTGTAGTTGCGCACATGCCCCATGTGGATGCGCCCCGAGGGATAGGGGAACATCTCGAGCACATAGTACTTCGGCCGCTGGGGGTCGTGATGCGCGCGGAAGACATGGGCCGCATCCCAGGCGGCCTGCCATTTCGGTTCGGTAAGGCTGGGTTCGTAGCGCGACATCGGGTCCCTCGTTCGGCTGGCCGAATGCCAGCGATCCGCGCCGTTATACAAGGCAAGCGGCAGAGGTCCAGCCCGCGGGCGCGGGCCGGGAACGGTGTCAGAGCTTTCCGTCCTGGATCCGCAGCTCGCGCGCCCGGGTCAGGATCGCGTCTTCGACCGCATGGACGGTTTCCGCCGACACCGGCCCGCCGCCACGCGATTCCATCGCGATGTTCAGCGAGCGCGCATCCAGCGCGGGGTCCTGCACATAGATCGTGGCGCGATAGGCGCGCCCGCCGCCGGGCGGGGTGCCATAGCCGGTGACGATGACGCCGGTGAACGGGTCGACCGACTCGATCGGCAGGAAGCTCAGCACATCCAGCGCCGCGTTCCAGATGTACTTGTTGACGCGGACAGAGGTGTTCGGATCGGTCGACTTGCCGAACAGGTCGCCAAGCTTGCCGGTGGGCTTCGACGCCGGGCCGCCCTTGAAGTCGGCGTTGTTGGCATCGACCGCGGCGTTAATCTGCGGCGTCGGCTGCTGGTTTCCCCCGCAGGCCGCCAGCGTGAGCGCGGCGGCGACTGCAAGACCCATGCGCGCGCGACCGGAAATGCTCATGTAGCTGCCCCTTGCTTGTGTCGGATTTGTCTAGCCGAGCGGGCCAAGGGGAACAAGACCCTTCGCCACCCCCCGCCCGGGCACCGCCTTGCCCGGCGGTGAAGGCGGTGTGGCAAACCTGCACCATCCGGCGCGGCAATGGCAAGGCAGGCGGCGATCGCCTTGCATTGACCCGGCTATCGCAGGAAATAGGGCCATACCCAATTTGGACGATCCCGAGTTGGGGCGCCTTTGGATACAACGAGGGAAACCAAATGAAAAAGCTCCTTATCGCCACGACCGCGCTGACGCTGGTTGCCGGCGCTGCTTCGGCCGACGTCACGCTGGCGGGTTCGGGCTACTTCGGGATGAAGTACGACGGCAGCAACACCAGTGTTGCTGGCACCCCGAAGAAGACCCAGCTGATCGACCGCTTCCAGATCGACATCAAGGCCTCGAAGACCACCGACTCGGGCCTGACCTTCCACGGCAAGCTGCGCATCCGTTCGAACGCGACCACCGCCATTGGCGGCTCGACCACCAACGTGAACGCTGGCCAGGTTGGCGTGACCGCTGGCGGCCTGGACGTCAGCGTCGGCAACGTGTCGGACGCGATCGACGCCCTGACGCTCTACTGGAACTCGGAAATCGGCCTGTGCGGCTGCGGCGGTGAAACGCTGCAGAACGGCATCGTCGGCTACCAGTCGACCGGCGGCGGCAACAACGGCGTTCTGGTCACCTACACCATGGGCGATCTGGTCGTTCGCGGCGGCTACCAGCAGACCGGCGGCCAGCTGAACGGCGCCGACAACGAAGCCTCGGCCTCGGTCGCCTACAAGATGGGCGCGCTGAGCTTCGAACTCGGCTACCTGAACCAGCAGGGCGCGACCGGGGGCAGCGCGAGCACTGCCGTGGTCGAGTACGCCCTCGGCAACTCGAACATCGGCCTGGCCTACGGCAACAGCTACGACGACTTCGGCACCATCCTGACCCTGTACGGCAACACCAAGTTCGGTGCGACGACCGTTCAGGCCTTCGTGTCGCAGTCGTCGAAGCTCTCGGCCACCGCCAGCACCAAGACCACCTACGGCGTGGGCGCGTCCTACGACCTGGGTTCGGGCGCTGCGATCGTCGGCTCGGTCCGCCAGCAGTACTCGAAGAAGGCCTACGCCGACCTGGGCGTGAAGTTCGCGTTCTGATCGAACGACCGGACAGTGCTACGGAAAGAGCGGGCCTTGCGCCCGCTCTTTTCATTTGCGACCGAAGGGCAGACGGACGAAAGGGGCGCCGGATGCTGAAAGAGATTCGTGACAGGATCGCCGCGGCCGAAGCGGCGGCGGGCCGCGTGCCGGGCGCGGTGCAGCTGATCGCCGTGTCGAAGGTGCAGCCCGCGGGCCGGGTCGAGGCCGTGCTGGCCGAGGGGCACCGGCTGTTCGGCGAGAACTACGTTCAGGAAACCGCCGCGAAATGGCCCGCCTGGCGCGCGCAGTATCCTGATGTGCGGGTGCACATGATCGGGCCGTTGCAGACCAACAAGGTCAAGCTGGCCGCCGACCTCTTTGACGCGATCCACACCGTCGACCGCCCCGGCCTGGCCGAAAAGCTGGCCCGGCTGGCGCAATCGCGCGGGGCCAGCCCCGAACTGTTCGTGCAGGTGAACACCGGGGCCGAGCCGCAGAAGGCCGGGGTTCTGCCGGACGCGGCCGATGCCTTCATCGCCGATTGCCGCCGCATGGACCTGCCGCTTGCGGGGCTGATGTGCATCCCGCCCGAAGGCGAGGACGCGCGGCCGCATTTCCGGATGCTGGCCCGGATCGCCGCGCGCAACGGGCTTGCGGGCCTGTCGATGGGCATGAGCAGCGATTTCGAGATGGCGATCGCCGAAGGGGCCACCCATGTGCGCGTGGGGTCTGCCATCTTCGGCGCCCGCGTCTACGCCTAGGTCAGCCACACCCGCGCATAGGGCGGCAGGGCGATGGCGCCGCCATGCGTCTCGACCGGGGCATCCGACAGCGCATCGTGGAACCGCCGCACCCCCGCCGCGCGCGCAACCTCGGCGGGCAGGTGCAGCCAGCTTTCGGTGACGTTGAACAGGCACAGCACCGGCCCCGCGGGCGCATCGCGCAGCACCGCCAACAGCCCGTGCCCCTCGACCGGAACGATCCGCGTGGGGGTTGCGCCATGCAGCGCGGGGGTTGCGGCCCGGCGCGCCAGGATGTGGCGCACCCCGCGAAAGACGCGGGCGCCCGGGGTGTCGGCCGTGTGCCGGTCCGCCGCCGCCGCCCAATCCATCGCGGGCCTGTGGATCCAGCGGCTGTCATGCGCCTTCGTGGGATCGGCCAGATAGCCCGGATCGTTCAGCAGGGCCAGTTCATCGCCCATGTAGACCAGCGGGATGCCCCCGAAGGCCGCAATCAGCGCATGCCCCATCAGGATGCGCTGCACCGCAAGATCGGCCTCGGCCGCCGTCGTGGCGCGTTCCAGCCCCGCAAGCGAGGCGAAGCTGCCCGAGATGCGCTTGTCGCCCGTGGCCTCGTTCACCTGGAACAGCGCGCCCTGCGCGAACGATCCGGGGAAGCCCCCCTCGTAGAAATCCGACAGGAAGGCGCGATGCGCGGGGCCCGACAGGCCGACCGCCGCCGCGTCGTCATCGGTCACCGCCCAGCCGATGTCATCGTGGCAGCGGATGTAGGTGGCATAGGTGGCATTGGTCAGCCGGTCGGGGAAATGGGTGCCCAGCACATGCGTCATCAGCCGCGTGTCGCGCGTGGCCAGCGCCGACCAGAACTGCACCATCAGGCTGTTGTGATAGGCAAGGTTGCCCTCTTTCCCGTCATGCCGCCCGCGGCCGAGGTAGGGCAGCATCTCGGCCGGGGCCACGATCGCTTCCTCCAGATGGATCACCGCGGCGCTGGCGATGCGCGAACAGGCCCGCAGCGCCTGCAGCAGCATGTGCACCTCTGGTTCCGACTGGCAGCGGGTGCCCATGCGCTTCCACATGAAGGCCACGGCATCCAGCCGCAGCACATCGACCCCCCGGTTGGCCAGGAACAGCATCACCTCGGCGATTTCCAGGAAGATCCAGGGGTTGGCCCAGTTCAGATCCCACTGATGTTCGTTGAACGTGGTCCAGACCCATTTGCCCATGTCAGGGTAATGGGTGAAATTGCCCGGCGCGTTGTCGGGGAACACCTCGACCAGCGTCTCTTCGTAGCGCCGCGGCAGATCGGGGCTGTCGAACATCAGGTAATAGTCCTGATACTTCGTCTCGCCCTTGCGGGCCTTCTTGGCCCAGGCGTGTTCCTTGGCGGTGTGGTTCAGCACCAGATCCACGCAAAGGCTGATCCCCCGGGCCCTGAGCGCGGCCGCCACCGCCTCGAAATCCGCCATCGTGCCGTAGGCGGGGTTGATGGCGCGGTAGTCCATCACCGAATAGCCGCCGTCGCTGTCACCGGGGCGCGGCTTCAGGCAGGGCATCAGGTGGACATAGGTGATGCCCAGATCCTCGAGATAATCGAGGTGATCCAGAACCCCCTTCAGCGTGCCGGCGAAACGGTCGATGTAGAAGACATAGCCCGCCATCCGGCTGCGCTGGAACCAGTCGGGCTCCAGATCGCGGGCCAGATCAAGACGCCGCAGGTCGGCCGGGCGGTCCTCCCATCCCTTCCGAAGCGCTTTGAGCAGCGCCTTGCAGAAGGGGGCATAGTCCGGATGGTTGCCGTAGATCGCCTCCAGCATCGGCCACAGATCGGGACCGCTACGCGCAAGGCGTAACTCGAACAGGTCATCGGCGGCCAAGGCGGCAGGTTTGGGCATGGCGATCCTCCCTCATCTGCCGAAATTACGGTGCCCAAACCGCTTTGGAAAGCGGATTCCGCCGCCGCCCGCTACAGCAGGTGGCCCGACTTCGCGGCCTTGGTCGCAAGGTAGGCCGCGTTCTGGGCGGTATGGCCGACCTTCAGCGGAACGCGCTCCACCACCTCAAGGCCCATGGTTTCCATCATCCGCACCTTGGCGGGGTTGTTGGTCAGCAGACGCAGGCGGCTGACCCCCATCTGCCGCAGGATCCCCGCGCCCAGGCGGAAATCGCGTTCGTCATCCTCGAAGCCCAGCCGGTGGTTCGCCTCGACCGTATCAAACCCCTGATCCTGCAACGAATAGGCCCGCATCTTGTTGGCCAGCCCGATCCCGCGCCCCTCCTGGTTGAGGTACAGCAGGATGCCCGCGCCTTCGGCCCCCATCTGCCCCAGCGCGGCCCGCAGTTGCGGCCCGCAGTCGCATTTCAGGCTGCCCAGCACGTCGCCGGTGAAGCAGGCCGAATGCAGCCGCACCAGCACCGGTCCCTGCCGGTCGGGCCGCCCGATCTCGATGGCGTAATGCTCCTCGCCGCCGTCTTCGGGGCGGAAGATGTGCACCCGCCCGGCCTCGCTCGCCACCATCGGCAGGCGGGCCGAGACGACCGGATGCAGCGGCGAGGCGGCGATCAGCGCGGTCGCGGCCTCTGTCACCGGGATCAGCGTCAGCCCCTCGGCGGCGGCCAGCGCCGCCCCATCGGGCACCGGCAGCACCACGGCGGCGGGCAGCAGATGCGCCGACTTGGCAAGCTGGATCGCTGCGCGGGCCAGCGCCGCGCGGTCGTCGCGCAGCGAGTGGAACGGCCCCTTCATCGGCACCCGCAGATCGTCCGCCGGATCGGCCACCGCGCGGATCCAGCCAAGCCCCGCCTCGTGCGGGATCACCAGCCGCGCCAGATCGCCGTCGTAGGGCCGCGCCTTCAGCGTTTCCGCCCGCCAGACCGTGATCGCCAGCGCCAGATCGCCGCCCATCACCCGCAGATCGGCCAGCCGGTCGGCATCCAGTGTTTCGGCCGCCGCCGCCAGCACCGCGCCCTGCGGCCCGACCAGCACGACCGGCACGCCCATGCGCAGGTCGGCGCGGGCGCGGGTCAGCGTTTCGGCAAGGGTGGGGCGCAGGCTCATGGCTCTCCGGGGGTGGTTGCCCTGCCTATCTAGGCAAACCGGCGGGGAATTGAAACAATTGCCGGGCTGCCGACACGTCCGCGTGAAAAATTCTTTCGCCACCTTGTCTCGATCCCGGGCCGGGCGCATGTCGATCACGACCGCCGCCGCAACTGTGCGGCATGTATCGGAAAAGAGGCTGGATCCATGGCAACCCTGAAGAAAATCCTGCTGGTGGATGACGATGACGACCTGCGCGAGGCGCTGTCGGAACAGCTTGTGATGACCGAGGACTTCGACGTGTTCGAGGTCGGCAACGGCCATGACGCCATGGATCGCGTGAAGACCGGCCACTACGACCTGATCATCCTTGATGTGGGCCTGCCCGACACCGACGGGCGCGAACTGTGCCGCCGGATGCGCAAGCAGGGCGTCAAGGCGCCGGTGCTGATGCTGACCGGGCACGATACCGACAGCGACACGATCCTTGGCCTTGACTCGGGCGCGAACGACTATGTGACCAAGCCGTTCAAGTTCCCGGTGCTGCTGGCCCGCATCCGCGCGCAGCTTCGCCAGCACGAGCAGAGCGAAGACGCCGTGTTCCAGCTTGGGCCCTATACCTTCAAGCCGGCGCAGAAGATGCTGGTGGACGAGCGCGAAAAGAAGATCCGCCTGACCGAGAAGGAAACCAACATCCTGAAGTTCCTGTACCGGGCGACCGAAGGCGTCGTGCCGCGCGAGGTTCTGCTGCACGAGGTCTGGGGCTACAACGCGGGCGTCACCACCCACACGCTTGAAACCCACATCTATCGCCTGCGCCAGAAGATCGAGCCCGATCCGTCGAATGCGCGGCTTTTGGTGACGGAATCCGGCGGCTACCGCCTGGTGGCCTGACCGCCATATTCCCGCCGGAAATTGCGTGTATTTTCGGCCACAGCGATCGGCTTGTTTGCACAGGTTCCCCTTGCCGCCCCGGGGTCATGAGGCGGCACCTCCCTGTTGGACTGGCCCGGCGTTTCGCCGGGCCTCTTTTTTGACCGCGATGTTGTGGCCTTGCTGCAACCATGGGCGCAATCTGCAACATCTGCCCGGCCGATGATCTGTCGCGCGCCCGCAATTTCTGCTACCTTTTGTCTATCTGAGGTTGTGTCTCGATGCGCCTTGGGTCCCTTCCCGTCGGGGTCATGACGCGGAACCTCCCTGTTGGACTGGCCCGGCCCCTTGCCGGGCCTCTTTTTATCCGCGCTCCTCGACCCGCAGCGCGACGGCGGCGTAGGCCAGCATCGCCCCCATCGCCACTGCCGCCAGCAGGTAAAGGCTGCGCAGCGCCTCGGGCCGCCCCAGCACCGGGGTCAGCGCCGCGATCAGCCCGCCGGCCAGGAGCGCGCCCAGCGGCATCATCCCCCAGCCGAAGAAGCGGTAGAGGCTGTTCACCCGGCCCAGCAGAGGCGGCGGAACCGCACGCTGGCGCAGCGACACGGTGACCACATTCCACAGCATCCCCGCGACCACCTCGGCAAAGAGCGCCAGCGCCGCGACCGTCACCGAGTGGCCCAGCCACAGCGCCAGGTAGGGAAACGGCATCAGCGCCAGCGCCAGCGCCAGCGTCCGGCCCTGCCCGAGCCTGCGGGCGACCCAGTGGGCGGTCAGCCCGCCCGCGACCCCGCCCGCGGCCCCCGCGGTCAGCAGAAGCCCGTAGCGCGCGGCATCGAGGCCCAGCAGTTCCTGCGCATAGATCACCAGCGCGGTGGTCGCCATCGCCGAGACAAGGTTCAACACCCCGAGCATCAGCGCCAGTTGCAGGATCGGCCGGTGCGCGATCAGCCATCGCGCGCCCTCGCCGAACTCGCGCCAGAAGCCGCGCGATGCGGGCAGTGTCTGGCGCACCGGCAGCGCGATGCACCAGACCGCCAGACCCGCCAGCGCGAAGCTGGCCGCATCGAAGGCAAAGGGCGCAGGCACCGCCAGCGCGATCAGCGCCCCGGCCAGCGGCGGCCCGACAAAGGCCTTCATCACCTGCTGTACGCTCCAGATCTGACTGTTGGCCTGTTCCAGATCGGGATGTGGCACCATCTCGGGCAGGATGGTCTGTGCGGCGTTCTCGTGCAGCACCTCCGCCGTGCCCAGAAGGAAGGTCAGGGCCGACAGCGCCGCGATCCACGGCAGCGCGCCGCCGGGCAGGGGCAGGGCGGGCAGCCGCAGGATGAGCGCCACGATCCCGAAGGTCAGCAGGCACGAGGCCAGGTCCGCCCGCGCCATCATCCGCCGCCGGTCGCCGCGGTCGGTCAGCACCCCGGCGGGCAGGCTGAAGACGAACCACGGCAGCCGCCCCGCCGCGGTGACGGCCGCGATCAGCAGCGCGTCGCGGGTGACCAGCGTGGCCAGCCAGGGCAGCGCCAGAAGCGACACGCCATCGCCCAGGCTTGACACCGCTGCGGCGGAAAACAGCAGCCGGTAGTTGCGGTTTCGCGCGATCAGCAGGGCCATGCGGGTTCCTCGTGCTTGCCGCGGACGCTCCGGCCTTTCGGCGGCAAAGTCAATTCGGTGCCCCGTCGGCTCTGGATCGTCTGGGACATTTGTGCTGGAAAGGCCGGAAAGGAGACGCCCATGCCCTTCACGCTTGCCACCTGGAACATCAACTCCGTCCGCCTGCGCGAGGCGCTGGTGGCCCGGCTCATGTCGGAAGAGGTGCCCGATGTCCTTTGCCTTCAGGAATGCAAGACCCCGGTCGAGAAGTTCCCGATGGAGCAGTTCCGCGCCCTGGGTTACGCCCATGTCGTGGCCCGCGGGCAGAAGGGTTACAACGGCGTCGCCATCCTGTCGAAGCTGCCGCTGGAAGATGCGGGCGGGCACGACCTGATCGGCATGGGCCACGCCCGGCATGTGGCGGCGCGGCTGGAAAACGGGGTGACGATCCACAACTACTACGTCCCCGCGGGCGGCGACATTCCCGACCGGGCCGAGAACGAGAAGTTCGGCCAGAAGCTTGACGTGCTGGCCGAGATGCGCGACCGCTTCCGCGCCGAGGCCCCCGCCCGCGCGATCCTGGTGGGCGATCTGAACATCGCCCCGCGCGAGGATGACGTGTGGAACCACAAGGCGCTGCTGAAGATCGTCAGCCATACCCCCGTCGAGGTCGAGCATTTCGAGGCCGTGCGCGAGGCGGGCCGGTGGGTGGACGTGACGCGCGCCGACATCCCCTCGGGGCGGCTGTACAGCTGGTGGTCCTATCGCGCGGCCGACTGGGACGCCGCCGACAAGGGCCGCCGTCTGGATCACATCTGGGCCACGGCCGACATTGCCGGTGCCGCGCATGGCAGCCGCATCCTGCGCGCCGCCCGCGGCTGGGATCAGCCCAGCGACCACGCCCCGGTGTTCGCGACCTTCGATCTCTGATCGCCGCGCCCCCTTCACAGCCGCGGGCAGGCGGCACATATAGGGCGCAAACCGACGTCTTCCCCGGGAGAACGACATGCTCGAACTGAACACCAAGCCGAAGGATGCGCCGGGCGGCGCGCTGGTGAAGGAAGGGTCAGACATGACCTTCATGGCCGACGTGATCGACGCCTCGAAAGAGGTGCCGGTGATCGTCGACTTCTGGGCGCCCTGGTGCGGCCCCTGCCGCCAGCTTGGCCCGGCGCTGGAAAGCGCGGTCGCGGCCGCGGGCGGCAAGGTCCGCATGGTCAAGATCAACGTCGATGAAAACCCCGGTATCGCCGGGCAGTTGCGCATCCAGTCGATCCCCACGGTCTACGCCTTCTTCGACGGCAAGCCTGTCGATGGGTTCCAGGGCGCGCTGCCGGGCTCTGAAGTGACGCGGTTCGTCGAGAAGCTGAGCGAGATGGCGGGCGACGGCGGGCTGGCCGATGCGCTGGCCGCGGCCGAACAGATGCTGGCCGAAGGGGCTGCGGTGGACGCGGCCGAGACCTTCGCCGCCATCCTCGAGGAAGACCCCGCCAATGCCGCCGCCTATGGCGGGATGGTGCGCGCGCATCTGGCGCTGGACAACCTTGACCAGGCCGAGGCCTTGCTGAACGCCGCCCCGGCCGCCATGACCGGCGCGAAGGAACTGGAAGCCGCCCGCGCCGCGCTGGATCTGGCCCGGCAGGCCGCCAGCGCGGGCCCGGTCGACCAGTTGCGCGCAGCCCTGGCCGCCGACCCGGCCAACCATCAGGCGCGCTTCGATCTGGCCACCGCGCTGCACGCGAACGGGCAGGTGGACGCCGCGGTGGACGAGCTGCTGGAGCTTTTCCGCCGGGACCGGGACTGGAACGACGGTGCCGCCCGTGCGCAGCTGATGAAGATCTTTGACACGTTGAAACCGCAAGACCCCATCGTGCTGAAGGGGCGGCGGCGGCTCTCGTCAATGATATTTGCCTGAGGCCGGGATGCGGCCTAGGTCATGGGCATGAACAAGAGCCCCGATCTTCCCGGCGTCATCCCGATCTTCCCGCTTCCGGGCGCGTTGCTGCTGCCGCGCGCCCGTCTTCCCCTGCATCTGTTCGAGCCGCGCTACCTTACGATGCTGGAAGACGTGCTGAAAACCCGCGAGCGGGTGATCGGCATGATCCAGCCGCGCGAGGTGCCGGGGTCCGGCGAAAAACGGCTGCACGCCATCGGCTGCGCCGGGCGCGTCACCGCGTTTTCGGAAACCGAGGACGGGCGGTACATGATTACCCTGACCGGGGTCTCGCGGTTCCGCCTGCTGAAGGAGGTGCCGGGCTTTACCCCCTACCGGCGCGCCGAGGTCGACTGGGCCGGGTTCGGGCGTGACACTGGCCCTGCGGAAACCGATCCCGGCTTCTGCCGCGCGCCCTTCTTCGGGCTCCTGGGTCGCTACTTCGCCGCCATGAAACTGTCGACCGACTGGGGCAGCCTGAAGGAAGCCGAGGAAGAGCTGCTGATAAACTCCCTCTCGATGCTTTGCCCCTTCGTGCCCGAGGATCGCCAGGCCCTGCTCGAGGCGCCGACGCTGACCACCCGGCGCGAAACACTGGTGACGCTGTTCGAATTCGCCCTGCGTGGCGGTTCATCCGAGGAAACGATGCAATGACCGAAGGCTCCGCGCCCGACCCCCTGTTCGACCGCCGCATGCTCGAGGCGCTGGTCTGCCCGCTGACCCAGGGCGCGCTGAGCTACGACCCCGAGCGGCAGGAGCTGGTGTCGAAGCAGGCAAAGCTGGCCTTCCCGATCCGCGGCGGCATCCCGATCATGCTGGTGAACGAGGCGCGCCCGATCGAATAGGGCGCGCCCGCGCGGGGCAGGGGCGGGGCAGGGCGGATCAGATCGCCCGGCCCTGCAACAGGCGTGGCAGGTCGCCCGACAGGCCCGCCGCCTCGCGGATGAAGCGGCGGCGCAGGCCGGGCATGGCATTGACCAGCCCAAGACCCAGGTCGCGGCCCGCGCGCAGGACGGGGTTGTCGTTGGAAAACAGCCGGTTGACCGTATCCATGCCCAGCGCCAGCAGGGTGGAATCGAACCGCCGCCAGACCTGATAGCGGTCCAGCACCGTCAGGCTGCCGATGTCCTCCCCCCGCCGCACGGCCTCGATGGTCACTTCGGCCAGGGCGCCCACGTCGCGCAGGCCAAGGTTCAGGCCCTGCCCGGCGATCGGGTGCACCCCATGCGCCGCATCGCCCACCAGCGCCACGCGGTCGGCGACAAAGCTGTTGGCCAGCGTCAGGGTCAGCGGATAGGTGAACCGCTTGCCTTCCAGCGTCAGCGCGCCCAGGTAATCGCCCACCCGTTCGTGCAGCGCCGCCAGATAGCCCGCATCGTCCAGCGCCTGGATGGCGCGCGCGGTCGCCTCGCGCTCGCTCCAGACGATCGCGCTGCGGTTGCCCTTCAGCGGCAGGATCGCCAGCGGGCCCGCGGGGGTGAAGACCTGCTGGGCCAGCCCGTTGTGCGGCTTTTCATGGCCGATGGCGCAGACCAGCGCGGTCTGGCCGTAACGCCAGCCGGTGCGGCCGATGCCGGCGCGCCGCGCGGTGCCGCTGGCGCGGCCGTCGCAGCCCACCAGAAGCCGCGCCGACAGCACCCGCCCCGAAGCCAGCGTGACCGTGGCGCCCGCGGGCCCCGCGGCCTGCGCCACCACCGTCTCGCCTGAGATCTGGGTGATCCCCGGCGTGGCTGCCATGGCCGCCAGGAAGGCGCGGCGCAGGTGGCGGTCTTCCAGCATGAAGCCCATCGGGCCTTCCTCCAGCTCGCCATGCGCGAAGTCGAGGAAGAAAGGCGAAGGCGCCGCACCCACCCGGCCATCCGAGGCCCGGATGCCCAGGATCGGCTGCGCCTTGTCGGCTACGGCAGGCCACACCCCGGTCGCCTGCAACAGCCGTTGCGAGGCCAGCGCCAAGGCATAGGCGCGGCCGTCGAAATCCTCGTCGACCCGCGCGGCTTCGGCCAGGGCGTCGACCACGGTGACGGAAAGCCCCCCCTGCGCCAGGGCGAGCGCCAGGGCGGGCCCGTTCAGCCCGCCGCCAATGATGAGCACGTCGCAATCGGTTGTCATGGCGCGCAATATGGGCCCTGCGGCGGGATTGTCCATGCGTTGCGGTGCCGCTACGCTCCGCGCAAATCACGGGGGGCGGCAATGGCGGATTGGCTGTGGAACACGGCGGCAGAGCTTGGGCGCGCGATCGGCGGGGGCAAGGTCAGCCCCGTAACGCTGGCCGAAGCCTACCTTGACGCGATGCGCGCGCACCCGCTGGGGGCGCGCATCTACGCCCGCGCGACCGAAAGCCGCGCCCTGGCCGAGGCCGTCGCCGCGCATGACCGGGCCAAGGCCGGGCTGCGGCGCGGGCCGCTGGATGGCGTGCCGCTGAGCTGGAAGGACCTGTTCGATACTGCCGGGGTGGAAACCGCCGCGGGGTCGGCCCTGCTGGCGGGGCGGGTGCCCGCGCGCGATGCGCGCGTGCTGCGCAATGCCACGGCTGCAGGACTGGTGTGCCTCGGCAAGACGCATATGTCGGAACTTGCCTTTTCCGGGCTGGGGCTGAACCCGGTGACGGCGACGCCGCCCTGCGTGAACGATCCGGCCGCGGTGGCGGGGGGATCGTCGTCGGGGGCGGCGGCCTCGGTGGCCTTCGGGCTGGCCCCGGCCGCGATCGGTTCGGATACCGGCGGGTCGGTACGCATTCCGGCGGCCTGGAACGACCTTGTGGGGCTGAAGACCACGCATGGGCGGCTGTCGCTGGACGGTGTGGTGCCGCTGGTGGAAAGCTATGACACCGTGGGCCCGCTGACCCGCAGCGTCGAGGATGCGGCGCTGCTGCTGGCGCTGCTGGAAGGGGGCAAACCCGCCGACCTCGGCGGTGCGACGCTGAAGGGCGCGCGGCTTATGCTGCTGGAGACCGTGGCGCAGGACGACCTGCGCGCCGCGCCCCGCCAGGGGTTCGAGGATGCGGTAGCCGCGCTGCAGGCCGCGGGCGCCGTGGTGGAACCCCGCCCCGCCCCCGAGGTGGCAGAGGCGCTGACGCTGGCCGCCCCCACCTTCAACGCCGAGGCCTGGGCGATCTGGCGCCCCGCCATCGAGGCCGCGCCGCAGAAGATGTTCGACCGCATCCGTGAACGGTTCGAAAGCGGCGCCGCGATTTCGGCGGCCGACCACATCGCCGCCTGGCGCCGGCTGCGCGAGCTGCGCGCGATCTGGGCGGCGCGGGTGGCGGGCTATGACGCGGTGATCCTGCCCACCTCGCCGATCCTGCCGCCCAAGGCCGACCGGCTGATGACCGACCCGGCCTATTACGTTTCGGAAAACCTGCTGGCGCTGCGCAACACCCGCATCGGCAACCTTCTGGGCCTGTGCGCGCTGACCCTGCCCACCGGCACCCCCTCGGCCGGGATCAGCCTGATGGGGCTGCCGGGGGCCGAGGAACGCCTTCTGCGGCTGGGTGCGGCGGCCGAGGCTGCCATCGGGTTCCGGCGGAAAAGCCACATACCGGTCTGACAAGCGGCGGACGGGTCAGCGTTTTTCTGGACCACGCCGGATTTGGGCGGTATCGTTCCCGCGAACGGGGCGAGATGACCCCGGAACTGAGGCAGCCAATGGATCTTCCCGAGCGGTTTTCGGACCTGCCAGAATACGCATTCCCGCGCCTGCGCGGCCTGCTGGATCATCATCCGGCGGGCGGCGAGGTGATTTCGATGACCATCGGCGAGCCGCAGCACGCCCCGCCCGGCTTCGTGGCCGAGGTGCTGGCCGCCCATGTGGCGGGCTTCGGCAAGTACCCGCCGAACGACGGCACGCCCGATCTGCTGGCCAACATCGCCGCATGGCTGAACCGCCGCTATGGCGTGGCGCTGGACCCCGCGCGCCAGGTCATGGCGCTGAACGGCACGCGCGAGGGGCTCTTCAACGCCCTGATCGCCCTCTGCCCCGAACGCAAGAACGGCGCCCGCCCCGTGGTGCTGACGCCGAACCCGTTCTACCAGGTCTATGCCGTGGCCGCGATGACGGTGGGCGCCGAGCCCGTCTATGTGCCCGCCACCGCGGCGACCGGCTTCCTGCCCGATTACGCGCGCCTGCCGAAGGATGTGCTGGACCGTGTGGCCGTGGCCTATCTCTGCTCGCCCTCGAACCCGCAGGGGGCTGTCGCCTCGCGCGAGTACCTGGCCGAGTTGATCCGGCTGGCCGAGGCGCATGACTTCGTGATCTTCGCCGACGAGTGCTATTCCGAGATCTGGCGCGATGTGCCCCCGCCCGGCGCGCTTCAGGTGGCCGCCGAGCTTGGCGCCGACCCCGAACGGGTCTTCGTGTTCCACTCGCTCTCGAAGCGGTCGAACCTTCCGGGGCTCCGGTCGGGCTTTGTTGCGGGCGGGCCGCGCGGAATGGCGGCGATCAAGCAGTTGCGCAACTACGCAGGCGCCCCCCTGCCGCTGCCCCTTCAGAAGGTGGCCGAGCGCGCCTGGGCCGACGAGGCGCATGTCGAGGCGAACCGCGCGCTCTATCACGAGAAGTTCCGCATCGCGGACGAGGTCTTCCGCGGCGTGCAGGGCTATCAGGCGCCGCAGGGCGGCTTTTTCCTGTGGCTTCCGGTCGAGGACGGCGAGGCCGCGGCGCTGCGGCTCTGGCGCGAAACCGGGGTGCGGGTGCTTCCGGGCGCCTACCTCAGCCGCGAGGCGATGGGTGACAATCCGGGCAAGGGCTACATCCGCGTGGCGATGGTGGCCCCCAAAGACGACATGCAGCGCGGGCTGATCCGGCTCCGCGACTGCCTTTATCGGTGAGGAAGAGGCATGGCATCCTATCAGATCAGGCAGCGCGATCCCCTTCTGGATCAGAACGTCCAGGCCGTTCTGGAACGCCGCGGCAAGGAATTGCTGGGGCTGGTGCTGATCGGCGCGGGCATTCTGGCCGCGATGATGCTGGGGTCGTTCTCGCCCACCGATCCGGGCTGGATGACCGATACGCATGGCCCGGTGCAGAACCTTCTGGGGCGTCTGGGGGCGGCCATCGCCTCGCCGCTGATCGTCATCGCGGGGCGCGGCGCCTGGGGGATTCCGCTGGCCTTCCTGGCCTGGGGCATCCGTCTGGTCACCCACCGCGGCGAGGATCGCGCGGTGAACCGGGTGATCTTCGTTCCGATCGCGCTGGCGATGGGTTCGGTCTTTGCCTCGACCCACACCCCTTCGGCCGACTGGGGGCACGCCTTCGGGCTGGGCGGGCTGTTCGGCGATACGGTGCTGGGCTCGCTTGTGGGCATGATGCCCTTTGGCGTCGGCCTGTCGCTGAAACTTGCCTCGGTGCTGACCGGGGTGGCCTTCGTGGCGATGCTGGCCTTCGTGCTGGGCTTCGACCGGGCCGAACTGACAGTGATCGGCCGCTTCCTGCTGATCGGCACGATCCGCAGCTATGACATGGCGCTGCGCCTTGCCCGGCACGGGGCCGAAGGGGGCTTCAAGGCCGCCCGCGTCGGTGCCGCCGGAACGCTGAGGGCCGCGCAAATGGGGGCGTCGGGGTCGTTGAAGGCCGCGCAACGGGTGCAGGACATGCAGCGCGCCCGCCGGGCCGAGGCCGCAGCCGACCAGCCCGCGATGATGGAGGGGCTGCGCCCCGCACCGCTTTCGGCCCGCAGCGCCACGCTGCGCGCCCCGGTCGATGACCGCTGGGGCTACGACGCCCCGCCGGCAGAGCCGCATGTCACCGCCCCCCGCATGGCGGCGCCCCCGCGCCCCGCGCCGCAGCCCGCGCCGCGCGGCTCGTTCCTGAGCCGGATGCCCGGCCTTGTGAAGCGCGCACCCGAGCCCGCGCCGGAACTGGTGGAGCCGCCGATGCCGGATTACGGCCTTGCCACCGCGCCCAGCGAAGACCGCATCCGCGCCCGCATCGCCCGCGCCATCAGCGCCCGCACCCGCGAAGAGCCCGCGACGATGCACATGCCGCAGGCCGAACCCGCGCCGCGCTTCCGGGCCCGGCCCCAGGCCGCGGCGCCCCAGGCGGCCGAGGTTCCGCCGCCCCCGCCGCTGGGCCGGGCCGAACCGCCCCTGACCGCGCGCCGCGCGGCCGAGATGCCGCTGCCGACCCAGCCTCCGCAGACCAAGGGGCCCGCGCCCTTCATCGAGATGACCGACGATGACGAGATGCCCGAGGACGGCTTCGATGCGCTGAGCCCGCTCGATGACCTGCCGCAGGGCTATGCCACGCCCGAGCCGTCCCGCTTCCTGGCCGCGCCCGAGCCGAAGCGTGTGGTGCAGCCGGTGGCGCGCAAGCCTGCCGAGCCGTCGCGCCAGGCGCTGGCCGAGGCACAGCCCCGCCTGATGTTCGAGGACACCGCGCCGGTCTACGAGGCGCCGCCGCTGGGTCTGCTGACCAACCCCGGCGAGATCAAGCGCCACACGCCCTCGGCCGAGGCGCTGGAAGAAAACGCGCGGATGCTGGAATCCGTGCTGGATGACTATGGCGTGAAGGGCGAGATCGTCTCGGTGCGCCCCGGCCCCGTGGTCACGCAATACGAACTGGAACCGGCGCCGGGGCTGAAGGCCAGCCGGGTGATCGGCCTGGCCGATGACATCGCGCGCAGCATGTCGGCCCTGTCCGCGCGCGTTTCCACCGTGCCGGGGCGCAGCGTGATCGGGATCGAACTGCCCAACACCACCCGCGAGAAGGTGGTCCTGCGCGAGATCCTCTCGGCCCGCGACTTCGGCGACAGCAACATGCGCCTGCCGCTGGCACTGGGCAAGGACATCGCGGGCGAACCCGTGGTGGCCAACCTGGCCAAGATGCCCCACCTGCTGATCGCGGGCACCACCGGCTCGGGCAAGTCGGTGGCCATCAACACCATGATCCTGAGCCTGCTCTACAAGCTTTCGCCCGAGGAATGCCGGCTGATCATGATCGACCCCAAGATGCTGGAACTTTCCGTCTATGACGGCATTCCGCATCTGCTTTCCCCTGTCGTGACCGACCCCAAGAAAGCCGTCGTGGCCCTGAAATGGGTGGTGGGCGAGATGGAGGAACGCTACCGCAAGATGTCCAAGATGGGCGTGCGCAACATCGAGGGCTACAACGGCCGCGTCCGCGAGGCGCTGGCCAAGGGCGAGCTGTTCCGCCGCACGATCCAGACGGGCTTTGACGAGGATACCGGCGATCCCGTGTTCGAGACCGAGGAGTTCGAGCCGAGGTCGCTGCCCTACATCGTCGTCATCGTCGACGAGATGGCCGACCTGATGATGGTGGCGGGCAAGGAGATTGAGGCCTGCATCCAGCGTCTGGCGCAGATGGCCAGGGCAAGCGGTATCCACCTGATCATGGCGACCCAGCGCCCCTCGGTCGACGTCATCACCGGCACGATCAAGGCGAACTTCCCCACCCGGATCAGCTTCCAGGTGACCTCGAAGATCGACAGCCGCACCATCCTGGGCGAGCAGGGGGCCGAACAGCTTCTGGGCATGGGCGACATGCTCTACATGGCGGGCGGCGCCCGGATCACCCGCGTCCACGGCCCCTTCGTCAGCGATGAAGAGGTGGAAGAGGTCGTGACCCATCTGAAGAGCTATGGTCCTCCGGATTACCAGTCCGGCGTGGTCGATGGCCCCGAGGATGACAAGGCCGACGACATCGACATGGTGCTGGGCCTTGGCGGCAACGCCGATGGCGACGATGCGCTGTACGATCAGGCGGTTGCGGTGGTGCTGAAGGATCGCAAGTGCTCGACCTCCTACATCCAGCGCAAGCTGGGGATCGGCTACAACAAGGCCGCCCGGCTGGTGGAACAGATGGAGGAACAGGGGCTGGTGTCGGCCTCGAACCACGTCGGCAAGCGCGAGATCCTGGTGCCCGAGCAATAGGCGGTTCGCCGCAAAATGATCGCCCGTGTCGCGCCGGAGCTCTGGCGCGGCGCGGGCCTTGCGCCTAGATCGGGGGCATGACCATGTTTCGCACCCTTGCTGCCCTCGCGCTGGCCGCCCTGCCCCTTCGGGCTGTCGCGGCCGAAATTCCGCTGGACCAGATCTCGGCCTATCTGAACGGGATGACCACGGCCTCGGCCGGCTTCACCCAGCGCAACGCCGATGGCAGCACCTCGACGGGGCATCTCTACATCCACCGCCCGGGACGCGCCCGGTTCGAATACGATCCGCCGAACCGCAGCCTGGTCATCGCGGCTTCGGACGCGGTGGCGATCTTCGACCCCAAGTCGAACCAGCCGCCCGAGCAGTATCCGCTGGCGCGGACCCCCCTGAACCTGATCCTGGCCCGCAAGGTCGACCTGTCGCGCGCACGGATGGTGGTGTCGCACAGCTTGGTGAACGGCAATACGGTGGTGGTGGCCGAAGACCCCGACCACCCGGAATACGGAACCATCGCGCTGGTGTTCAGCCCGCAGCCCATTTCGCTCAGGCAATGGGTGGTTACCGACGAGACGGGCGGGCAGACGACGGTGACGCTTGCGCCGTTGCAGGTCGGGCAATCGCTGCCCGACTCGCTCTTCGACATCAACGCCGAGGCCAGTCGCCGTTCCGGCCGCTGACCCTAGCGGACGCCGCAACTGGCCAGCTGGCGGTCATAGGTCACCGCGCGCGTCTGCACCTTGGCCGCGACCGAGATCAGCCAGGCCTTGCTGTTGTAGGACCCCTGCATGTAGCCGCGGATGCCGTCGTGATAGGCAAGGTACTGGTTGCGCGCATCGGTCTTCGGGATGCCGGCCGTCCGGTAGGCCTTGTCCATGTACCAGCCCATGAAATCGGTCGCGTCGCCGATGTTCTTGCGGTTGGCGCCGTAGTTCCCGGTCTCGCGCTTGTAGTCTTCCCAGGTGGAATCGAGCACCTGCGCATAGCCCACGGCCGACGAGGCCCGCCCCATCGGGATGATCCCCAGCGCCCAGCGATAAGGGGTCCGCGCATTGCCCTTGAAGGCCGATTCCTGCCGGATCGTGGCCATCTGCACGGCAACCGGCACCCCCCAGCGGTCTTCTGCCCGGCGCATGGCACGCAGGTACGCAGGCCGTTCTTCGGCAATCGCGCAGGCATCGTCGATATTGCTCGGCGGTCTGTAGCTGCCGCACGACGCAAGAATCAGCAGCAGAACTGCCGCTATCGGAAACTTGCCCATCTGCCTCACATCGTCTTGTTTTGAGGACAGGATAGGCCAAAACTGCTGCGGGGGAAATGGCGATGGCGTCGCAGTCGGCCAAAAATCCTCTTTCTGCGCCGCGGCATTAGCGGCTGACATTCGCGTGAACTGTCAGGCCCAGCACCACAATCGCACCCGGCTTTTTCCCTTAACCCGGATGGACAAGGCGGCGCCTGCGGGATTACTAGATAATTTCGGGGGACAAAACGATGATGGCAACCGCAGCCAAGTATTCCATTGGGCAGGTGCTCCGGCACCGCAAGCACCCCTTTCGGGGGGTCGTGTTCGACGTGGACGCGATGTTCTCGAACACCGAAGACTGGTATCAGGCCATTCCGGAAGAGAGCCGTCCGTCCAAGGACCAGCCCTTCTACCATCTTCTGGCCGAAAACGACCAGAGCTACTACGTCGCCTATGTGTCCGAACAGAACCTGGTGCCGGACGAGACCGGCGAGCCGGTGGACCACCCCGACCTGCCCGATCTCTTCGGCGACTTTGAAAACGGGCGCTACCCGTTGCAGGTGCAGCTGAACTAGTAGCCCAGCGCGCAGCCGTCCTTGCGCGGGTCCGACGCGCCTTCCAGAACGCCATCCTCGCGCAGGCGGATCGCCTGCGCCCCGCCGATCGGCTCGACCGGGGTGCCGACCGCATGGCCCATCGCGGCCAGCTCCGCGCGCACCGCATCGGGATAGCCGCGTTCCACCATCATCCCGTCGGTCCCCGAAAAGCTGCGCGGCGCGTCCAGCGCGTCCTGCAGATCCATCCCGTAGGTCACGAGGTTGGTGACAACCCGGGCATGGCCGTTGGGCTGATAGGCGCCGCCCATGACGCCGAAGGGCATCTCGACCCGCCCGGCACGGCGCAGCATCGCGGGGATGATCGTGTGCATCGGCCGCTTGCCCCCGGCCGCCTCGTTCGGATGCCCTTCGGCCAAGGTGAAGCCCGCGCCGCGGTTCTGGAAATTGATCCCGAACCGCGATGACGCAAGGCCCGCGCCGAAGGAATGATAGACGGAGTAGATCAGCGACACGGCCATCCGGTCGCGGTCCACCACCGTCAGGTAGACCGTCTCGCGGTGCACCGCCTCGCTGAGCGCCGCGGGGCTTGCCATCGCCCGCGTCGGATCGATCAGCGCGGCCAGCCGCGCGGCGGTTTCGGGAGCCAGCATGTGGGCCAGCCGCGTCATGTGGTCCGGGTCCGCCAGGAAGCGGTTTCGTGCGTCATAGGCCAGCTTCGCGGCCTCGGCCTCCAGATGGGCGCGCTGCGCGCCGAACGGGTCCAGCGCGGCAAGATCGAAGTGGCGCAGGATGTTCAGCATCAGGATCGCGGTCGCCCCCTGACCGTTCGGCGGATGCTCGACCAGCTCGATCCCTTCATAGGCGCCCGAGATCGGGTCGGTATAGTCGCAGGCGGTCGCCGCGAAATCGGCCAGCGTGTGGCTGCCCCCCAGCGCGGCCAGCGAGGTCACCATGTCCTCGGCCACCTCGCCCGTGTAGAAGGCCGCGCGCCCGTCGCGCGCGATCCGCCGCAGCACCTCGGCCTGGCCGGGGGCGCGGAACACCTGACCCACCCGCGGCGCGGCGCCATCGTGCAGGTAGAACCGCCGCGCGTCGCCCTGCAGCCGGTCCGCGGCCTCGGCCCAGTCGAAGGCCGTCCGCGGCGCGACCGGCACACCTTCGTCCGCATGGCGGATGGCGGGCGCCAGGCTGGCGGCCAGGCCTGCCCGGCCCCAGTCAGCCGAGAGGCGGCAGAAGGCGTCGATGGCGCCGGGCACGGTCACCGCGTCTGCACTGCCGACCGGCATCGCCGTCAGCCCGCGCGCGCGCAAGGCCGCCGCCGAGAGCCCGGCCGGCGCGCGCCCCGAGCCGTTCAGCGCGATGACCCGATCCTCGCCCGCGGGCTTCAGCAGCACGAAGCAGTCGCCGCCGATCCCGGTCATCTGCGGCTCGCAGATCCCCAGCAGCACTGCGGCGCCGATCGCCGCATCCACGGCATTGCCGCCCGCCTGCAACAAGTCGATTGCCGTCTTCGTCGCAAGCGGGTGCGATGTGGCGGCCATACCGTTGAGCGAATAGACCGCCGAGCGGCCCGGTTTCTGGAAATCGCGCATCAGATCCTCCCGTTTGGGGCGGAGCCTAGGCGGTGCCGGGCGGATTTCCAAGCGGCAGAGACCTCGGCGCCGCGATTGGGTGGGGGCTTTTTATCGCGGCGCCGAGGGAAGCCTGTGCAGCTACACGCCCGTTATCCGGGGTCGTTTGGGCTGCGATGTGCATGAGCGGCGGCATTTTCAAGGCACCGTTTCTCGTTCGCAGACGTTCCCGGGTTCTCCGCCCTATTGTCCGGCCTGGACCCGCAGCGAAAGATAGTTTCGCCCCGACACGCGCCGGTAGTCCACATCCTGCGACAGGCTGCGGATCAGGTGCCAGCCGAATCCCCCTTCGGGCAGGGCGGCGCCGGGCGCCGACAGGCGCAGTCGGCCCGAAGGCGCGGCGCCACCCGGCATCGGAAGGCCGTGGTCTGCGATGCAGCACTGCACATCGCCCGCATGTGCGCGCAGGCACAGCGTGATGCGCCCGGTGCCGCCGACATAGGCATGTTCCACGATGTTGTTCAGCGCCTCGGCCAGCACGATCTCGACCACCGCCAGCCCCTCTTCGGGGCAGCGTCCGCGCAGATAGGCCGTCATCTCGGTCAGCGCGCCGCGGACCGCGAGCGGCGAGCTGTCAAGTTCCAGTTGCAGATCGCCGGGTTCAGGCTGCATCGGCGGGGTCCGCCCCGTCTGGATGGATGGTGAAGACGCGATCCATCCGCGTCAGGCGAAAGACCTTCTGCACCGGCGGTGTCAGGTGCGAAAGCTCCAGCGGGCGGTCGGGGGGCAACATCTTCATCACCGCGACCACCGCGCCAAGACCGCTGGAATCGAGAAACCCGACCTGCGACAGGTCAAGGATCACCTTCTGCGAGGGATCGGCGATCAGTTCGCGCATCCGGTCCTTGAACCGGATCGCCACAGCCGCGTCGATCCGCGGTTCGGCCACCCGGACCACCAATCCGCCCACCGTCTGTTCCGACTGAATGTTCATGCTGCAGTCCTTCTTCCGCCCGGGCCAAGACTAGACGGCAATCCTTACCATTCGGTATGCAGGGGCAGGCTCAGGAGGACCCGATGGACATGATCCCGACCGGCGGCAGGGTGGACTATGCCGCGCTTTCGGCCCGCATCGCGGCCCTGACAGACGGCGAGACAGACCCGGTTGCGCTGATGGCGACCGTGGCCTGCGAGGTGCACTGGGCCGATGACCGGTTCGACTGGACCGGCTTCTACCGCGTGGTGGCGCCAGAGCTTCTGAAGATCGGCCCCTACCAGGGCGGCCACGGCTGTCTGGTGATCCCCTTTGCGCGGGGCGTCTGCGGGGCTGCCGCCCGGACCGGCCAGGTGCAGCTTGTGCCCGATGTCGACGCCTTCCCCGGGCACATCGCCTGCGCCTCGTCCACCCGGTCCGAGATCGTGCTGCCGGTGCGCAACGCTGCGGGCGCGCTGATTGCGGTGTTCGACATCGACAGCGACCTGCCCGCCGCCTTCACCGAGGCCGACGCGGCGGGATTGCAGGCGATCCTCGATGCCACCTTCGGCGCGCCGCATGGCTGACCCCGTTCGCGGCGCGTGTCTCTGCGGCGCGGTGGCCTTCGAGGCCGCCCCCCCGCTGCGCCCGGTGATCGTCTGCCACTGCCGCGAATGCCGCGCCTGGTCGGGCCACCTCTGGGCCGCGACATCGGTGCCGCATGACCGCTTTCGCCTGACCCGCAGCGAGGGGCTGCGCTGGTACCGCTCTTCGGCCGCCGCGCGGCGCGGGTTCTGCGGAACCTGCGGCGCCAGCCTGTTCTGGCAACCCGAGGGCGAGGCGCGGATCTCGATCGGGGCGGGCACGCTGGACGGGCCCACGGGTCTTGCAGTCGCCGGGCACATCTTCACCCATGAGGCGGGGGACTATGACGCCCCCGAGGGGCCGCCGCCCGCCCCGGCACCGGCCGCCGGCGCGGCCAAGGGGCGCTGCCTGTGCGGCGCCTGCCGTTTCACGGTTCCGGCGCCGGTGGGAGAGGTGACGGCCTGCCACTGCCGCCAGTGCCGGAAGACCTCGGGCCATGTCGCGGCCTCGGTCGATGTCGATGAGGCCGCGGTGATCTGGCAGGCCCGGCACGACGCGCGCTTCACCACGCCGGGCGGCGGTACGCGCGGCTTCTGCGCGGCCTGCGGGTCAAGCCTGTGGTTCCGCGCGGCCGATGGCGCCTTCTCGGTCGAGGCGGGCTGCCTGGCCCCGCCCACGGGCGGCCGACTGACCCGCCACATCTTCACCGCAAGCCGGGGCGACTATTACACCCTGACCGACGGCCTGCCTCAGGCCCCGGGCGCGGGCAGCTGAGGGCGGGCGCCCCCGGCGGGTTCGGCCCGCCCCTTCCCGGCCCGATGCCACCTTGCGCCGGGCGGGCGGCTCGCGTCTAGTGGCGCCGAAAGGGACGCCGCGATGCTGCACCTGCTTGAAACCTTCCCGCCGGACCGGCTGGCGGCCTTCGTGGCCGCCGGGCTGGTGCTGAACCTGACGCCGGGCGCGGATGTGATGTTCGCCACCGCCTCGGGCATCCGTGGCGGGCCGCGCGCGGGGGCGCTGGCGGGTCTGGGCGTGGGTCTTGGCGCGATCTGGCACGTCAGCCTTGCGGCGGCGGGCGTCTCGGCGATGCTGGCGGCCTGGCCCGGGGCATTGGCGGCCCTGCGCTGGGGCGGGGCCGCCTATCTGCTGTGGCTGGCCGTGAATTCCTGGCAGGCGCGCGGCGTGGCCGCAGGGCAGGGGGCAACCGGCTGGCAGGCGCTGCGGCGCGGCGCGCTGACCAACGCCTTCAACCCAAAGCCGATGCTGTTCCTGCTGGCCTTCCTGCCGCAATTCACCGCCCCGGCCTTCGGCCCGGTCTGGCAGCAGATCGTGCTGTTGGGGGGCGTGTTCGGCCTGACCGGAACGCTGGTCACCATGGGCTACGGGATCGCGGCGGGCCATGTGCGCCACGCGCTGGCCCGCCGGATGACCGTCTTGAACCGCATCGCCGCGCTGATGTTCGGCGGGCTGGCGCTGCGGCTGATCGTGGACTGAGGAGATTGCGATGAACATCACGCTTCTGGACGGCGGCATGGGGCAGGAACTGCTGGCCCGCACCGGCGACGAACCGACCCCGCTCTGGGCGACGCAGGTGATGCTGGATCACCCCGATGTCGTGCGCGAGATCCATGCCGACTATTTCGCCGCCGGGGCGACGATCGCCACCACCAACACCTATGCGATCCACCACGACCGGCTGGAACGCTTCGGGATGGATGACCTGTTCGAGGTCCTGCACATGAAGGCCGTGAGCCAGGCCGAAGAGGCGCGCGCCGCCCACGGGTCGGGCCGCATCGCGGGTTCGCTGGGGCCGCTGGTGGCCACCTACCGGCCCGAGACCTGCCCGCCGGTGGCCGAGGCGCAACCGAAATACGCCGAGATCGCCACCCTGATCGGCCCGCATGTCGATCTGTTCCTGTGCGAAACGATGTCGTCGGTCATGCAGGCCGAAGGCGCGCTTGCCGGGGCGGTGACGGCGGGCAAGCCGGTCTGGCTGTCGGTGACGGTGGATGACAACGATGGCACCCGCCTGCGCTCAGGCGAGCCCATCGCCGACCTCGCCCCGCTGATCGACCGCTACCGGCCCGCCGCGATCCTCTGCAACTGTTCGGTCCCCGAGGCGATGGGCGCGGCGATGGCCGAGGTGGCGAAGTTCGGACTGCCCTTCGGCGCCTATGCCAACGGGTTCACCCATATCTCGGATGCCTTCAAGACGGACGCCCCCACCGTCGCCGTGCTGGAGCACCGCCACGACCTGACGCCCGACCGCTACGCCGCCTTCGCGCTGGGCTGGGTGGCGCAGGGGGCCACGATCGTCGGCGGCTGCTGCGAGGTGGGCCCCGCCCATATCCGCGCGCTGGCCGCCGCGCTGAAGGACGCGGGGCACGGAATCGTCTGAGGCTTGACGGAACCGGGCCGGGCGCCTAGGCGGGCGGGATGACCGACGCCTACGCCCCGCCCGACGTGCCGCTGCGCATCGTCCATGCCGATCATCACCTGCTGGTGCTCGACAAGCCCTCGGGGCTTCTGTCGGTGCCGGGCAAGGGCGAACATCTGGCCGATTGCCTGCTGACGCGCGCGCAACGGGTCTACCCCGAGGCGCTGCTGGTCCACCGGCTGGATCGCGACACCTCGGGGCTGATCGTCTTTGCGCTGACCCGGATGGCCCAGCGGTTCCTGAGCATGGAGTTCGAGGAGCGGCGGGTGAAGAAGGTCTACATGGCCCGCCTCTGGGGGCTTCTGGAACCGAAGACGGGTACCGTGGACCTGCCCCTGACCGTGGACTGGCCGAACCGCCCGCTTCAGCATGTCAACTTCGAAACCGGCCGCCCGGCGATGACCGACTGGCGCGTGGTCCGGCACGAAGAAGGTACCACCCGGGTGCGGCTGATGCCGAAGACGGGCCGCAGCCACCAGTTGCGCGTCCACATGAAAGAGCTGGGCCACCCCATCCTGGGCGACCCGTTCTATGCCGAGGGCGCCGCGCGCGACTTTCCGCGCCTGATGCTGCACGCCGAAAGCCTGAAGATCAACCACCCCGAGGGCGGGCGCGGCTTTGCCTTCTCGGCGCCGGTTCCCTTCTGATCGCCGCGATCAGAGGTCAAGCGCCACCTTGCGTCCCTCGTGGAAGGCAAAGGGCGCCAGCCGTGGGGCCTGGGCATCGCCGATCAGGTGCACCTCCATCCCCGCCAGATCGGCCGAGAGCGGGTCGAAGGCGCGGTTGGTGGTCGACATCACCAGCGCGCTGGCCGCCACCCGTTCGGTTTCCCCGGTCAGCATGTTGCGCAGCGTGGCGCCATCGCCGTGCCATGCGGCGATGTCATGTTCCACCAGAACCCGCACGCCCAGCCGGGCCAGCCGCTGTCGCAGCGGCAGGTCGGCGTTGGTGCGGGCGATCTCCTTGCCCACGAAGGCTTCGGGGGTGACCAGCGTCACCTGCCTGCCCTGTTCGGCCAGATGCCAGGCGGTGCCGTTGCCGCGCCAGTGGCTGCCCTCGTCATAGACGATGACGCTGGCGCCGATCTGCGCCTCGCGCCGCATCACCTCTTCGGGGGAAAAGACACGGCCATGCGCAAGCCCCGGCAGACGGTCGAACTGCGGCTGCCACCGCTGGGTGAAGGCGTCGTCGGGCAACGAGCCGGTGGCAAGGATCACCACATCGGGCGCGCGGGCCCGCACCTCGTCGGCCTCGAGATAGGTGTTCAACGTCAGCTTCACCTGAAGCGTCGTGAACTGCCGTTCGTACCAGTCCATCAGATCGAGGATCTGCGCCCGCCGCGGCTGCTGCCCGGCCAGCCGGAACTGCCCGCCGATCTGGCTTTGCGCCTCGACGATTTCGACCTGGTGCCCGCGTTCGGCCGCCACCCGCGCGGCCTCCAGCCCGGCGGGCCCGGCGCCCACCACCAGCACCCGCTTCGGCTGGGCCGCGCGGGTGAAGCGGTCGCCGCCCCATTCGAATTCACGCCCGACCGAGGGGTTGACCAGGCAGGAAATCCAGTAGTCGCGGTAGCGCCGCCCCCAGCACATCTGGTTGCAGGAAATGCAGCCCCGCACATCGTCGGCCCGGCCCTCGGCGGTCTTGCGCGCCAGATGTGGATCGGCGATCTGGCCGCGCACGATCGAGACCAGATCGGCCTCGCCCGCGGCAAGGATCGCCTCGCCATTGTCGGGGGTGCGCACATGCGCCTCGGACGTGACCTTCGCGTGTTTCAGAAGCCCCTTCAGCACCTTGGTGAAGGGTGCGGTCAGCTTTTCGCCATGCACGAAGGTGGGGATCAGGTGGTCGAAATCCAGATACCCGCCCGCGCCACAGGTCACATAGTCGATATGTCCGGTGGCATCGTGCAGCGCCACGATTTCGGCCAGCGCCTCGCCGCGCAGCGTCACCGGGTCGGTTTCGGACACAGAGATGGCCAGCCCCACGATGAAATCCTCGCCGCAGGCACGGCGGATGTCCTCGATGATCGTGCGCGACAGGCGGGTGCGGTTTTCCAGGCTGCCACCCCAGCGGTCGTCGCGCCGGTTGCTCCACGGCGTCCAGAACTGGTCGAGCAGCGAGTGATAGGCGGCCCAGACCTCGACCCCCTGAAAGCCCGCGGCCTGGGCGCGGCGGGCGGCAGCGGTGTGGCTGGCGATCAGTTCCCGGATCTCGGCCTCGGTCATCGCGTGGCTGCCGTCGCTGTCGTGATAGCTGGGCATCCCCGAGGGGCCCCAGCCGGGGCGGAAGGACAGGTCGGCATCGGCGTGCTGGCCCACGGAATAGAGCTGTTGCAGGATCACCGCCCCCGCGTCCTTCACCGGCTCGGTGATCGCCCGGAAATGCGGGATCACCGCGTCCGTGCCGGGTCGGAAGTTGCCGCGCGTCAGCACCGCGGTGGGGTGGATGGGCATCGGCTCGGCCACGATCATGCCCGCGCCGCCCAGCGCGCGTTCCAGCAGATAGCCGCCGAAGCGGGGGCCGGGCAGACCGTCATCGGCCATGTTGGCGGTGTGGCCGCCGAACACGATCCGGTTGCGCAGGGTCTGGCCGCGCAGGCGCAGGGGCGACATCAGGCGGGGATGGGCGGTCATGGGCGGTCCTCCTGCCCGGCAGGCTAGCGCCGCGCCCGAGCGGCGCGTGGCCGGGCAGCGACAGCCCGCCCGCGGCAATGTCGTTTTTCCGCCGGGTCCGTGCTAGCCTTCCCGCGGGACGCGGAGGAGGACGCGATGACCACGACGGTGCTTCTGGGGACGACGAAGGGCGCCTTTCTGCTCGACGGTGGCGACGATGCCGACCGCTGGCGCGCGCGCGGGCCGTTCTGCGACGGCTGGACCATCAACCATGTGATCGGCGATCCGGCGACCGGGCATCTCTGGGCCGCGGGCGGGGGCGAGTGGACGGGGGCGGGCGTCTGGCGATCCACCGACGGGGGCGGCAACTGGCATCTGGCCAAGTTCGCGAACGGCAAGCTGGACGAATGGCTGGCCAATGACCCCGGGGTTGCCGCCTACATGAAGCGCGAACCCGATCCACCCGCGCCCTTCACCGGGGCGGTCGATGCGCTCTGGTCGCTGGGCCGGGCCGGGGGGCGGCTGCTGGCGGGGGCGAAGCCCGCAGCCCTTTATGCCAGCGACGACGGCGGGGAAACCTGGGCGGCGGTCGAGGGGCTGAGCGCACATCCCTCGCGCCCCGACTGGCAGCCGGGGGGCGCGGGGCTGGTGCTGCACACCATCCTGGCCGACCCCGCGGCGCCCCGGAAGCTCTGGGTGGGCATCTCGGCCGCGGGCATCTTCGCCACCGAGGACGGCGGCGACACCTGGGAGCGTCGCAACCGGCTGTCGAACCACACATCTGACCATCCGCCGCATCCGGGGGCCGAGTGCGGGCATGACGTGGGCCATTGTGTCCACAACATCGCCCGCGCGCCCGGCGACCTGATGTATCAGCAGAACCACCACGGCGTCTTCCGCAGCCCCGATGGCGGTCGCAGCTGGCACAGCGCGACCGCGGGCCTGCCGTCGGATTTCGGCTTTCCCATCGCGGTGCACCCGGCTGATCCGCAGACCGTCTGGGTGCTGCCGCTGAACGGCGACATGGCCGGCCGGTTCCCGCCCGACGCCGCCGCGGCGGTCTGGCGGTCGCGCGACGGTGGCGAAAGCTGGCAGGCGATGCGCGACGGGCTGCCGCAGGACGGCTGCTATTTCACCGTGCTGCGGCAGGCGATGGCGGTCGGCGGCGGCAGGGTCGCGTCTGTCTTCTTCGGCACCAACTCCGGCTCGGTCTTTGCCAGTTTCGACGACGGCGCGCGCTGGCACGAGATCGCGCGCCACCTGCCGACGATCCTGAGCGTCGAGGTGCTGGAGCGGTAGGCCCCCGCGGGGGCGGGCGCCCTATTCGGCCGCCCAGCCCGAGATCGCCTTGACCTCGAGGAACTCCTCGATCCCCCAATGGCCGCCCTCGCGCGCGCGGCCCGAGGCCTTGACCCCGCCGAAGGGCGATCCCGCGGCGCGGGATTTGCCGTTCATCTCGACCATGCCCGACCGCAGGCGGCGGGCCAGCCGGTTGCGGCGCGCGCCATCCTGGCTTTGGACATAGTTGGTCAGGCCATAGGGCGTGTCATTGGCGATCCGCACCGCCTCTTCCTCGGTGTCGAAGGGGATCATCGACAGGACCGGGCCGAAGATTTCCTCGCGCTCGATGGTCATGCCCGGCGTCACATCGGCAAAGACGGTGGGGCGCACGAAATAGCCGCGGTTCAGGTGTTCGGGCCGCCCCGGGCCGCCGGCCACCAGCCGGGCGCCTTCGGCGATGCCCTTTTCGATCAGGCCCTGGATCTTGTCGTACTGCATCTGGCTGACGACCGGCCCGATATGCCCGCCCGCCTCATGCGCCGGTCCGACCTTTGTCGACTCGGCCACCTGGCGGGCGATCTCGACCGCCTGATCATAGATCGACCGTTCAACCAGCATCCGCGTGGGCGCGTTGCAGCTTTGACCCGAGTTGTTGAAGCAGTGCTTCACCCCCCGTTCCACCGCCGCGGCATCGGCATCGGCAAAGACCAGGTTCGCGCCCTTGCCGCCCAGTTCCAGACAGACCCGCTTCAGCGTGTCGGCCGCGGCCTTGGTGATCGCTATGCCCGCCCGGGTCGAGCCGGTGAACGAGATCATGTCGACATCCGGGTGGGACGACAACCGGTTGCCCACGCCGGGGCCATCGCCGTTCACCAGGTTGAACACGCCCGCGGGGGTGCCTGCCTCTTCCATGATCTCGGCGAAGAGAAGCGACGACAGCGGCGAGATTTCCGACGGCTTGAGCACCATGGTGCAGCCCGCCAGGATCGCCGGGATCACCTTGAGCGAGACCTGGTTCATCGGCCAGTTCCACGGCGTGATCAGCCCCGCGACGCCGATGGGCTCCAGCGCGATGCGGTCGTTCGGGGCGTGTGGCCCGAGCGGGCGGATGAATTCCATCTGCTTGAAGGCGGTGATGAAATTCGTGATGTGCCAGGTCCCCGAGGGCGTCTGCGACCGGCGCGCCATGTCGATCGGAGCACCCATTTCCAGGCTGATGGCCTGGCTCATCTCTTCGGCGCGGCGCTCGTAGATCGCAAGGACCCGCTCCACCAGCGCCAGCCGTTCGGCGGGCGGCGTCGCCGACCAGCCCGCGAAGGCGGCCTTGGCGGCCGCGACCGCGCGGTCGGCATCGGCGGCGGAGCCCAGCGAGATCGAGGCGCAGACGTCCTCGGTCGAGGGGTCGATCACCGGGAAATCATGCGGCTGAAGCGGCGCCACCCAGCGCCCGTCAATGAAGAAGTCGTGCTTCTTGATCATTTTTCCCTCCATCGGTCGGGCGCACCATGTCACCCCCGCCCTGTGTCGGCAAGGCGCCGGGCCGACATCGGGGGTCGCATTCGGCCGGACGAGGCACTATCTCTGCCGCATGGCAGAAACCGCGATCCGAGGAAAACGCATGGGACTCCGCATCAACGACATCGCTCCGAACTTCACCGCCAATTCGACCAACGGGACCATCACCCTGCATGACTGGATCGGGGACGGCTACGCGATCCTGTTCAGCCACCCCAAGGATTTCACCCCGGTCTGCACGACCGAGTTCGGCGCCGTGGCCCAGCTTGCCGGGGAATTCGAGGCCCGCAACACCAAGGTCATGGGCATCTCGGTCGACAGCGTGGATGACCACATGAAGTGGAAGCGCGACATCGAGGCCTTCGCGGGCGCCCCCGCCAACTTCCCGATCATCGACGACACCTCGCTGACCGTGGCGAAGCTTTACGACATGCTGCCCGCCGACGCCTACCTGCCCGACGGCCGCACCCCCGCCCATTCGGCGACCGTGCGCACCGTCTTCATCATCGGGCCCGACAAGAAGGTGCGGCTGACGATGACCTACCCGATGAGCGTGGGCCGCAACTTTGCCGAGGTGCTGCGCGCGCTCGACGCCGTGCGCGCCACCGACGGCGTGCCGGTCGCCACCCCCGCCAACTGGGTGCCGGGCCAGGACGTGATCGTGGCGCTGAGCCTCAACGACGAGCAGGCCCGCGCCAAGTTCGGCGAGATCGACGTGAAGCTGCCCTACCTGCGGTTCGCGAAGGCGGGGAAGTAAGGCGCCTGAAGACCCTGGGGGGCGCGGCCCCCCGGGGCGTCAGCGGCGGCGGCGATAGGCCGCGCGGTGCAGCCAGGCCAGCGCCTTGTAGGTCAGCAGCCGCCGCTGCTTGATCAGCCCGTAAAGCGGATGCCGCCCCTCGCTGGACCGGTTGCCCGCGGTCAGCGGCGCGATGTCGCTCAGCACGCCCGTGACGGCCACGATGGGGGGCCAGACGGCAAGGCCGCGGTCTGTCTTCGTCATCCAGTGGCGGTAGTAGTTGTCAAGCGGCGCAAAGATCCGGCGATGTCCGGCCACGAAGCTCTGCGCCCCGCGCCGCGACCACAGGATCGCGGTGGCCGACATCGGGAAGTAATGCGCACGGGTCATCGCGATGCTTTGCCCCCCGGCGTCGAAGTCATGCACCGGCGTGAACATCTTGTGCTTGGCGGGGCCAAGGTTGACCATATCCCAGTCATCGGGTTGGGCGCGCAGCCAGTCCACGATCTGCGGCAGCACCTGCGCCGCCGCGGGCATCAGACGGATGTCGTCTTCCATCACCAGCCCGATGGGCTGCCCGGTGGTCAAAAACCGGCGCGCGCAATCCAGATGGCTGAGATAGCAGCCGATTTCCCCGCCGCGTAGGGGGTTGAACAAGAAACTCAGCGCGAGAGAAGACTTAGCCAGAACGGGCGCCTTTCTGCCGCACGCTCGACGACCCGAGCGTTCGCTGAAATGTAGGTTGCGGCGCTCTTCCGTGGCGGAAGAAATCCTTGCTGTGCGAACAGATTGAGCCATTCCTCAGTAGTGCGCACATTGAAATGAGTAGGCTCGTCAAAATCATCAGGCGTAGATGAAAAAATGATCCTGTCAGCACATGCACATAGGTTCTTTACAGCGAGTTCAGTGTGCTCCGGCGGTAAATGCTCAAGAACTTCAATGCAGATTGCCAGATCATATCTCTTGCCATCGCAGAGTGGTATTGGCTCTGTGATTGGGTGCACCTTCAGCCGATCCCGCATATCTTCACGAGCTTGGGTTATGGCAAACTCGGAAATGTCGAAACCTACGGCATCGACTCCGCGGTCGACTAAAGCTTCGGTCAGTAAGCCGAAGGCACAGCCGATGTCTACGGCTGTCTTTGGTCGATACTTCTTAACGACCTTTTCGGCGATCTTGCCGAAGAACGACAGCCAAGGCTCGAAACGACCGTATACAGTGTAGCCAGAGACAGTGAGGCCACTATCATAGTACTCCTTAGTATATAGCGCGCTTGGGTCGCTCCGGGCGAGATTCAGCAGCTTCTCTTGTGACTGAAGTAGTTTCCGCCTCTGGCTCATCACTCTCGCCCCCGTCTGTTCAATCGATTTCACATCTTACAAATTTTATAAAAAAATTCAATATGCCGCTGATCGTCCCTGCTATTATGGAGCCCTTTATTGCCGCTAGGCGTCCCACTCGCGAATTTCAGTTCGAATTGGTTCTTGAATCCTCTCATCGAGCCCAAGCTCCATGATCTCGCGCCGCTGATATCTATACATAGGTTGCCGATCCTTCTTGAGGAATGGCGAGCTCATTTTTCCAAAAAGGATAAGCGGATGGGAAATCAGGTAGTATTTTCCAATGCCCCTTTCTGAGATCAGCTTGTCGGCTGCTTTTCTCCACTCATCATCGGCAGGCATGCTTAGGAGATGTGAGAGGGCTGTGGCGTGACGGGTGTCGACGAGGCCTTGATATTGTAGCACGACGCGCAAATCATTGTCACTCAGTGAGGCCATTGCTGCCTGCATATCCTTTAGGTCATGCAGGTAATCTATGGTATACCCCCTCTTCTTGAACCAATGGGTTAGTTTTATTTCGTTCTGACGAATAACCATATACTTGTTGTTTGTGAGTGTAATGGTCTTCCAGTACTGTAGAAATGTTGGGCTTTGCGTTAGCCCTGGACCAAATCTGTAGAAGTATGATTGAATATGCGACCGATGTTCTTGCTTTTCTATTCGATTGTAAAATATTCCGTAGATGTCAGCTTTTGAGGCGCGCGCATCTTTCAGGAGCGAACAGTCAGGCGTCAATGGAAACCAAATACTGTCATTCTTGACGATGAGATTTTCCAGTTTAATACCAGTTTCCTTGAGGTAAAGTATTCCATCCCTATACCCCCCAAAGTCATACCCGTAGTTGGGTCGCTGAATTATTACGGAGGCGTGGCTAATGGCCCGTTGCAGGTCAGCGTCTGACAATCTTGCGTTTGAGACAACAATTGGGCTAAACCCATTTGCAGTAAGATGGTCAAGTTCCAGAAAAAGAGAGTCAAGGAGGCCCGTGGGTTGATAAATCAGGACAATTGCAGCGTCTCGGCGGAGCTCTATCCTGCCCTTGGACACCTTAAGCGTCTTCGTGCGGTTCAAATCGTAGAGGTGCCGTAGTAGTGGTCCAAAAGCAAACCAGTACCATTGGCTGAATTGCATTTTAAGGCGTTTTAGTTCTCGAACCAGTTTCCAGCGCGGTATCATGTTTGGCGTCGGATTTTGTTGGGCACATGGTTGCTGCATTTGCTATGCAGACCGGGAAGCAGCCGACGGAGCAGGGCCTGAAGCATGGGGCGTTCAACCTGATGCGCTCCGGGCTGGGCGCCCGGAGCAGGATGGGCGAGCGAGGAGAGGCTTACGCCTCGGCCTCGTCGTCCTTCTTCTTCTCGACGATCTCGGCGCCGGTTTCCTGGTCGACCATCTTCATGCCAAGCCGGACCTTGCCGCGCTCGTCGAAGCCCAGAAGCTTGACCTTCACTTCCTGGCCTTCCTTCAGGATCTCGTTCGGGTGGTTCAGGCGCTTGCTGGCGATCTGGGACACATGCACCAGCCCGTCGCGCTTGCCGAAGAAGTTCACGAAGGCGCCGAAGTCGACCAGCTTCACCACCTTGCCGGTGTAGATGCGGCCTTCTTCCGGTTCTGCCACGATCGAATAGATCATGTCATAGGCGCGCTTGATCGCCGCCGCGTCGTTCGAGGCGATCTTGATCGTGCCGTCGTCGTTGATGTCGACCTTGGCGCCCGAGGTTTCCACGATCTCGCGGATCACCTTCCCGCCCGAGCCGATCACTTCGCGGATCTTGTCGGTCGGGATCTGCATGGTCTCGATCTTGGGGGCGTATTCGCTGAACGCGTTGGCCGTGGTCAGCGCCTTCGACATTTCGCCCAGGATGTGCATCCGGCCGTCCTTGGCTTGCGCCAGGGCCTGTTCCATGATCGCCGGGGTGATGCCCGCGACCTTGATGTCCATCTGCAGCGAGGTGATGCCGTTCGCGGTGCCCGCCACCTTGAAGTCCATGTCGCCGAGGTGATCCTCGTCGCCCAGGATGTCGGTCAGCACGGCCCAGCGGCCATCCTCTTCGAGGATCAGGCCCATGGCCACGCCCGCCACCGGCGCCTTCAGCGGCACGCCCGCATCCATCATCGACAGCGACGAGCCGCAGACGGTGGCCATGGACGACGAGCCGTTCGACTCGGTGATCTCGGACACCACGCGGATGGTATAGGGGAAGTCGGTCGGCGCGGGCAGCACCGCCTGCAGCGCGCGCCAGGCCAGCTTGCCGTGGCCGATCTCGCGACGGCCGGGCGAACCCACGCGGCCCACTTCGCCGACCGAATAGGGCGGGAAGTTGTAGTGCAGCAGGAACGGCGAGCGGAAGTTGCCGTTCAGCGCGTCGATGATCTGTTCGTCCTCGCCGGTGCCCAGCGTGGTCACGACCAGCGCCTGCGTCTCGCCGCGGGTGAACAGCGCCGAGCCGTGGGTGCGCGGCAGGATGCCGGTTTCCGACACGATCGGGCGCACGGTCTTGTTGTCGCGCCCGTCGATGCGCGCCCCGCCGGTGATGATGTCGCCGCGCAGGATGCTCGATTCCAGCTTCTTGATCGCGGCGCCCAGGTTGGCGTCGGCCTTGTCCTCGTCCGACAGCGCCGCCACGATGGCATCGGCCGCGGCCGAAATCGCGTTGGTGCGCTCCTGCTTGTCGCGGATCGCGAAGGCGGCGCGCATCTGCGCCTCGCCCGCGGCCTTCACCCGGCCGTAAAGCGCCGCGTAATCCGGCGGCGCGAAGTCGAACGGTTCCTTGGCGGCGTCCTCGGCCAGCGCGATGATGAGGTCGATCACCGGCTGCATCTGGGCATGGCCGAACTTCACGGCGCCCAGCATCTCGGCCTCGGTCAGCTCGTAGGCTTCCGATTCCACCATCATCACGGCGTCCTTGGTCCCGGCAACCACCAGGTCAAGGCGCTGCTCGGGGTTGGCCCGCAGGTTGGACATTTCGTCCATCGCCGGGTTCAGGACGTATTCGCCGTTCTTGAAACCCACGCGCGCGGCGCCGATCGGGCCCATGAAGGGCACGCCCGAAATCGTCAGCGCGGCCGAGGCCGCGATCATCGCCACGATGTCGGGATCGTTCACAAGGTCGCAGCTCAGCACGGTGGCCATCACCAGCACTTCGTTGCGGAAACCCTCGACGAACAGCGGGCGGCAGGGGCGGTCGATCAGGCGGGAAACCAGCGTTTCCTTCTCCGAAGGGCGCGCCTCGCGCTTGAAGAAGCCGCCCGGGATCTTGCCCGCGGCGTAGTATTTTTCCTGGTAGTGCACCGTCAGCGGGAAGAAATCCTGCCCGGCTTTCGCGGTCTTGGCGAAGGTGACGTTGGCCATCACCGAGGTTTCGCCCAACGTGGCGATCACCGATCCATCCGCCTGACGGGCGACCTTGCCCGTTTCCAGCATCAGCGTCTCGCCGCCCCACTGGATCGATTTTCTTGCAAGAGTGAACATCTGTCGTTTCCTCTGGGGGGTCCGGCCCTCCGGCCCCTCTCCTCTGGCGGCCCCATTGCCGCCGCCCCCTATCCTTCGCATGTGCCCGGGGGTGGGGGCCTCACGTCGCAGATGGCGCGCGGATACAGGAAAATCGGGGG
>JAJZVD010000042.1 GCA_021845805.1 Pseudomonadota bacterium | reverse complement strand
CAGCGTGTGGTCGGTGTTCATCCCGATCCCGAAGCGCATGCGCAGCACCCGCTCTTCGCGGGGCGTCAGCGAGGCCAGCACGCGGGTCGTGGTTTCCTTCAGGTTCTCCTGAATGGCGCTGTCGAGGGGCAGGACGGCGTTCTTGTCCTCGATGAAATCGCCAAGCTGGCTGTCCTCCTCGTCGCCGATGGGGGTTTCCAGCGAAATCGGTTCCTTGGCGATCTTCATCACCTTGCGAACCTTTTCCAGCGGCATCTGAAGCTTTTCGGCCAGTTCCTCGGGCGTGGGCTCGCGGCCGATCTCGTGCAGCATCTGGCGGCCCGTGCGCACCAGCTTGTTGATCGTCTCGATCATGTGCACGGGGATGCGGATCGTGCGGGCCTGGTCGGCAATGGACCGCGTGATCGCCTGCCGGATCCACCAGGTCGCATAGGTCGAGAACTTGTAGCCCCGGCGGTACTCGAACTTGTCGACCGCCTTCATCAGGCCGATATTGCCTTCCTGAATGAGATCAAGGAATTGCAGCCCGCGGTTGGTGTATTTCTTGGCGATGGAAATCACCAGGCGCAGGTTCGCCTCGACCATTTCCTTCTTGGCCTGGCGGGCCTCCTTCTCGCCTTTCTGCACCTGGTTCACGATGCGGCGGAATTCGGTGATGTCGACGCCGACATACTGGCCCACCTGCGCCATGTCGTTGCGCAGGTCTTCCACCTTGTCGCGGCTCTTCTCGATCAGCGTCTGCCAGCCGCGGCCGGATTTCTCGGCCATCCGGTCCATCCAGGCGGGGTCAAGCTCGTAGCCGCGATATTCGTCGATGAATTCGCGCCGGTTGATGCGCGCCTGATCGGCCAGCTTCACCAGCGCCGAGTCGATCGACATGATCTTGCGGTTGATCCCGTAGAGCTGGTCGATCAGCGCCTCGATGCGGTTGTTGTGCAGATGCATGGAATTCACAAGCTGCACGATCTCGCCGCGCAGCTTCTGGTAGGCCGCCTCGGCCTCCTTGGTGAAGCTGCCGTCCTCGTTCAGCGTGGCCGACATGCGCAGGTCCTGCATCTCGGCCAGCTTGCCGTAGTCGCGCGCGATCAGTTCCAGCGTTTCCAGCACGCGCGGCTTCAGCGCGCTTTCCATCGCCGCCAGCGACATGTTCGACTGTTCGTCGTCTTCCTCGTCGTCCTCTGCCCGCATCAGCGGGTTGCCGTCGGCGTCAAGCTCCGGCTCGTCGCTGCCGCGCCGCCGCGCGGGGGCGGATGCTGGCATGTCCACATCGTCCAGCGCCGCCCCTTCCATCTCGCCGTCCTCGTCGACCGAGCGCCCGAAGGTCGCCTCGAGGTCGATGACGTCGCGCAGAAGGATGTCCTCGCTCAGCAGTTCGTCGCGCCAGATGGTGATCGCCTGGAAGGTCAGCGGGCTTTCGCACAGCCCCGCGATCATCGTGTTGCGGCCGGCCTCGATCCGCTTGGCGATGGCAATCTCGCCCTCGCGGCTCAGCAGCTCGACCGAGCCCATCTCGCGCAGGTACATCCGGACCGGGTCGTCGGTGCGGTCCAGCGTCTCGCTGGTCGAGGTGGCCACCGCCACCTCGCGCGAGGTCGATACCTCGACCAGCGCGCCGCCCTCGGCGTCGCCTTCCTCGGCTTCCTCGTTCTCGATGATGTTGATGCCCATCTCGGACAGCATGGACATCACGTCCTCGATCTGTTCCGAGGACACCTGTTCCGGCGGCAAGACGGCATTGAGCTGGTCGTAGGTGATGTAGCCACGCTCGCGGGCGTCGGCGATCATCCGCTTGACGGCAGCCTGGCTCATGTCGAGCGAGGTATCCGCCTCCTGCTCCTCGGTCTTGACGTCGTCGGTGTCTTTGACAGCCATGAGTGCTCCTCGCATCGGGACGAATCGTTCTGCCGGTGTAGCGAATCAATAGCGCGAATCACAGGCCCGGAAAGCGTTCAGCCCCTCTTCTTTACCCAAATCTCGGCATCGATCAGGCTTTGCAGATGCGCCGACAGCGCGGCGCGGTCTTCGCCCAGATCATTTCCGTCATCTTTCGCAATGCGCCCGGCGCGGTTGCGGGCCTGGGCGGCCTGACCCAGCCGCCAGGTCACACCCTCGTCCGCCAGCCCTTCCAGATCCTCGGCCGCCTCGCGCACCTCGCGCTGCACGCCACGGGCGGCTTCCAGTTTCGCCAGTTCCTCGGCCAGGCAGGTTTCCGCGATCTCGCGGTCGCCCGCGTTGCGCACGGGGGGCGCGATCTGGACGTGGGAAAGCGCGAAGAGCGCGTCAAGGTCCGCCCCCGCATCGGCCGCGATTTTTTCGCGCAGATCAGGCGCATCGGCATGGCGCAGGATCAGGTCGCGCAGGCGCGCGTGGCCGGGGCCGTGCAGGTCCAGCCGTTCGATGCCGCCTTCGAAGCGGGCGATCAGCCCGGGGTGCAGGATCAGCGTGGCCAGGATCACCGCCTCGCGCAGCCGCTCGCCCGCGCCATCGTCAAGCGCGAACAGCGAACCGCGGGTGGTGGGCAGCGGCATCATCGGCGGCGGCGGCGCGCCGAAGCGGCGGCCCGGGGTGCCGGGGGCGGGCCTGCGGGTGCCGAACAGCTCCCAGCGCAGCCGCTTCACCTCTTCGCCGTAATGCGCCCGGATCGAGGCATCCTTGATCCGCATCAGCGCCGCGCGCAGCGTCTTGTCCAGCGCGGCCTTGCGTTCGGGGCTGTCGAAGACCTTGCCTTCGGTCTCGCGCCGCCAGAGCAGCGCCACCATCGGCAGCGCGGCGTTGAGCGCCTTCTGCAAGACCGCGGGGCCCGGGCCGCGGATGATCTCGTCGGGGTCCTTGCCGCCTTCCAGCACCGCAAAGCGCAGGCCCTGCCCCGCCTCGAGCAGCGGAAGGGCAAGGTCGATCACCCGCATGGCCGCGCGCAGGCCCGCCGCATCGCCGTCAAGCGCGATGACGGGCTCGGGGTGGATGCGCCACATCATGCGCAGCTGTTCTTCGGTGACGGCGGTGCCAAGCGGCGCCACCGCCGCCTCGAACCCGCCTTCGACCAGGGCGATCACGTCCATGTAGCCTTCGGCCACGATCAGCGGCTTGCCCCTGGCCGCCGCATCCCGCGCGGGGCCGTGGTTGTAAAGGCTGCGGCCCTTGTCGAACAGGTCGGTTTCCGGCCCGTTGAGGTACTTGGCCCGGGCGTTCGGGTCCATTGCCCGGCCACCCAGGCTGATCGCACGCCCGCGCGCGTCGCGGATCGGAAAGATGATCCGGCCGCGGAAGCGGTCATAGGGCTCGCCGCCGCCCTCGGGCCGGGCGGCCAGCCCTGCATCCACGATCAGATCGGGCGCGATCCCCTTGCCGCGCAGGTGCTGCCAGAGCGCGTGGCGCCCGTCGGGGGCGTAGCCGATCTCGAAGCGGGCCTGCGAGGCCTCGGGCAGCATCCGTTTGGCCAGATAGGCGCGCGCGCCCGCCCCGCCCGAGGTGGAAAGCTGCATCCGGTAGAACTTCACCGCCTGTTCCATCACCTCGGCCAACTGGCTGCGACGGTCGGCCTTCTGCGCGGCGGCGGGGTCGCGGGCGGGCATCGGCATCCCGGCTTCGCGCGCCAGAAGCTCGACCGCTTCCATGAACGAGAGGTTTTCGGATTCGCGCAGGAAGGTGAGCGCGTCGCCCTTCGCGTGGCAGCCGAAGCAGTAGTAGAACCCCTTGCGGTCGTCGACGTGGAAGCTTGCGGATTTTTCCTGGTGGAACGGGCACGGCGCCCAGAAGTCGCCCTTGGCCTGGTTCGACTTGCGCATGTCCCACACGACCTTCCGCCCCACGACGTGGGAGAGCGACACGCGGGCGCGCAGTTCGTCGAGAAAACCGTTCGGGAGACTCATGCCCTCCATATTGGCGCGCGGGGGGCCGGTGTCCAGTGCGCCCGCGCAGGCGGCGGCGGGTGGGGGGCTGTCTGCCCCCCACACCCCCCGAGGATATTTGGGGACAGAAAATGGGGAGGCGCCGGATCAGCCCCGGCGGGCGGCGACGGCGGACATGGCGGCGGCGATCTCGTGCACCGCGGTGCGCGCCATCGAGCGGAACACCATGATCTCGATCCCGTCGCCCGCGCGGAGGACCACCGACATCATGTGGCCAAGGGCAGTCCGCAGCGCCGCATCCTCGCCGAAGGCACCGGGGCGCAGGTCGACCGGGATCAGGCGGGCCAGCACCTCGTCCGGCGCGGGGCCGGTCAGGCGCAGCGTGGCCCAGGCGTCGGTCTGGTCGGTCAGCGCGCCAAGCCCCGCAAGCGGGGCGGGATCGGCCTCCAGCAGGAAGGCCTGCCCGGCGCCGGTCCGGACGATGCGGCCGCCGGGCGCGCGGATCTGGCGGTTCGGCGCGGGCCAGCCCAGGCCCATCGCCTTCAGCGCGGCCTTGAAGGCCCGCGTCTGGCCTGCGAGCGGCGCGACCGAGGTGATGCGGGCGGGGGCGGCATCGGTCAGGCCGAAGGGGCCATATGTGATCGGCAGCAGCCCGTCGGTGGCGGGGGTTGCAAGCAGTTCAGCCACGGGCGCGCGCTCCTTCCGGGTCGAAGAACACAGGGTCGCAGACCTCGCAGAGCACCTCGGTCTTGCGCAGCATGTCGGCCAGCTTGACCACCTCGCCGTGGCGGGCGCGGCCGTTCCTGAGAAAGCCGAGGCCCAGGTAGCTGTGCATCGTGGGCGACCAGCAGACCGAGGTGACATAGCCCTGGTCGTTCTCGCGCCGGGCGGCCTCGCCCTGGCGGTAGAGATGGGCGCCCGCGAAGATCGCGCGTTCGTGGTCGAGCGGGCGCAGGCCCACAAGCTGTTCGCGTTCGGGGCCCAGCAGGCCGGGGCGCTGGGCCGCGGCCTTGCCGATGCAGTCCTTCCTGCCGCTGACCATCTTGTCCAGGCCGATGTCGAAGGCGGTGGTGCGGCCGTGGATCTCGGCATGGGTGATGAGCCCCTTCTCGATCCTGAGGACGTTCAGCGCCTCCATCCCGTAGGCGCCGCCGCCCATCGTCTCGGCCCGCGCGACAAGGTCGCGGAAGAGTGCCGCGCCGTAGCGGGCGGGCACCGCGAGTTCGTAGGCGTGTTCGCCCGAGAACGAGATGCGGAAGAGCCGCGCGCCCACCCCGTTCAGCGTGACCGCCCCGCAGGTCATGAAGGGCCATTCGCCGGGGTTCAGGCGCTGGTCCAGCACCGAGTTCAGCAGATCGCGCGCCCGCGGACCCGCCACCGCGAACTGTGCCCATTGCTCGGTGACCGAGATCATGTGCACATCCCAGCCGGGCCGCAGCGCCTGGTGGACGAAATCGAGATGCCGCATCACCTGCCCCGCCCCGGCGGTGGTGGTGGTCATCAGGTAGTGGTTTTCCGCAAGACAGGCGGTGGTGCCGTCATCCATCACCAGCCCGTCTTCGCGCAGCATCAGGCCGTAGCGCACCCGCCCGGGCTTCAGCGTGGAGAATGTGTTGGTATAGACGAGGTCAAGGAACCGCGCGGCATCGCGGCCCTGGATGTCGATCTTGCCCAGCGTCGAGACATCGCAGACGCCCACCCGTTCGCGCACCCAGGCCACCTCGCGGTCGCAGGCCTCGCGCCAGGTCGTCTCGCCCGGGCGGGGAAAGTAGCTGGGCCGGTACCACAGCCCCGCCTCGATCATCGGCGCGCCGCGGGCGACGCTGGCGTCGTGGCTGGTGGTGAAGCGCTGGGGGGCAAAGCCTTCGGCCCGGCCGCCCGCGCCCATGGCCGCGATCGAGACCGGCACATAGGGCGGGCGGTAGGTGGTGGTGCCGGTGTCGGGAATGCCGCGGCCGGTCGCGTCGGCCAGCACGGCCAGCGCGCCGATGTTGGAGTTCTTGCCCTGATCCGGCGCCATGCCCTGCGTCGTGTAGCGCTTCATGTGCTCGACGCCGGCAAAGTTTTCCTGCGCGGCCAGCCGCACGTCCTTCACCGTCACGTCATTGGCGAAATCGAGCCAGGCGCGGCCCTTGCCCTCGACGACCCAGAGCGGGGCGATGGCATAGGCGCCATCCTCGGCCCGCGGCACCTCGGGGGTGGCCGGGGCCGCGTGGCCCAGCGCCGCCAGCGCCACGCCCGCCGCGCGGGCGCCATCGGCCAGACAGCCCGCGGTGGAAAAGACGCCCGCCGCCGCGCCGCAGGGGGTCAGGCCCGGCACCGCGCCGGGCGCGGGCACGAAGGCCGCGATGCCGGGCGCCCAGACGGGGCGGCCGTTCATGTGGCAGGTCAGGTGCAGCGTGGGGTTCCAGCCGCCCGAGACGGCGAGGCAGTCGGCCTCGACCCGGCGTTCGCCGTTGTGGTCGCGCACTGCGATCCAGTCGAGCCCGTGGCGCCCGTGGGTGCCCACCACCTGCGCCGCGCGGTAGACCGGATAGGGCCCCTCGACCGAGACATCGGCGCGGCTGTCGATCAGGGCGGCCACCGTCACGCCGGCGGCGGCCAGCGCATCGGCGGTGGCGCGCGCGCTGTCGTTGTTGGCGAAGATCGCGACCTTGCGGCCCGGCGCCACGCCCCAGCGGTTCAGGTAGGCGCGCACCGCCGAGGCGGTCATCACCCCGGGGCGGTCGTTGTCGGGGAAGGCGATCGGGCGTTCCAGCGCGCCCGCGGCAAGGATCGCCTGCTTCGCCACGATCCGCCAGAAACATTCGCGCGGCAGATCGCCCGGGTTGGCCAGGTGCAGCCCGGTGCGTTCCAGCGCGCCGTAGGTGCCGTGGTCATAGGCGCCGGTCACGGTGGTGCGGGTCATCAGCCGCACGTTGGGCAGCGCGGCCAGTTCGGCCAGCACGCCCGCGGCCCAGTCGGCCCCCGGCATGCCGCCGATCTCGCCCGTGTCGGCCAGCAGGCGGCCGCCCATCCGGCTGTCCTCCTCGGCCAGGATCACGTCGGCCCCGGCCCGCGCCGCGGTCAGCGCGGCCATGAGGCCCGCAGGCCCCGAGCCGATCACCAGCAGGTCGCAGAAGGCAAAGGCCTTTTCGTAGACCGCCTCGTCATGCTTGCCCGACAGGCGACCCAGCCCCGCCGCGCGGCGGATCGCGGGTTCGTAGAGCCTTTCCCAGAACGCGCGCGGCCACATGAAGGTCTTGTAGTAGAAACCCGCGCCCAGGAAGGGCGCCAGCAGGTCGTTCACCGCCAGCACATCGTATTTCAGCGAGGGCCAGCGGTTCTGGCTTTGGGCGGCCAGCCCGTCGTAAAGCTCCTGCACGGTGGCGCGGACGTTGGGGGTCTGCTGCGCGCCCTCCAGCACCTCGACCAGCGCGCCGGGCTCTTCGGACCCCGCGGTCAGGATGCCGCGCGGGCGGTGATACTTGAAGCTGCGGCCCAGGACGCGCACGCCATTGGCCAGCAGCGCCGAGGCCAGCGTATCGCCCGCGAAGCCGGAATAGGTCGTGCCGTCGAAGCGGAAGCTCAGCCGCCGGGTCCGGTCGATCAGGCCCTTGCCGTCGATCCTCATGCCGCGCCCTCCTCGGCCTCGGAGGCCAGCCGGACGGACAGCACCTCATGTGTGACGGTGTTGCGTTCGACCACCAGCCAGGCGGCACAGCCCATGTCGTGATACCACAGGTCGCGGGTGACGCCCGCGGGGTTGTCGCGCAGGTGCAGGTAGGCGTCCCAGGCGGCGGGGGCCGCGCCCTCGCCGGGGCGGCGCAGATAATCGTCGGCGCCGTAGTAATAGAACTCGCGCCGGTCGCGCTCTCCGCAGAGGGGGCAGGTGATGCGCATCTGGGCCTCTCAGTGCAGGTTGTGCTGGCTGCCGGTGCCTTCTTCGTCCAGAAGGTGCCCGGTGGCGAAACGGTCAAGCCGGAAGCGGCGGGCGACGGCGTGACTTTCGCCGGTGGCCATCAGATGGGCCATGCACCAGCCCGAGGCGGGAACGGCCTTGAAGCCGCCGTAGTTCCAGCCGCAGTCGATGAAGAGCCCGTCGATATGGGTCTTGTCGATGATCGGGCTGCCGTCGGGCGTCATGTCCATGATGCCGCCCCAGCTGCGCAGCACCTTGGCGCGGCCGATCATCGGCATCAGCGTCATGCCCGCTTCCATCACATGTTCCACCATCGGCAGGTTCCCCCGCGCGGCGTAGGAGGCGTAGAAATCCAGATCGCCGCCAAAGACCAGCCCGCCCTTGTCGGACTGGCTGATGTAGAAATGGCCCATGCCGAAGCTGATGACATGGTGGATCACGGGCTTCAGCCCCTCGGTCACGAAGGCCTGCAGGATGTGGCTTTCGACCGGCAGGCGCATGCCCGCCATCGCCGCCACCTGCCCCGAGCGGCCCGCGACGATGATGCCGACCTTCTTCGCCCGGATCGCGCCGCGCGTGGTCTGCACCCCGCGCACGCGGCCGTTCTCGATGTCGATGCCCGTCACCTCGCAGTTCTGGATCAGGTCGACCCCGCGCCGGTCGGCGCCGCGGGCAAAGCCCCAGGCCACCGCATCGTGGCGCGCGGTGCCGCCGCGCGGGTGCAGAAGCCCGCCGTAGATCGGGAACCGGGTCTGGTCGAAATCGAGGTAGGGCAGATGTTCGCGCACCCCGTCGCGATCCAGCAGGATCGCGTCATCGCCTTGCGAGATCATCATGTTGCCGCGCCGCGCGAAGGCGTCGCGCTGGCCGTCGGAATGGAACAGGTTGATCAGCCCGCGCTGGGAATGCATCACGTTGTAGTTCAGCTCGCCTTCCAGCCCTTCCCAGAGCTTGAGCGAATGGCTGTAGAATTCCGAGTTGCCCGGCAGGAAGTAGTTCGCCCGCACGATGGTGGTGTTGCGCCCGATGTTGCCGCCGCCCAGGTAGCCCTTTTCCAGCACCGCGATATTGGTCAGGCCGTGGTTCTTCGCCAGGTAGTAGGCCGTCGAAAGCCCGTGGCCGCCGCCGCCGATGATGATCGCGTCGTATTCCGCCTTCGGCTCGGGCGACCGCCAGGCGGGCCCCCAGCCCTTGTTGCCGAACAGCCCCTCGGTGATGACCTTCAGGCCCGAATAGCGCATGCCGACGCTCCTTCCCGCTCCGGCCCGACTGAACCGGCATTGGCGCCGATTTACAAGGGCCGGGCGCGGATCGCCTCGCCAGCAGGCGACAGATTTGGTCGTTTTCGCAAGGCCCTGCGCGCAGGACGCACAAAATCCCGCCGTTCAGGCGCCGGGATCGGCGTAATCGTGCGTCCGGCCCTGCCAGTCGGTCACCCGGTAGCGGCCAGAGGTGGCGGTTTCGGCCACATAGGCGGGGCCGACCGGCACCTTGCCATGCCCGCCGGGGATGTCGAGCACGTAGGTCGGCAGGCAGGTGCCCGACAGCCGCCCGCGCAGCGCCGCCATCAGCGCCTGCCCCTCGGCCAGCGTGGTGCGGAAATGCGAGGTGCCGCGCGCAAGGTCGCAATGGTGCAGGTAATAGGGCTTCACCCGGTTGCGCAGCAGCGCGCGGAACAGCGCCTCGAGCGCCTCGGGCGTGTCGTTCACGCCCCGCAGCAGCACCGATTGCGACAGAAGCGGGATGCCCGCCCCCACCAGCCGCGCAAGTGCCGCGCGCGCAGGCGCGGTCAGTTCGTTGGCGTGGTTGGTGTGCACCACCACCCAGGTGGCGGGGTGCTGGCCCAGCGCGGCCAGCAGCGCGGGCGTGATGCGCTGCGGCGCCACCACCGGCACGCGGCTGTGCAGGCGCACGCAATCGACGTGGTCGATGGCGGCAAGCCGCGCCATGATCTGCCCCAGACGCCGCGCCGACAGCACCAGCGGGTCGCCCCCGGTCAGGATCACCTCGCGGATCGCGGGGGTCGCGGCGACATAGGCCAGCGCGGCCTCCATCTGCGCGTCGGGCAGCGTGCCATCCTCGCCCACCGCCTCGCGGCGGAAGCAGAAGCGGCAGTAGACCTCGCAGGTCTGGGTCGCGTGCAAGATCACGCGATCCGGGTAGCGGTGGGTCAGACCCGGCACGGGGCTGAAGCTGTGGTCGCCGATCGGGTCGGCCAGTTCCTCGGGGCGGATCGTCAGTTCCTCGGGCCGGGGCACGAACTGCCGCGCCACCGGATCGTCGGCATCGCGGGCGTCGCCGATGGCCGCCTGCATGGCGGGCGACAGGCGGATGCGGAACGCCTCGGCCACCCGGTCGAGGTCGGCGGCCTGATCCGCAGGCGCAAGCCCCGCCGCAATCAGCGCATCGACGGTCAGCAGGGCGGATCGGGCGGTCACGGGCGGCCTCGGCAGGCAGAATCGGGCGCCGCCTTATGCGGGGGGCGGGGTCGCTTGGCAAGGGACGCGCCGGGTCTTGCCCAAAGCGCCACAGCCGTGGCCGCAACATGCCCCCATTCCGCCACGATTCACCCGGGGATTGAGTAACGGGGCCGTGATGCGACCCGAATCGAATGCCTGCACGGGCACTTGCAACCGGTTTCGACAACCATCGCCTTCATCGGCCCGGGCTGCGACAGCCAGCATCGTCGCAAGGCCAGAGACAAAGCAGACGGTGCGCGGGGCAATGTTTCCACGCCAGTCCGAAATGCGGCAAATGCTTGTTAACAAGGTCATAATTAGGCCGCAGGGGGAAGTGTAGAAGGAACGATGCCGGATTTCCGCGTATTCGACGCCGGAGACCGGCAGTGGACGCACGAGTGAAGCTGCGCAAGCGACGGGACACGCCACGATGACGCGACAGCATGATACCTTCACGTTAGCGGCAGCGCCGCGCCGAAAGGCTGCGCGCGCCCTTTCGCGGTTTGCCTCGGATGACTCCGGCACCATGACATTCTTCGCGATGATGATGATCCTGATGATCATCATGATGTCGGGCATGGCGGTGGACCTGATGCGGTATGAACGGATGCGCGTCGCCATCCAGAACACCAATGACGAGGCCGTGCTGGCCGCCGCCAACCTGAACCAGGCGCAGGACCCCGAGACGGTGGTGCGCGACTACTTCGCCAAGGCGGGGATGACGGACTATCTTCAGTCGGTCACCGTGACGCAGGGGACGAACCTGAAGAACGTCACCGCGACCACCGCCGCGACGCTGCCCACCTATTTCATGCGGACCAGCGGCATCGACACGCTGAACACCACCGGCGTTTCCACCGCCGAGCAGAGCATCGGCAACGTCGAGATTGCGATGGCGCTCGACAACTCGGGGTCGATGACGCAGCAGGCGGTGTCGGGGTCGTACGAACAGTGCACGACGAAGAAGAGACGGGGCGTCAGCTACCAGAGCTGCCAGACCGTCTACACCTATACCACCAAGATCGCGGCGCTGATCACCGCGGCCAACCAGTTCGTTGACCAGATGTTCAGCCAGGTGCAGCCGGGCGCGCTGACCATGTCGATCCTGCCCTATGACTCGCACCTGAACATCGGCAACCTGATGAGCTACCTGAACGTCTCGAACGAGAACACGGTGGCCAAGTGCATCGACTTCCAGGCGGCCGATTTCAACACGACGGCGATCACCACCTCGATGCTGCTGCAACGGTCGGGCAACTTCGACGGCTGGGACTGGGGCACGACCATGTACCCCGAGTGCAACTCGTCGTCCTACCGCAACGCCATCGCCTTCTCGGCCGACAAGACGGCGCTGCACAACACGATCAACGCGCTGAAGGCCAGCGGCAACACCTCGATCGACACGGGCGTGAAATGGGCGGCGGCCACGCTTGACCCCGCGTTCCAGCCTGTCGTCAACGGGATGATCAAGAACGGCGTGCTGGACGCAAGCTACGCAGGCCGCCCCGCCGCCTACAGCGACCACACCTTCATGAAGGTGCTGATCGTGATGTCGGACGGCGAAAACACCACGCGCCTGCAACTGAACCCGGGCTACTATTCGGGCAACTCGGGCTACTTCACCACCGGTACCTCGTCCTACTGGTCGTTCTACGACAGCAGCATGGGCAGCACGCCCTACTTCTGGAAATATGACGGCAAGTGGCATGCCTCGAACTACTTCAAGGGCGCCAGTTCGCAGCCCTGCAGCGGGTCATGCAGCAACTACACGGTGACCGACAGCGCGGCGGCGACCACCGCGACGCAGTGGGACTGGGCCCAGATCTGGGCGAAATGGCCGGTGCAGTATTTCACCAACAACGTGATCGGCACCGTCTATGGCAGCGGGGCGACGGGCACCTGGTACTACAAGATCGTCAACCCCGTGTCCTCGACCACGATGGACGACTACATGCACAACATCTGTTCCGCCGCCAAGGCGAACGGGGTGCTGGTCTATGCCATCGGGTTCCAGACCACCGCGCACGGCGCCGCGACCCTGCAGGATTGCGCCAGCAAGCCGTCGTTCTACTTCGACGCCGAAGGCACCGAGATCAGCAACGTCTTTTCGCTGATCGCGTCCAGCATCGTGCATCTGAGGCTGACGCAATGACCCGCCTTCTCACCCGCGTCTCGGACTTCCTGCATGGACGGAAGTCCGACGCCGGCAACGCCACGGTCGAATTCGTCGTGGTCTTCCCGGTCATCATGATGATCTTCTTCCAGTCCTTCGAGGCCGGCTGGCTGATGGTGCGCTACACGATGCTGGACCGCGCGCTGGACATCACGGTGCGCGACCTGCGGCTGGGCCACTTCGTCAACCCCACCGCCGACACGCTGCGCACCAATATCTGCAGCCTGGCGCTGGGGATCTCGGATTGCCAGAACGCGCTGATGGTGGAACTGGTGCCGGTGGATACGACAAGCTGGAACCTGCCCTCGCCCAATGCCACCTGCGTGAACCGCGGCGCCACGATCCAGCCGGTCACGACCGTGACGCAGGGCACCGGCGACGAGATGATGATCATCCGCGCCTGCGCGATCGTCGATCCGCTATTTCCCGGCACCGGGCTGGGGCTTGACCTGCCGAAGGACGCCAGTGGCGGCTTCGCGCTGGTGGCCACATCGGCCTTCGTCAACGAACCGACCTGAGGAGGGCCGATCATGGGACTGCGCAACGCCCTTCGCCGCTTCCGCAAGGACAGCCGGGGCACCATTTCGGCAGAAGCCATCGTGGCGCTGCCGCTGCTGATCTGGACGCATCTTGCGACCTACGAATACTTCGACGCCTTCTCGATCATCACCCGCAACGAGAAGGCGACCTACACGCTGGCGGACATGATCTCGCGCCAGACGGGCACGGTCACGCCGACCTTCATCGACGGGATGCTGTCGCTTTACGACTACCTGAACCACCAGCCCGCGAATTCCTGGGTGCGGGTGACCACGATCGGCTGGGACCCCAACGCGGGCAGCAGCGGCCAGTACTTCGTGATGTGGTCCTATGCGACCAACAACGGCGTGCAACTGGATGACACGACGCTGCAAAGCTACACGGCGCGCCTGCCCAACATCGCCACCGGCGACTCGCTCATCATGGTGGAAACCTCGATGACCTACACGCCGGCCTTCCAGCTTGCCGTGCTGCCCACGGGCGATCTGCAGCAGCTTGTGGTCACCCGGCCGCGGATCAGCCCGCAGGTGGACTGGAGCAACTCCTGACCTCTGTGCCGCAGCGCACATGGGGCGCGCGGCACGGGCGGCTTGCAGGAACCGACGGGTTGATTACCTTCCGGGAAACGGAAGGAGTTGCCTTATGTCGATCCGACCCATTCTCTCGCAATCGCCCGCCCAGCCCACGATGGAGGGCGCGGGCGTGCATCTGCACCGCGCCTTCGGCTTCGGAGACCCGTCCGAGGCCGACCCGTTCCTGCTGTTCGACGATTTCCGCAACGAACGCCCGCAGGACTTCCTGAAGGGCTTTCCCTGGCACCCCCACCGGGGGATCGAGACGATCACCTATGTCCTGTCGGGCACGGTTGAACACGGCGACAGCCTGGGCAACCGCGGCACGCTGGGCGCGGGCGACGTGCAATGGATGACCGCGGGATCGGGCATCCTGCACCAGGAGATGCCGAAGGGAAACGCCAGGGGCCAGATGCACGGCTTCCAGCTCTGGGCGAACCTGCCCTCGCGGCTGAAGATGACCGCCCCGCGCTATCAGGACGTGAAGTCGCCCGACATCCCCGAGATCACGGATGACGACGGCACCGTGGTGCGGGTCATCATCGGCAGTTTCTGGGGCAAGACCGGCCCCGTGGACGGGATCGCGGCCGATCCGCAATACCTCGACATCTTCGTGCCGCCGGGCCGCCGGAAAAGCTTTCGCGTGGATACCTACCGCCGGGCCTTCGCCTATGTCTTCGAAGGCGCGGGGCGGTTCGCCGATGCCTCCGCCCCGCAGGGCGTGCTGCTGGAGAAAGAGGTGATGGGCCAGGAGGTGAACATGCGCGACCTGTCGGGCAACCGCACCCTGATCCGCTTTGGCAGCGGCGACGAGGTGACGGTGCAGGCGGGCGAGCGGGGCGTGCGCTTCCTGCTGGTGTCCGGCGCGCCGATCGAAGAGCCGGTGGCCTGGCATGGCCCGATCGTGATGAACACCCGCGAAGAACTGGTGCAGGCCATGGCCGAGCTGCGCAACGGCACCTTCATCAAGCCGCAGCACTGACAGGGGCGGCGCGGGGGCACCCCTCCCGCGCCGTCGGCCGCCGCGTGGCTCAGGCACCCACCGCGCGCAGCGCCATTTCGGCATAGATCTCGGCCACCGTCTCGCGCGGCAGGCGGCCGCCTTCGCGGTACCACTGGCTTGCCCCGGTCAGCATGGCGATCAGCGCCATGGTGGCCAGCCGGGCATCGGGCACCCGGAAGACGCCCGCCGCGACGCCCTCGGCCAGGATCGCCTGCAACGCATCCTCGTAGCGGTGGCGCAGCCGTTCGATGGCGGCGAAGTTCTCGGGGGTGAGGTTGCGCAGTTCCATATAGGCGATGAACACCTCGGCCGGGCGGTCAAGGTGATAGGCCACATGGAAGTGGGCGAAGGCGGCCAGACGCGCGCGGGGATCGGCGGGCAGGGGCTGGGCCGCCAGCGTGGCCAGCAGATCGTCCAGATGCTCCTTCATCAGGTCGAACAGCAGCGTCTGCTTGTCGGGCGTGTAGAGGTAGAGCGCGCCCGCCTGCACCCCCACCTCGGCCGCGATCTGGCGCATCGAGACGGCGGCATAGCCGTGGCGGGCAAAAAGCGCGCGCGCCGCGCTGCGCAGCCGCGGGCCGGTGATGTCGGCGTGGGATCCGGTCTTGCGTGCCATGGCGCAAGAGTGATCTGAACGCCCGTTCAGTTCAAGGCCGATCGGCAGGCGCCCGGCTTGCGGTCGGCCCCGCGGCCCGGCTAAGGTCGCCGCGAACCCCCCGCCGCCCGGAGCCGTCATGCGCGCCCTGCCCCTTGCCTGCCTCTGCGCCCTTCTGGCGGCCTGCGCGCCGATGCCGGACCTGGGCCCGGCCAGCCGGAACGCGGTGGCGGCAGGCGCCTATCCGGGTCTGAAACCCATGCCCGAGCTTCTGGCCGCGGCCGCCGCGGCCGGGGATGCGACCGCGCTGACCGCGGGCGTCGGGGTCAGCGATGCGCGCATCGCCGCGCTCAGGGCGCGGGCCGCCGCACTGGATGCCCCGGTGCTGCCGCCCGCAAGCCTCGACCGGCTGAACAACGCCCTGCCGGGCAACTGATCGGCCGCGTTGCAAGGCCCCGCGCAACAGGCTAACACCCTGCAAACCCTCATGACGGAGAGCCCCATGCCCGACCCCCTGCGCCTTGGCATTGCCGGATTGGGCACCGTTGGCCGTGGCGTGGTGAAGATCGTGCAGCGCCATGCCGACCTGATCGCCGCCCGCGGTGGCCGCCCGGTCGAGATCACCGCCGTTTCGGCCCGCAACCGCGCCGCCGACCGGGGCGTTGACCTGTCGGCCTATGCCTGGGAAGCCGATCCGGTGGCCCTTGCCCGGCGTCCCGATGTGGACATCTTCGTGGAATTGATGGGCGGCGCCGAAGGGCCGGCCCGCGCCGCAACCGAGGCCGCGATTGCCGCGGGCAAGGATGTGGTGACCGCGAACAAGGCGCTTCTGGCCCATCACGGCCAGCGGCTGGCCGAAGAGGCCGAGGCGCGGGGCCGCGTGATCCGGTTCGAGGCCGCGGTGGCGGGCGGCATCCCGGTCATCAAGGCCTTGACCGAAGGGCTGGCGGGCAACCAGATCACCCGGGTCATGGGAGTGATGAACGGGACCTGCAACTACATCCTGACCCGGATGGAAAGCGCGGGCCTGCCCTATGCCCAGGTCTTCGCCGAGGCGCAGGGGCTAGGCTATGTCGAGGCCGACCCCACGCTGGACGTGGGCGGGATCGACGCGGGCCACAAGCTGTCGCTCCTGGCCGCCATCGCCTTCGGCACCCGCGTCAGCTTCGATGCGGTGGATCTGGAAGGGATCGACCGGGTCTCGATCGAGGATATCCGGCAGGCGGCCGACATGGGGCTGCGCATCAAGCTGCTGGGGGTGGCGCAGATGACGGGGCGCGGGCTGGAACAGCGGATGTCGCCCTGCCTCGTGCCCGCCGACAGCCCGCTGGGTCAGTTGCCCGGCGGCACCAACATGGTGGTGCTGGAAGGCGACTCGGTCGGCCAGATCGTGCTGCGGGGCGCGGGCGCGGGCGAAGGCCCGACCGCCAGCGCCGTGATGGCCGACGTGATCGACATCGCCCGCGGCACCCGGCTTTCCACCTTCGGGCGGCCTGCGGCCTCGCTGGTGGCACCGGTGGCGGCCAAGGCCAGCGCACCCGCCGCGCATTACCTGCGCATGACCCTGCAGGACAAGCCCGGCGCGCTGGCCAAGATCGCCACCGTCCTGGGCGAGGCGGGGGTGTCCATCGACCGGATGCGGCAATACGGCCATGACGACGCCACCGCGCCGGTTCTGATCGTCACCCACAAGACCACCCGCGACGCCATCGACCATGCGCTGGCGGGCTTTGCCGCCACCGGCGTGATGGTGGGCCAGCCCGTTGCGCTGAGGATCGAGCCCGTCTGACACCGTTAGCGCAACCGCGGCTTGTTCCGCGCCCGCGCTTCGGGCTAGGAGAGGCGCGAGAGTTTGCACCCGAAGGAACATCCTATGGCCGATGCCGTCGAATTCCACGACCGCCTGCTGTCTCTGGGCCTTGCCCGCGTTTCCGAAGCCGCGGCGCTGGCCTCGGCCCGGCTGATCGGGCGCGGCGACGAGAAGGCCGCCGACCAGGCCGCCGTGAACGCCATGCGCGACCAGCTGAACCTGCTGGACATCAACGGCGTGGTGGTGATCGGCGAAGGCGAGCGGGACGAGGCGCCGATGCTCTACATCGGCGAGAAGGTGGGCACCGGCAACGGCCCGGCGGTGGACATCGCGCTTGACCCGCTGGAAGGCACCACGCTGACTGCCAAGGACATGCCGAACGCGCTGACCGTGATCGCCATGGCGCCGCGCGGCACGCTGCTGCATGCGCCCGATGTCTACATGGAAAAGCTGGCCATCGGGCCGGGCTATGCCAGGGACACCGTGACGCTGGCCATGCCGCCCGCCGACCGGGTGCGGGCGCTGGCCGCCGCCAAGGGCTGCGCGCCGGGCGACATCACGGTCTGCATCCTCGAACGCCCCCGGCACGAGGCGATGATCGCCGAGGTGCGTTCGACCGGGGCCTCGATCCGGCTGATCACCGATGGTGACGTGGCGGGCGTGATCCACTGCGCCGAGGCCGAGGTCACCGGCATCGACATGTACATGGGCTCGGGCGGGGCGCCCGAGGGCGTGCTGGCGGCCGCCGCGCTGAAATGCATGGGCGGGCAGATGTACGGCAAGCTTCTGTTTCGCAACGATGACGAACGCGCCCGCGCCGCCCGCGCAGGGATCACCGACCTGAACCGCATCTATACCCGCGACGAGCTGGTGACAGCCGACGTGATCTTTGCGGCAACCGGCGTCACCAACGGCTCCATCGTCTCGGGCATCAAGCGCGAGCCCGGCTGGGTCACCACCGAAACCATCCTGATGCGGTCCAAGACCGGCTCTGTCCGCCGGATGAGCTACCGCACCCCGGTGAAGTGACCCGCGCCTTCCTGGGCGTCGAGGCGTCGGCCACCGGTCGGCGCTGGATCGGCCCCGGGGCCGAGGAAGACCGGCTGGCCGAGGCGATGGCGCAGGCGACCCGCCTGCCCGCGCCGCTCTGCCGCACGCTGGTGCGCCGCGGCGTGGCGCCCGACGAGGCCGCGCGCTTTCTGGAACCCACGCTGCGCGACCTGCTGCCCGACCCGCTGGGCCTGAAGGACATGGGAACCGCCGCCGCGCGCTTCCTGCGGGCGGTCAGGGCGCGCGAGCGCATCGCCGTCTTCGCCGATTACGACGTGGACGGCGGCGCCTCGGCGGCGCTGCTCATGACCTGGCTGCGGGCTCTGGGGCGACCCGCCACGCTCTACATCCCCGACCGCATCGACGAGGGCTACGGCCCGAACGTGCCCGCCATGCAGGAACTTGCCGCCGCGCATGACCTGATCGTCTGCGTCGATTGCGGAACGCTGTCGCACGACCCGATCGCCGCGGCGAAGGGGGCCGACGTGATCGTGCTGGACCACCACCTTGGCGCCGAGACGCTGCCGCCCGCCCTGGCCGTGGTGAACCCCAACCGGCAGGACGAGACGGGCGAACTGGGCCACCTTTGCGCGGCTTCGGTCGTGTTCCTGATGCTGGTCGAGGCGAACCGTCTGCTGCGGGCCGATGGTGTGCCCGGCCCCGACCTGATGGCGATGCTTGATCTGGTGGCGCTGGCCACCGTGGCCGATGTGGCGCCGCTGACCGGGGTGAACCGGGCGCTGGTGCGGCAGGGGCTGAAGGTGATGGCCCGCCGGGAACGGCCGGGGCTGGTGGCGCTTGCCGATGTGGCGCGGATGACCGAGGCGCCGAACACCCATGCGCTGGGGTTCCTGCTGGGCCCGCGGGTGAACGCGGGCGGCCGGATCGGGCAGGCCGACCTGGGCGCGCGGCTGCTGGCCACCGCCGACGCGCAAGAAGCCGCGGCGCTGGCCGAACGGCTGGACCAGTTGAACACCGAACGCCGCGAGATCGAGATGCAGGTGCGCCTTGCCGCGCTGGCCCAGGCCGAGGCGCGCGGGCTCGACGGCCCGCTGGTCTGGGCCGCGGGCGAGGGCTGGCACCCCGGCGTCGTCGGCATCGTCGCCGCCCGGCTGAAAGAGGCCACGAACCGCCCCGCGGTGGTCATCGGGCTGGACGGCGATCTGGGCAAGGGCTCGGGCCGCTCTGTCTCGGGCGTCGATCTGGGCGCCGCCGTGCATCGGATCGCGGCCGAAGGGCTGCTGGTGAAGGGCGGCGGGCACAAGATGGCCGCGGGCCTGACGGTGGACCGCGCCCGGATCGAGGCCGCGATGGAACGGCTGGCCGACCTGCTGGCCCGGCAGGGCGCGGGCCAGGGCGGCCCGGCCGACCTGCGGCTGGACGGCTTGCTGATGCCCGCCGCGGTGACGCCCGCGCTGATCGAGCAGATCGAGGCCGCGGGCCCCTTCGGCGCCGCCGCCCCCGCCCCCCGCTTCGCCTTCGCGGCCCAGGCCGTCAGCGCCCGCCGGATCGGCGAATCGCACCTGCGGCTGAGCTTCGGCGACGGCACCGGCCCCCGGCTCGAGGCGGTGGCCTTCGGCGCCTTCGACGGCCCGCTGGGCCCCCTTCTGGACGCGGGCGGGGCCAACCGCTTTCACCTGGCCGGGCGGCTGGAACTGAACAGCTGGGGCGGCCGCACGCGCCCGCAACTGCGCCTGGAAGACGCCGCGCGGGCCTGAGGCGGGGCGCCGCAAGGCTCTTTGCAGAAATCGCATTTTTCCTCTTGCGAGTCACCGCGCCACCCCCTAAACACCGCCCCACGCCAACCGCGGCCCGTTCGTCTATCGGTTAGGACACCAGGTTTTCAACCTGGGAAGAGGGGTTCGACTCCCCTACGGGCTGCCACTTCTCCCAAGATTTGTGCAAAGAGATGAACGCCTTGGCGTTCAAAGCTCATCTGCTTTGACTTCCCCGCGCCGCCCGTGCAACCCTGCCGCGACGGTTCGGGCAGAGGTGGCAGGCGATGGGCGAGTGGTGGCGGGGCGCGGTGGTCTACCAGATCTATCCGCGGTCGTTTCAGGATGACTCGGGCGACGGGATCGGCGATCTGGCGGGGATCACCCGGCGGATGGCGCATGTGGCAGATCTGGGCTGCGACGCGATCTGGCTGTCGCCGATCTTCACCTCGCCCATGGCCGACATGGGCTATGACGTGTCGGATTATACCAACATCGACCCGCTGTTCGGCACCTTGGCGGATTTCGATGCGCTGGTGGCCCGCGCGCATGGGCTGGGGCTGAAGGTCATCATCGACCAGGTGCTGAGCCATACCTCGGACCGCCACCCCTGGTTTGCCGAAAGCCGTCAGAACCGGGCGAACCCGAAGGCCGACTGGTATGTCTGGGCCGATCCGCAGCCCGATGGCACGCCGCCGAACAACTGGCCTTCGGTCTTCGGCGGACCGGCCTGGGAATGGGACACGCGGCGGCGGCAGTATTACCTGCACAACTTCCTGACCAGCCAGCCCGACCTGAACTTCCACTGCCCCGCGGTGCAGGATGCGCTGCTGGACACGATGCGCTTCTGGCTGGACCGCGGGGTGGACGGCTTTCGGCTGGATACGGTCAACTACTATTTCCACGACGCCAGGCTGCGCCCCAACCCGCCCTTCCCGCAGCCCGACGGCCGCCCCGCGGTGAACCCTTACGAGATGCAAGAGCACCTGTTTTCCAAGACGCAGCCGGAAAACATCCCGTTTCTCAAACGGATGCGGGCGCTGACCGACCGGTATGGCGCGCGGGCGATGGTGGGCGAGGTGGGCGAAAGCCAGCGGTCGCTGGCGGTGATGGAGGAATACACCCGCGGCACCGACCGGCTGCACATGGCCTATTCCTTCGACATGCTGGGGCCTCAGTTCACGCCCGCGCATTTCCGCAAGCAGATCGAGGGCTTCTTTGCGGGGGCGCCCGACGGCTGGCCGTGGTGGAGCTTTTCCAACCACGACGTGACGCGCCACGCCAGCCGCTGGGCCGGGCACGGGCCCGACACCGACGCCGTGGCCCGGCTGGCGATCGCGATGCTGGTGGGGTTTCAGGGCACCATCGGGCTTTATCAGGGCGAGGAACTGGGCCAGACCGAAACCGATCTGACCTATGAGGAGATCACCGACCCCCCCGGGCTGAAGTTCTGGCCGGAAAACAAGGGCCGCGACGGCTGCCGCACCCCGATGGTGTGGGAACGCGGCGCGCCGAACGGGGGCTTTTCCGCCGCGAAACCCTGGCTGCCGGTGAAGCCGCCGCAGCTTGCCCGCGCGGTCGATGCGCAGAGGGCGGCGCCGGGGTCGGTGCTGGCGGCCTATCGCGCGGCGCTGGCATTCCGGCGGGCCGAACCCGCGCTGCGCGAGGGCGCGACCCGGTTCCTGGATCTGCCCGCGCCGGTTCTGGCCTTCCGCCGGGTCTGGGACGGGCGGGCGGTGACCTGCGTCTACAACCTCTCGCCGCAGTCGGTCACGCTGCGCCTCGGCGGCCCGGCCACGCCGGTCGGCCCCGCCGAAGGCTGCACCCGCGCGGGCGACCGGCTGACGCTTGCGCCCTGCGGCTACGGCTTCTTCGCCAGCCCCGAAGGTGCCCCCCCCGCGCTGGCCCCGGCCTGAGAGGCGCCGCCGCGGCCCCATGTGGCCAGCGGAGAGGCGCCGCGCAACGGCTCGCTGTCGAGCGCGGCCGAGTAGAGCGTTGCCTGTGCCCGCCCCTGCGACTTCGACGCGTAAAGCGCCCGGTCAGTGTCCGACAGCATCCGCCCCGGCGCGGGCGCGCTGTAGAAGGACGAGACGGTCATCCCGATGCTGGCCGAGATCTGGCAGGTCTGGCCCTGGAACGCGACCGGCTCGCACAGCCTGGCGATGATGCGGCGGGCGATCGGGCCCAATGGCTCGGGCTGGGCGATCCCGGGCAGGATCAGCACGAATTCGTCGCCGCCGACCCGGGCCACAAGGTCACCCGCGCGGGTCTCGTCACGCAGCACGCGCGCCACCGCCCGCAGCACCGTGTCGCCCGCGGCATGGCCAAGGCTGTCGTTCACCTGCTTGAAGAAATCGAGGTCGATGTGCATCACCCCGAAGGGCGTGCCGGCACCGATCAGGCGGTCGAGCAACTGGTCCATCGCCCGGCGGTTGGCAAGGCCGGTCAGCGTATCGGTCATCGCCTGCTCTTCGGCGGCGGCCTTGGCCTCGCGCAGGCGGCGGTTCAGGTCGTGCAGTTCGGCGACCACGGCGGTCTTCGCCTCGGCAAGATAGAGCATCTCGACCGTCAGGTCGGTCGGCGCGAAATCGGCATCCGTCAGGTCATGGACGCGGACCGCCTCGGGCACCTCGATCCCGAAGGACAGGTTCAGGAGCGCCCCCTGCCCCGCGGCCAGCGGCACCACGACGCCGCGGAAGGTGGTTTCGGGCGCCGCGCGCATCTGCAGGTGCAGCCGCGCGCCGGATAGCTGCAATAGCTGTTCGGTGCTGGCCGCGGGGGCGGGTTTGCGCAGCAGGAAACGATCGGCGAAATCCGCCCCGCGCGGGTCGTCGCCCATCACCTTGCGCAGCGTGGGCCCAAGCCCGGCGATCCGGCCCCGAGCGTCGACCCACAGGAACAGCGGCATCAGCCGCGCCAGCGCCGCAAGATCGAGACAGAGCGCGCCATCCCGCCCCTCAGCCATGCCCGACCCCCCGGATCGTCAGCGGAAACGGCCGACCCACCGCGAAGCGGGGCTCCAGCAGGTCGATGGTGATCGTCTCTTCGTCGGCGGCAGAACCTGCATGTTCCAGCACCGCCAGCGCCCCGTAATCGTCGGCCATCGCCCGCAGGATGCCCACCATCACATGGCCATAGCCGGGCCAGGGGCTGCAGCAGGTCAGGCGGAACTGCCGGTCGGACAGCGCCGCCAGATCCAGTTGCGGCATGTCCAGTTCCGGCACGGCCATCCGGGCGCGGCCGGGCAGGTCATCCAGCGATTGCAGGAAATCGGCGAATGTGACGCCGCCGAAGCGCAGCAGGCGGCGCAACGCCTCGAGGTTGGGATGCGAGACCAGGTAGTTGCCCAGGTCTTCCAGGATCACCTCGCGCGGGCGGGCCAGGCGCCGTGCGGCGGCGCCCAGCACCGCCTCGGTCATCGCGTCGGGATAGGTCTGCATCGTCTCGAAACTGGTGAACCCCAGCCGCGCGTCCTGGGTCACACGCAGCCACAGGTCCACCCCGTAGGTGTCCCGCAGAAAGCTCTGGATTGCGCGGTTGACGAGCCCGTGCATCTGTCTTTTCCCCTTCTCGTTCCCGCGAGAGTAGGAGCAGAATCTTAACAATTGCCTATCAGGGGGCAGGCCGGATCACGATCTGGTCGCCGCCGAAGCTCAGCGCGTTCAGCCGCGCGGGTGCCACGTCCAGCGCGCCGTCCAGCGCCGCGGCGATCAGTCGGTCGGCGGCCTGCGGGGCGGCACCGGGCGGCAGCAGTTCGGAGGTATCCAGCCGCTGGAACCCCAGTTCCGGGTCAAGCGCGGCCGCGTCCGACCGCAGCGCGCCCGTGGGGGCGCGGTAGAGCAGGATCGCCTGCGCGCCGCCCCGGTCGGGCAGGTAGGCGCCGAACACCAGCGCGCAGCCCGGCCGCCCGTCGGGCAGCGACCGCGCGCAGGCATCCAGCCACAGCCGAAGCTCGTGCGGCGGGGCGCGGTACAGCAGCGTGTCGCGCAGGTGCAGCGCGTCGGTTCCCGGCTTGGGCGGCACCAGCGGCAGCCGCGCCTTCAGCGTGGCGCGCAGGCTGGCAAGCGAGGCCTCCTCGGTCGCGTCGGCCGCGGCGGCGGCGGCCAGCCGCGCCTTCAGCGCCTCTTGCCCCGGCTGGGCCGACAGCGCGGTCAGTTGCGCCAGCGCGGCCGCCCCCGCCAGCCCCCAGTCGTCCTGCATGGCCTGCAGATCGAGATCGGCCACCCCCAGCGCGCCGCCGGTGTAGCGCACGATCTGGCTGGTGGCCGAAATCCGCTGCGCATCAAGCGCGGGCGTGAAGGTCAGCGCGACCCCCGCCAGCACCACCAGCGCCATGGTCCCGTTGCCGCGCCGGATCCGCGCCGCCCAGCCCACGCCGCGCAGCACCGCCTGCGCATAGATCACGCCGTAGGACAGGGCCGCCGCGGCAACCAGCGCCGAGGCGATCCGCGGCGGGGTCCAGCCGTATTGCGCGACCCGCAAGGCCACGCCCCAGGCCCCCAGCGCCGCCAGCACCGGCAGGACCAGCGCCAGCCCCTGCGTCGCCCGCGGCATCACCTTTCCGCGCACCGTCAGCGCGTCGCTTTCGCCCACGGCCGAACTGACCAGCAGGATCGCCGCCACCGCCATCGCCAGCAGCGTCTGGGTCGAAGAGACCCCGCCGTAGATCGTCGACAGCCCGTGCACCGGCAGCGCCAGCAGGAAAAGCACCGACACCGCCAGCACCGGCACGACCAGCAGCCGCAGCAGCCGCAGCGCAAGATCGGGCGAAACGAGGTCGGAAAACTCGTTGCCGACCGCAAGCCCCAGCCCCAGGATCGCGCCGGTCAGCGCCCAGGGCACGCCGGGCGTTTCCAGCGCCTGCGACAGCACCATCACCTTGACCAGCGTCAGCAGCGTGTCCGACAGCCAGACCACCAGCCAGATCAGCGCGACGAAAAGCCAGGCGCCGAAGACCCGCATCGCCAGCGTCCAGGTCTGGGTAAAGAGCGTGGGATAATCGAGCCAGTTGCCGCGCGCCTGCGCCACCGCATAAGGCAAGGGCAGCGTGGCCAGGATCAGCGCCGCCGCCATCCGTTCGGGGCTGGCCAGAAACTCGGGCAGGTGCAGGAAGCGCAGGCTGGCCCAGGTCAGCAGCCCCGCCACCACAAGGCCAAGCACCAGCGCGGCCAGCATTGCCCGCCAGAGCGGCAGCGGCCCCTTCAGCACCAGCGTGCCGCCGAAGAACACCGCCGCCAGCGCGGCGCTGAACAGGTAGCCCTGCGGATGCAGGTCCATCAGCGCCTGGTGCCGGACCAGTGCCCAAAGGGCGAGCCCCGCCGCGGCACCGATTGCCGTCAGCAGCCCGCGGGCAAGAAAAGTCGTTCCGATCCGCAGCATCCGCGCCTTTCCTCAGTCCGGCCCATCTGTCCGGGCCGAGGTGAGCCTAGCGGGCCGCGCTGCCGGGCGCCAGAGCGGGAACGCGGATCAGAAGTCGGTCGGCGCGCCGCCCTCGGCCTTGCGGCGGGCGACGAAATCGGCCAGCGCCTCGCGGTGGCCCTCGTCCATCGGCGGCGGGACGAATTCGTTCAGGATCGCCTTGTAGATCCGGTGCGCGCGCTCGGGCGTCCAGACGCTGCCATCCAGTTCCCAGGCCTCGAAGTTGCGCCAGTCGGACGCGATCGGGGCGTAGAAGGCGGTGGTATAGCGGTCTTGCGTGTGCTGGCAGCCGAAATAGTGCCCCGACGGCCCGACCTCGCGGATCGCGTCGATGGCGATGTCGGCCTCGGTCGTGGCATAGGTCTGCTGCTCGAAGTAGCGCTGGATCATCTGAAGCACTTCGCAATCCATCACGAACTTCTCGGGGCTGGCGATCAGCCCGCCCTCCAGCCAGCCCGCGGCGTGATAGACGAAGTTGGTCTGCGACTGCACCGCCGCCCAAAGCGAGTTGCAGGTTTCCCACATCGCCTGCCCGTCGGGCACGTTGGCCGCGCAGACCCCCGACGACCGCAGCGGCAGCTTGTACTTGCGCGCAAGCTGCCCGGTCATCTGTGTCGCGCGCATGTATTCCGGCGTCCCGAAGGCCGGCGCGCCCGACTTCATGTCGACGTTCGAGGTGAAGGTGCCGATGGCCACCGGGCAGCCCGGCTTGATGTATTGCAACAAGGCGATGGCCGACAGCCCCTCGGCCAGGCTGAGCGCGACGGCGCCCGCCATCGTCACCGGCGCCATGGCCCCCGCCAGCGTGAAGGGGGTCACGATCACCGGCTGGCCCCGGCGGGCCAGCCGCATCGCGCCGTCCAGCATGGGAAAGTCGTGCTTCAGCGGGCTGACCGAGTTGATGTTGGTGTACATCCGCGGCTTCGCCTCGAACTCCTCATGCGTCAGCCCCGCCGCCAGCCGCGTCATCTCCATCACGTCTTCCACCCGCTCGCGGCCCAGCGAATAGGCGTGCACCACCTTGTCGGTGGTCGTCAGCTTTTCATAGAGACAGTCGAGGTGGCGCACCGCGGGATGGATGTCGATCGGCTCGACCGGATAGCCCCCGGCGACATGGATGCAGTTGAAGTACTGCGTCAGCTTCATGAATTCCTGGAACGTCGCGAAGTCGCCCGCGCGCTTGCCGCGTTCCATGTCCCAGGCGTTGGGCGGCGACGAGACGTTGACGAACACCATGTGCTTGCCACCCACGGTGATCTCGCGGGCGGTGTTGCGCGGGGTGATGGTGAACGAGGCGGGCGCGCGGCCCACCATCTCCATCACGAAGTCCTCGTCCATGCGGACGTTGGTGCCCTCGACCCGGCAGCCGGCCTGGCGCAGGATCTCGGCCGCCTCGGGGTTCAGGAACTCGATCCCGATCTCCTTGAGGATGCGCATTGCGCCGCGGTGGATCGCCTCGACCCCCTCGTCGTCCAGCGGCTCGGTCGGCCGGTCGGGGTTGACGGGGATGCGCCACGGCATCTGGTCGATGACGGCGGTTCCCGCACGCGTCTTGTTGCCGGCGCGGCCGCCCGCGCGTTTCTTTCGGCCGGTGTCGTCAGACATGGATGCCTCCGCTTTTGCCGAACATCTGCCAGCAGACGCCGAGGCGCGGCGTTCAGTTCGCGACGGGAAGGGGTCGTTTTTTGCGCGGGCCCCGAATTACGCGGCGGCCTGCGCGTCGATCCAGCCGGGAAGATGGCCGATGTCGGGCAGTACCGCCTCGGCCAGCGGCGCCAGGTCATCGGCGTCGGCAAGGCCCGTCAGCACGCCCACCACCCGCATGCCCGCGGCCCGCCCGGCCACCAGGTCGTGACGGCTGTCGCCCACCATCACCACCTCGTCGGGCGAAAGCCCGTGGGCGCTGGCAAAGGCCAGCAGCATCCCCGGATGGGGCTTGCCGCCGTGACCGGAATCGAAGCCCGCGATGAAGTCGAAGGCGGTTTCGATCCCGACCGAAGACAACTGCGCCCGCGCCGCGGATTCGGCGTCATTGGTGGCGACCCCCAGCCGCAGCCCGCGGGCGCGCAGCATCGCGAGGAAGGGCGCCAAGGGAATCGCGGGCACCAGCGCGACCGAGGCCGCCATCGTGTTCATCATCGCGACCAGCGCGGGCAGCGACTTGCCGGGCAGGTGCGGCAGCAGGGCGGCCGCGATGTCCTCGGCCGTGTGGCTGATCACCACGCTGTCGGGGGCGAAGGTGCCGGTGTCGAAGGTAAAGCCGATCGCGCGGCCCAGCATCGCCGCGCGGGGAATGTCGCCATCGGCGAGGTCGATCAGCACCCCGTGGGTCCAGGCGCTCCAGGTGGCCTGGAAGTCGAACAGCGTGCCGTCCTTGTCGAACAGGATGCCGGAAATCATGCGCCTCTCCTCCGCTTGGCGCGCGCACCTTGGGCGAGCGGACAGGACATTGCAACCGCCTCTGTCACCCTCGGCGCCTGCCCGCCCAGAGGGCCGCCGATTGACTTGCGCAGCGGAATGGCGGACACCGGCCGCATGTCGACACCCTACCGGCTTCACGCCTCGATCATGTACCAGTTGACGCTGACCTCGCGGCTGCAGGAGCGGCGGCTGGAGGAAGGTTTGCGCCGCCTCGGCCTGACGCGGGTGACCTGGTGCATCCTTCTGGCGGTCGAGATCGAGGGGTTGTCGCAGCCCTCCGAGATCGCGCAGTTCATCGGCATCGACCGCACCGCCACCTCGCGCGCGCTGCGCCAGATGGAAGAGCGGGGCTGGGTCGCCCGCCAGACCGGCGAAGGCGACCGCCGCACGACCCGCGTGGCGCTGACGCCCCTGGGCAGCGCGCTGCTGGCCCAGGCCGCCCCGATCGCGGCCGACAACGCGCGGCATTTCCTCGAGAAACTGCCGGGCGACGGCCCCGAGACCCTGCAACGCCTGCTCGCGCTGCTGCGCGCGGGCGAGGCGCACAACCTCCAGCATTTCTAGGCGCCGGCCGCAGGAGGCGCGGCGCCCGGCCACCCCGTCTTTCGCCACAGAGGGCCGGCGCCCGACCGCGGGTGGGCGCCGCAACGGCGACGGTCTGTGCTTTATGGTGCGGCCCCTCCCCCGGGTGAGCCCGCGCCCGACGCGATGGAAGCGCCCGCCCTCCGGGGCGGTCGGGCGCTGGCCCGGGGGCACCTTCGGTGCC
>JAJZVD010000103.1 GCA_021845805.1 Pseudomonadota bacterium | reverse complement strand
CCGAACCGGTCGCCGCGCTGGAGCCCCCGGCGCTGGACGCTGACGAGGCCGAGCCCGAGGCGCCGATGCCCGCCGCGGCGCTGGAAGACACGATCGGCAGGATCGTCGCCGATCTCGCGATCGAGCCCGCCCCGGCGGAAGAGGTCGTGCCGACCGCCACCGAAGCCTTTGACGAGGCCGCCGAGATCGCGGCCCCCGAGGTGCCGGACGCCCCGACCACCCGCGCGCGGGTGATCAAGGTCCGCCGGATCGAATCCGACGCGCCGGGCGGCGGGGTGACCATCGAGACCTCGCGCCATCTGCCGGAACCCAAACCCGCCGACCCTGCGCCGGTCGTCTCGACGCTGAGCCCCGACGCGGAAGCCGAATTGCAGGCCGAACTGGCCGATCTCGACCGCGAGATCGGCTTGGCCGTTGCCGAGGCGTCGCTTGCCACGCCGGCACCGGCGCCGGTCGCCGAAGCGCCGCTGGCGGACGACGCGGACGAAGACGCCGCGGCGCCGGAAGATGCCGAAGCGGTCATCGGTGCCGTGCTGGCGCAGGCCGCATCCGCCCCGGCCGAGGCGATGGCCCCCGCCCCGCAGATGGCCGAGGACGAGGGCGAAGACGACGTTCGCCCCTACGCCGAGATGGCCGAGACGCCGGTGGCTGATGCCGATGCGGCCGAGGAGATCGCCGAGGCCGAGGAGGTCGCCGACGAGGTCATCGAGGAGCCCGCCGAAGCCCCAGAGACGCCCGCGATCGACCCGCTGGCCGCACGGATCGCCGACTTCACCGGCGCCGTGCTTGGCACCGCCAAGACCAGCCCCGCCGCGGGCGTGACGCAGGCTGCCGAGCCGGTCGAGCCGCGAAGCTTCCTGGCCGGAACGGTCGACACCGATCACCAGTCGCTGGACCGGCTGATGCAGCAGGCCGATACCGAACTCGGGGAACCCGAGGCCCGTCGCCGCCAGGCGACCCTGGCCCATCTGAAGGCTGCGGTGGCCGCCACGCAGGCGGAAAAGGACATGGGCAAGGCGCCCGATGCCGGTGGCGCCGCCGAACTGGACCGCTATCGCAACGATCTGGCCCAGGTGGTGCGCCCGCGCCGCCCGATCACGCCGGGCAGCATGACGCTGCGCCCCTCGGCCCAGCCCGACAAGCCCGCGCCGCTGGTCCTTGTGTCGGAACAGCGGGTCGACGGCCCGGCCAACCCCGAACCGCTGGTGATCCGCCCGCGCCGGATCAGCACCACGAACGTGGTGGCGATCACCGCCGAGGACGAGGACGAGATCGCGGAGGGCAGCGAAGAGGCCGGCAACATCTTTGCCAACGCCAAGAGCTTTGCCGATTTCGCCGAGCGGATCGGCGCGACCGACCTGCCCGACCTGCTGGAAGCCGCGGCGGCCTATGCGGCCTGCGTCGAGGGTCGGCCGCATTTCTCGCGCCCGCAGATCCTGCGCTCGGCCGCCGCGGCCGCGGGCACCGAGGTCAGCCGGGAACAAAGTCTGCGCAGCTTCGGCATGCTGCTCCGGCAGGGCAAGATCCAGAAGGTGAAGCGCGGGCAGTTCGCCATCGCCGAATCCTCGCGCTACCTGCCCGAGGCGCGCAAGATCGCCCGCTGAGGGCCACCGGGTTGGTGCGGTACGAGTAACGGGCGGCGGGGGAAACCCTGCCGCCCTGGTCATTCGTCGGGCTTGTCGTCGGGATCGGGCTGGCCGACGCCCACGAAGACGAAGCGGAACGGCAGCATCCACAGGAAGCCCAGCCCGATGTAGATCGCCAGTTCCACCAGCAGACCGGGCCGGTCGATCAGATCCACAAGCGTGATGGCCAGCACGATGTAAAGCGGCAGGCCGACGAGCAGGATCACCAAAGACCAGCGCTTGCGCGCCTTGTAGCTGAGCGCCATCGGATCAATCCGCGAAGGGGTCGGTGACAAGGATGGTATCGTCGCGCTCGGGGCTGGTCGAGAGCAATGCGACCGGGCACTGGATCAGTTCCTCGATCCGCTTGACGTACTTGATCGCGGCGGCGGGCAGGTCGGCCCAGCTGCGGGCGCCCGCGGTGCTCTCGTGCCAGCCCTCGACCTCTTCGTAGACCGGGGTGACGCGGGCTTGCAGGCTGGCGGCGGTGGGCAGGTAGTCATAGACCTTCCCGTCCAGTTCGTAGCCGGTGCAGATCTTCAGCGTGTCGAACCCGTCCAGCACGTCCAGCTTGGTGAGCGCGATGCCCGAGACGCCCGAGGTGGCGCAGGTCTGGCGCACCAGCACCGCGTCGAACCAGCCGCAGCGGCGCTTGCGCCCGGTGACGGTGCCGAATTCGTGCCCGCGGCTGCCCAGCCGATCGCCATCCGCGTCGAACAGTTCGGTCGGGAACGGGCCTTCGCCCACGCGGGTGGTATAGGCCTTCACGATGCCCAGCACGAAGTCGATGGCGGTCGGGCCCAGCCCGGTGCCCGAGGCCGCCATGCCCGCGGTGGTGTTCGACGAGGTGACATAGGGGTAGGTGCCGAAATCGACATCCAGAAGCGAGCCCTGCGCGCCCTCGAACAGGATGCGCTTGCCCGCGCGACGGGCCTCGGTCAGCGTCTTCCAGACCGGGGCCGCGAAGGGCAGCACCTGCGGCGCGATCTCCATCAGCTTCGCCTTCAGATCGGCCCGGTCCACCGGATCAAGGCCAAGACCCGCACGCAGCGCGTTGTGATGCGTCATCAGCCGGTCCAGCCGCAGATCCAGCGTCGCCTCGTCGGCCAGATCGGCCACGCGGATCGCGCGGCGGCCCACCTTGTCTTCATAGGCCGGGCCGATGCCGCGGCCCGTCGTGCCGATCTTCGACACGGCGGTCTGCGATTCGCGCGCACGGTCCAGTTCGCCGTGGATCGGCAGGATCAGCGGGGTGTTTTCCGCGATCAGCAGGTTTTCCGGCGTCACCGACACGCCCTGCGCGGCGAGCTTGGCGATTTCGGTGAACAGCGCCCAGGGGTCCAGCACCACGCCATTGCCGATCACGCTGAGCTTGCCGCCGCGCACGATGCCAGAGGGCAGCAGCGACAGCTTGTAGGTGACCCCGTCGATCACCAGCGTGTGGCCTGCGTTGTGGCCTCCCTGGAAGCGGGCCACGATGTCGGCCCGCTCGGAAAGCCAGTCGACGATCTTGCCCTTGCCCTCGTCGCCCCACTGGGCGCCTACAACCACGACGTTGGCCATCTGCCCCTCGCGTTCATTCAAACCGCGTGCGGTATAGCGGCCCCCGGCCGGCGGCGAAACCTCTATTTCGCCGCGCCCCCCCGCACCGCACGCGCCGTGAGGGGTTGCGGCAGGGACCGCATCGGCCTAAATAGCCGCGTCCGAAGCCAGCGGAGCCCCGGCCCATGGAAACTGTCGTCCTTGTCGTCCACCTGATCCTTGCGCTGTGCCTGATCGGCGTCGTGCTGTTGCAGCGCTCTGAAGGCGGTGGGCTGGGCATGGGCGGCGGCGGCGGTGGCGTGATGTCGGGGCGGCAGGCCGCGACCGCGCTGGCCAAGGTGACCTGGGGCCTGGCCGCGCTGTTCTTCATCACCTCGATCGGCCTGACGGTGATCGCCGCGCGCAATTCCGCCACCGGTTCGGTGATGGATCAGGGCACCACCAGCGCGCCCGCGGCGCAGACCGGCCCGCAGCCCGTGCCGCAGACCCAACTGCCCGCGGCCAAGGATCTGCTGCCGCCCGGCCAGACCGGCGGCACCACGGCCCCGGTCGGCGGTGCGGCGGATGCGCCCGCGACGCCGCCGCGTGCCGGCAACTAATCCCGCCCTACCAGCTTTTGATCGCGCCCGACTTCGGCTTACTGCATCTTGCGGTCCGCTTGCGGATCGCCCGGATTTGCGTTAAACGTCAAATCCCGTGATGCCGATCCGCGCCGGGCGCGAATCGCATGTTTGAACAGAACCGATCACGGGGGGCCACCACATGGCACGTTATGTTTTCATCACCGGTGGCGTGGTGTCCTCGCTGGGCAAGGGGCTGGCCTCGGCCGCGCTTGGCGCGCTGCTTCAGGCGCGCGGCTACACGGTGCGCCTGCGCAAGCTTGACCCCTACCTGAACGTCGACCCCGGCACGATGAGCCCCTTCGAGCATGGCGAGGTCTTCGTGACCGACGACGGGGCCGAGACCGATCTCGACCTCGGCCATTACGAACGCTTCACGGGCGTTGCCGCGCGCAAGACCGACTCTGTCTCGTCGGGCCGGATCTATTCCAACGTTCTGGAAAAGGAGCGCCGCGGCGACTATCTGGGCAAGACGATCCAGGTGATCCCGCACGTCACCAACGAGATCAAGGACTTCCTGAAGATCGGGGCCGACGAGGTCGACTTCATGCTGTGCGAGATCGGTGGCACGGTGGGCGACATCGAGGGCCTGCCCTTCTTCGAGGCGATCCGCCAGTTCGCGCAGGAACGGCCGCGCGGCGAATGCATCTTCATGCACCTGACGCTGGTGCCCTACATCTCGGCCAGCCACGAGCTGAAGACCAAACCCACCCAGCATTCGGTCAAGGAACTGCGCGCCATCGGCATCGCGCCCGATGTGCTGCTGCTGCGCTCGGAACACCCGATCCCGGACAAGGAGCGGGAAAAGATCGCGCTCTTCTGCAACGTGCGCAAGGATGCCGTGATCGCGGCGCCCGACCTCAAGACGATCTACGAGGCGCCGCTGGCCTATCACCGCGAGGGGCTGGACCGGGCGGTGCTGGACGCCTTCCACATCAGCCCCGCGCCGCGGCCGAACCTCGCGCGCTGGGAAGACGTGATGGACCGGCTGGAGAACGCCGAAGGCGAAGTGCGCGTGGCGGTGGTGGGCAAGTACACCCAGTTGGAAGACGCCTACAAATCCATCGCCGAGGCACTGACCCATGGCGGCATGGCCAACCGCACCCGCGTGAAGGCCGAATGGATCGACGCCGAGATCTTCGAGCGCGAAGACCCCGCGCCCTGGCTGGAACCCTTCGACGCGATCCTGGTGCCCGGCGGCTTTGGCGAACGCGGCACGGAAGGCAAGATCAAGGCCGCCCAGTTCGCGCGTGAAAAGGGCGTGCCCTACCTTGGCATCTGCCTGGGCATGCAGATGGCGGTGATCGAGGCCGCGCGCGATCTGGCGGGCGTGAAGGATGCCGGCAGCGAGGAATTCGACCACGAGGCGGGGGCGAAACGGTTCACCCCGGTCGTCTACCACCTGAAGGAATGGATCCAGGGCAACCATGTGGTGGAACGCAAGGTGGGCGACGACAAGGGCGGCACCATGCGCCTGGGCGCCTATACCGCGAGCCTGACCCCCGGCAGCCGGGTGGCGGGCATCTACGGCGCCACCACCATCGAGGAACGCCACCGCCACCGCTACGAGGTGGACCTGCGCTACCGCGACAAGCTGGAAACCTGCGGCCTGATGTTTTCCGGCATGAGCCCGGACGGGCGGCTGCCCGAGATCGTGGAAATCCCCGACCACCCGTGGTTCATCGGCGTGCAGTTCCACCCCGAGTTGAAGTCGAAACCCTTCGCGCCGCACCCGCTCTTCGCGGATTTCGTGCGGGCGGCGGTGGAGGCAAGCCGGCTGGTGTGAGGGGGGGACCGGTGCGCGCCGCGCCCGCGCCCCGACACCACCCGTAGGGTGCGCATTCATGGCGCACCACCTTTCCGCGGGAAGATGACAGAATGGTGCATACCGGCGGCCGCTGTAGCCCCCCTC
>JAJZVD010000102.1 GCA_021845805.1 Pseudomonadota bacterium | reverse complement strand
TGCGCAAGGACCCCGCGCCATGACCCGCCGCCGGCCCCGGATCGCCTGTCTTCTGGCGCTGGGGCTGGCAACGACGGCGGCGCGCGCCGACACCGCCGCCGAAGAGGAACTGCACGCGCTCAACATCGCCCTTCTGGCCCAGATCCAGGCCGTGCGGCACCTCGGCCCCGCCCAGATGGCGGCGCTGGACCGGGTGTTCCTGTCCTCGCCCTACATCGGGCAGGGCAACCCGCGGGTGACGGTGCACCCGATGACCCCGGCCGACTGCGCCGCCCGCATCCCGGGCGGCCCCGCCGCCTACCGCAATGCGCGCTTCGAGCGGATCTGCGGTGCCCCCTACATGGCCCCGCTTTACGACCCCGCCACCCAGACGCCCGAACAGGCCACCGCCTGCATCGACATGTTCGAGTTCCCGAACATCCCCTGCGCCTATCCGGTGGTCTGGGTCTCGGCCCGCGAGGCGGCCCAGATCTGCACCGCGGTGGGAGAGCGGCTTTGCGACGCGCATGAATGGGAAGGCGCCTGTGCGGGCAGCCTCCAGCCGCCCGACTACCGCTGGGATCTGGCGCGCGCGGTGGATGCGGCCACTGCGGTGGAACGGATGCGCAGCGCCCACAACGCGGCCGCGCGGCCCGGCGCAAGCTGGAGCTACGGTCCCGCCTACCAGCCCGGCACCTGCGCCGCCGACAGCAGCAAGACCCCCGGCTGCGACGGCGGCAGCTTCGCAGGCTGCGGCTCGAACACCTATCCGGCGGGCAGCTTCCCCGATTGCCACTCGGCGCTTGGCGTCTACGACCTGAACGGCAACGCGGCCGAACACATGAACCTGCCGCTGGCCCCCGACCAGATGGCCAGCGCCGGGTCAACCACGCTGGGCGTGACCGAGATGAAGGGAAGCTGGTTCATCTTCGACCGCTACTACGCCCACCCCGACTGGTGCCGCTGGCGCGCGCCTTACTGGCACGGCAGCCGCGTGCTCGACAGTTGGAGCCACGAGAACTACCACCTGGGCTTCCGCTGCTGCAAGACGCGCGGCTGACCCTATTCGGCCACCGCGGCCATCAGCCCCATCGCATCGGCGATCGGCCCCTCGCCGCTGACCACCGCGGCCAGCGCCGGGTCCTGCATCACCTCGGCCAGCGGCTCGGGCCGGCCGTTGACCAGCGCCATCGCGCTGACCAGCCGGATGCCGTGGCTGTAATCGGCATAGATCGCCTGATGCACGGTCGACAGGGGCTGGATCGGGTCGCCCGCGCCGCGATGCCAGCCATAGATCGCCACCTTGCCGGGATGCGCCCGCAGGCGGTTGGTCATCACCACGTCCTTCTTCTGGCCTGCCACCAGTTCCTCGGGCAGGCCCAGCCGGGCGCCCAGCTGGGCATCCACCCTGCGGTCATGGCGCAGCAGATAGTCGGTCGAGGTCATCTGGTCGCCCGCAGGCATCGGCTGCGGCTGAAGCCGGATCCGCGCGGCGGCATAGATCGCGTCGACCATCTTCGGCGTGGGCAGCAGAAAGCCCATGCGCAGCGCGATTTCCGCCGCGGCGGGCAGGCCCAGCGGGGTGCGCACGAAATCGCGGTTCGACCCCACGGCCAGATAGTCCGGCATCACGCAGATCGTGACCTGCACCGGCTGCCCCCCCGCCCGGCCCCCGGCGGGCCCCGTCAGCGTCACTGGCACCAGATCGCGCAGGAAGGCCGGGATGTTGCCTGCCAGCAACTGGCGTTCCAGCACCGCGTCCCGCTCCTTGCCGCGCAGCGTCTCGACGCTGGCCATCACCGCACTGCCGCCCGGCGCCGCGACCGGGCGCGCGGGGATCGTGCGCGCCGCGGCCAGCCCGCAGTCGGCCGCGCCGACCGCAAGGCCCGGCCCCGCCATCAGAAGCCCCGCCGCCAGCGCCATCCCGAACCTGCCCGTGCCGATCATTCCGCCCCCGTCCTGTCCGGGCGCCCTTGCCCTGCCACACGATCCTGCCCACCGAACCTGTCCTTGCGATGAACGCCGCGCCCCGGTCAAGCACGCCGCCGCCACCCCTCGCCGCCCGCGCGGAAACCAGCCCATCGCCCGGTTGACAGCCCGCCGGGCGCCCCCGATGCTCGCCCCGCAACCAGGAGCCCCCCATGACCGCGCCCGCCCGCCCCGTCACCTTCCTTCACCTGACCGACCTGCACCTCTGCGTGCCGGCGCTGGCCGACAGCACGCTGAACGGCGACACGCTGGCCAGTTTCGATGCCGTGCTGGCACGGATCGCGCAGCTTGACCCCGCGCCGGATTTCCTGCTGATCACCGGCGATCTGACCCACCGGGGCGACGCCGACAGCTACCGCCTGCTGGCCAACCGTCTGGGGCGGGTGGCGATGCCGCAGATGCTGGCGCTGGGCAATCACGACCGCCGCGGCCCCTTCGGCACGGTGATCCGCGGCGAGGCGGGCGAGGCGCCCTATGCCCATGAGGCGGTGATCGCGGGCGTCCATGTCATCGTCCTCGACACGCTGGTGCCCGGCCGCATCGCGGGCGCGCTGGACGCGGCGCAGTTCGCCTTCCTCGACCGCGTGATCGCCGCCCGCCCCGGCCTGCCGCGCATCCTGGGCCTGCACCACCCGCCGGTGATCGAGGGCGAGACCGCCCCGGTCTGGCGCCACCTGAACCCCGACGACAGCGCGCGCCTGGCCCGCGCGCTGGAAGGGCAGGGGGTTGCGGGGATCTTCTGCGGCCATATCCACGTCCCCCGCGTTTCGCTCTGGCACGGGATGCCGGTGGTGGTGGGCAACGGGCTGCACGACGGCCATGACCCGCTGGAACGCCAGGCCATGCGGATCACCGACGCGCGCGGCTTCGGGCTCTGCACCCTGCGCCCCGCGGGGCTGACGGTGGAATTCGTCTCGCTGCCCCATGCCGGGCGCGAGGTGCACCGGCTGAGCGCCGAAGAGGTGGCGGCGCTGCGCTGAGCCTGCTTAGGCGCAGCCTAATCGCGGCGGCGCCAAGTTCTGCTTTTTCCTTTCGCAGGCTTCCGCCAATCTGGCGCGGCGCGCGCCCCCGCGGCCTGCGCGCCCCCGACCTGCGCCTGACCGGAGAAGACATGGCCCATACCCGCATCCGCCCCTTCAACACGAAGGACACCTACCCCGAGCAGAAGCTCGACAACGATCTGGCGCAGGCGGTGGTCGCGCGCGGCACGATGATCTTCCTGCGCGGCCAGTGCCCGCAGGATCTGGACACCGCCAGGAACATCGACAGCCACGATCCCGTCGAACAGACCCACAAGGTCATGCAGAACATCCGCCAGCTGATCGAGGAATGCGGCGGCCGGATGGAACATCTGTGCAAGGTCGTGGTCTACCTGACCGACGTGCGCCACCGCGAGGCGGTCTACCGGACCATGGGGCAGTACATCAAGGGCGTCCACCCGGTCTCGACCGGCGTGGTGGTCACCGCGCTCGCCCGCCCCGACTGGCTGGTGGAAATCGACGCCACCGCCGTCATCCCCGACTGAGCCGCCCGGCCCCGCCCGCCGGGGGCTTCGCGCCCCCGGACCCCCGCGGGATATTTGCGGACAGAAAATGGGTTGGCTGCATTTTCTGTCCGCAAATATCCCGGGGTCCGGGGCAGCGCCCCGGGGGTCGGCCAGAGGAGAGAGCCCATGACCTTTTCGCTTGTTGCCCGCTGCCCCGAGACGGGGCGTTTCGGGATCGTGATCTCGTCGTCCTCGCCCGCGGTGGCGGCGCGTTGTGCCCATGTGCGGGCCGGGGTGGGGGCGGTGGCGACCCAGAACGTGACCGACCCGCGGCTGGGCCCGGCCGCGCTTGACCTGATGGGCGGTGGGGCGACGGCGGCCGGGGCGGTGGCGGGGCTGGTGCGGGCGATGGCGCATCCCGACTACCGCCAGCTTCTGGCGGTGGATGCCGCGGGGGGTGTCGCGATCCATTCCGGGGCGAAGGCGCTGGGGCTCTGGGCCGAGGCGCGCGGGCCGGGATGCGCGGCGGGGGGAAACCTGCTGGCCGATGCGGGCGTGCCCGCGGCGATGGTGGCGGGGTTTGCCGCCGCGCGCGGCCCCTTCGGCGACCGGCTGATGGCCGCGCTCGGGGCGGGGCTGGCCGCGGGGGGCGAGGCGGGGCCGGTGCATTCGGCGGGGCTGATGATCGCCGACCGGCAGAGCTGGCCCTGGGCCGATCTGCGCATCGACTGGGCCAAGGACCCGATCGGCATGCTGGCGGCCGCCTGGGCCGCCTTTGCGCCCCAGGCCGACGCCTATGTGACGCGCGCGCTCGATCCTTCGGCCGCGCCCAGCTACGGGGTGCCGGGCGATGAATAGGCCCGCGCGCTATGACGTGCTGTTCGAGCCGGTGACGATCGGGCCGGTCACGGCGAAGAACCGCTTCTTCCAGGTGCCGCATTGCAATGGCGGCGGCTACCGCGATCCCTCGGCCGCGGCCGAGATGCGGCGCGTGAAGGCCGAGGGCGGCTGGGGCGTGATCTTCACCGAACAGACCGAGATGCACCATACCTCGGAGATCACCCCCTTCATCGAACTCAGGCTCTGGGAAGACAAGGACATCCCCGCCATCGCGAAGATGGCCGAGCGGATGAAGAGCCACGGGGCGCTGGCGGGCATCCAGCTGGCCTATTCCGGGATCAACGGGCCGAACCTTTACACCCGCGAGGTGCCGCTGGCGCCCACGGCCCTGCCGATCCGCACCTTCACCAACGATCCGGTGCAGGCCCGCGCGATGGACAAGGGCGACATCCGCGACCTGCGCCGCTGGTTCGTGGCCGCCGCGCGGCGCTGCCGCAGCGCGGGGTTCGATCTGATCTGCCTGTACGGCGCGCATGGCTTCGGCATCTTCCAGCATTTCCTGAGCCGTGCCACCAACCAGCGGACCGACGACTATGGCGGCAGCCTGGAAAACCGGGCGCGCTTTGCCCGCGAGGTGATGTCCGACCTGCGCGACGCGGTGGGCGACACGATGGGCCTGTCGCTGCGGGTCTCGCTGGACGAGACGATCGGGGCCCTGGGGTTTTCCAACGCCGAGTTGCGCGACTTCATCGAGATGAACCGCGATCTGCCCGATCTGTGGGATCTGGCGCAGGGAACCTGGGAGGACTGTTCCGGCCCCAGCCGGTTCAAGGACGAGGCCGCGCAGCTTGCGCTGGTGCGCGGCATCCGCGAACTGTCGGACAGGCCCGTCGTGGGCGTCGGCCGCTTCACCAGCCCCGACGTGATGGTGCGGATGGTCACCTCGGGCACGCTCGACCTCATCGGCTGCGCACGCCCGTCGATCGCGGACCCGTTCCTGCCGAAGAAGATCGAGGAGGGCCGGATCGAGGACATCCGCGAATGCATCGGCTGCAACATCTGCGTCAGCGGGGACATGACGCAATCGATCAGCCGCTGCACGCAGAACCCGACCTTCATGGAGGAATGGCGCAAGGGCTGGCACCCCGAGGTGATGAACCCCAAGGGGCCGAGCACGTCCGTTCTGGTGGTGGGGGCGGGGCCTGCGGGGCTCGAGGCCGCCCGCGCGCTGGCGCTGCGGGGCTATGACGTGGCGCTGGCCGAGGCGGGCGAGGAGATCGGCGGCCGCGTTGCGCGCGAGCGGCGGCTGCCGGGGCTTGCGGCCTGGGGGCGGGTGGCGGATTACCGGGTCTACCAGCTGTCGCAGCGGTCCAATGTCGAGATCTACCGGGGCAGCCGGCTGGGCGCGGCCGAGGTG
>JAJZVD010000041.1 GCA_021845805.1 Pseudomonadota bacterium | reverse complement strand
TGGTGGCCCCCATCAGCCTTCTCCGCCTCGCCCCCCAGCGCCCCCAGCGCCGGGCAGCCGCTTTCGTCTTCGTCCGCGCCGTAGATGCACTGCACCTTGGCCAGCGGCATCCGCGCCACGTCCGGCCCGGTCGGCACCGCATTGGCCCCATGCGAGCCCATCCAGCCCGAGACGGTGATTTCCCAATCGGCCGCGGTCGACAGGCCCAGCAGGCTGACCAGCTTGACCCGGTTCTTCGCGGCCTCGGGCAGCCGCGCGAAGGTGGCGGGCAGCACGTCGGCGCCGAAGGAATACCCCACCAGGATCACGTTATTCACCCCCCAGGCATCGTGGTAATGCTTGATCAGGGTGGCGAGATCCCGCGCCGTTTCATCGGGCGTGCGCTTTTTCCAGAAGTAGCGCAGCGAATCGAAGCCCACGACGGGAATGCCCTGGGCCTGCATGATCTGCCCGATCGACTGATCCAGATCGCGCCAGCCGCCATCCCCCGACAGGATGATGGCCATCACGTCCTGCTTCGGCGTGGCGGGCAGGATGGTGACCGGCAGCGCGGCCATGGCGGTCCGCGCGTCATCGATCTTCTGCGCGATCAGCTTTGCCATCGCGGCGGGCGTCACCTGCGCGTTCTCGGTGACGGTGACGCTGGTGCCCGCACCGGCCTTCAGGCCCTCGGCCCGCTGGCGCACGTCATTGGGGGCACCGGGGCTCAGCAGCACCGTGACCGGATCGACCGTCTGGCCCGAGGGAAGGGTATAGACCTCGCCCCGGCTGTCAGTCAAGTAACCCGCTGGGGTGCAGAGATCGTTGGAGATGGGCACGGCCGACGCCGGGTCGGCCACCACCGTGGCCCCGATCGTCGCATCCGGCGTCTGGTCCAGGATGTCCAGCGCAAGCCCCCCGCCCTGCCCGAGCCCGGCGACAACCGGCGTCACATAATCGGTCGACCCCGAGGCGCGCTGCATCTGCTGGCTCAGGCCCTCGATATCCGACACGAGGTAGGAACAGACCGGGTCCCAGGGGTCTTCCTTCTGGGTGACCGGCTGCATCGCGTTGATGGCCTTCACATAGCTCGGCATGTCGACGCCGACGACGCCGATCCCGTCGGCCTGCAGCCGGTCGGCGATGGCCTGTTCGCGCGCGCCCCAGCCCGCGGCATCGGACAACAGGAACGTCACCCCCTTCGCGGGGCCCGCGGGCATCATGACATGATCAAGCGGGATCATGTCGCTTTGCCACTTGGGTTCGGCAGCGGTTGCAGCAAGGGGCGCCGCGGCAAGGCACACGGCGAAAAGGCGAACGGCGAGGTTCATGAAGACGAGGGCTCCGGTAGACGTCGGCCGCTTCTACACCCCCGCCGCACGGCTTGCGAGAGGGCGGGCCTGCGACGCGTCGTCCGGCGCGACACGTTCACGTAACCCGCTGTAACAAAGCCGCAGCGGTTGGCGGCCTTCCGCGCATTAACCATTTTTCAATCGGTGGGCCCTAGGCGTTAACCCTGTTGCGGCAGGAGCGCGGAGCATGACGGCAAGGGCCTACACGGTGGCCTTCGAGGGGATCGACGCGCGCATGGTCGAGGTGCAATGCGCGGTCACCCCCGGCCTGCCTGCCTTCACCATCGTGGGCCTGCCCGACAAGGCGGTCAGCGAGGCGCGCGAGCGTGTGCGCGCGGCCCTGTCGGCGATGTCGATCGCGCTGCCGGCCAAGCGGATCACCGTGAACCTGTCGCCCGCCGACCTGCCGAAAGAGGGATCGCATTTCGATCTGCCGGTGGCGCTGGCGGTGCTGGCCGCGATCGAGATCATCCCGCGCGACGAGGTGGCCGAGACGGTGGCGCTGGGCGAGTTGTCGCTCGACGGCACGCTGGTGCCGGTGATCGGCGCCCTGCCCGCCGCCATGGCCGCCGCCGAGGAAGATCGCGCGCTGCTGTGCCCGCGCGCCTGCGGGGCCGAGGCCGCCTGGGTCGGCGCGGCGCAGGTTCTGGCCGCGGGATCGCTGGCCGAGGTGGTGCGCCACTACACCGGCCAGGCCCCCCTGACCCCGGCAGAAGCGGGCGAGGTCACGGGCGACCCCGCCGCCCGTGACATGGCCGAGGTGAAGGGGCAGGAACGCGCCAAGCGCGCGCTGGAAATCGCCGCTGCCGGGCGCCACCACCTGCTGATGACCGGCCCGCCGGGGTCGGGCAAGTCGATGCTGGCGGCCCGCCTGCCGGGGCTCTTGCCGCCGCTGTCGGCGGCCGAGGCGTTGGAAACCTCGATGATCCATTCGCTGGCGGGTCTTCTGGACAACGGCGGGATCAGTCGCGTCCGCCCGTTCCGCGAACCGCATCATACCGCCTCGATGGCCGCCATCGTGGGCGGCGGCAAGGGCGCCAAGCCGGGCGAGATCAGCCTCGCACACAACGGCGTGCTGTTTCTGGACGAGTTCCCCGAGTTTCCCCGCCAGGTGCTCGACACGCTCCGCCAGCCGATCGAGACGGGCGAGGTGGTGGTGGCGCGCGCCAACGCCCATGTGCGCTATCCCTGCCGCTTCCTGCTGGTGGCCGCCGCCAACCCCTGCAAATGCGGCTACCTGACAGACCCGGGCCGCGCCTGTTCCCGCGCGCCCGCCTGCGGCGAGGATTACCTGGGCCGCATCTCGGGCCCGCTCATGGATCGCTTCGACCTGCGGCTGGAGGTGCCGCCTGTGGCCTTCAGCGACCTGGACCTGCCCGCCACCGGCGAACGCTCGGCCATCATCGCCGCCCGCGTGGCCGCGGCCCGCGCGGCCCAGGCCCGCCGCTATGCGGGGGCCTTCGGCGTCCGGGTGAATGCCGATGCCGCGGGGGCGCTGCTGGACGAGGTGGCCGCCCCCGATGCCGAGGGCCGCGCCCTGCTGACGCGGGTGGCCGACCGCTTCGGCCTGACGGCGCGCGGCTATCACCGGGTGCTGCGGGTTGCGCGCACCATCGCCGACCTTGCCGGCTCGCACGGGGTGCGCGCTCCCCATGTGGCCGAGGCGGTCAGCTACCGGCTGACGGTGGCGGCGCTGGCCTGAGCCGTTCCCGCACGAAGGCCGCCGCGCCCCGCAGGGCCGCCCGCGCCTCGGGCAGCCAGCCATCGAAGAGATGCCAGACATGCGGGGCGGTGGGCCAGCAGGCCACCTGCACCGGCGCGCCGAAGCTGCGCAGCCGGGCGGCCAGACGCAGCGTGTCGTCCCGCAGGATCTCGGTCGCGGCATGGTGCAAGAGCACCGGCGGCGCCCCCGGAAACGCGGCCAGCACCGGCGAGGCCGCCGGATCGGCCGGATCGCGCCCGTTCAGATAATAGCCCCGCACCTCTTCCACGCGTTCGACCGGCAGAAGCGGGTCGGCCGCCCGGTTCTCGGCCAGCGACGGGCTGGCCAGCGTCAGGTCGACCCAGGGCGAGAAGGCAAAGACCCCGGCCGGCGGCGTGCCCGCAGCGCAGAGCCGCGCGAGCAACGCAAAGGCCAGCCCGCCCCCCGCGCTGTCGCCGCCGATCACGATGTCCTCGGGGTCGTAGCCAGCGTCATGCAGATGCTGCCAGGCCGCCACCGCATCCTCCACCGCCGCGGGAAAGGGGTGCTCGGGCGCCAGCCGGTAGTCCGGCGCCAGCACCGGCACCCCGGCCAGTTGCGACAGCCGCCCGATCATGCCGCGATGCGTCTCGGGCGAGCCCAGGACAAAGGCGCCCCCATGCAGGTACAAGATCACCCGTGTCCGGTCGACCGGACCGACCGAGATGCGGCGTACCGGCAGCGGCCCGGCGGCGCCCGGCACGAGGCCGGGCAGGTCGAGCAGGTAGGGCGGCTTGGGCAGAAGCCCGGTGACGGCCGCGAACGCGCACCGGGCGGCCGCGGGGTCGCCCAGACGGCGCATCCGCGGCTTGGCGAAAAGCCGCAGCGCCAGGTTCAGCGCGGAAAGCCTCAGGCTTTCTGCATCGCCCGCTTTGCCTCGATCACCTGCCATATCCGCTCGGCCGCATTGGTGCCGTCGAACCGTTCCAGTTCCTGGATGCCGGTCGGCGAGGTCACGTTGATTTCCGTCAGATAGTCACCGATCACGTCGATGCCCACGAAGACCTGCCCCTTTTCGCGCAGGACAGGGCCGATCGCGGCACAGATCTCGCGGTCGCGCTCGGTCAGGCCGATCTTCTCCGGCCGTCCGCCCACATGCATGTTCGACCGCGTCTCGCCCGCCTGCGGGACGCGGTTGATGGCCCCCACCGGCTCGCCGTCGACCAGGATCACCCGCTTGTCGCCCTTGGCCACATCGGGCAGGAACTTCTGCGCGATCAGCGGCTCGCGGCTCATCGAGGTGAACAACTCGTGCAGCGACGACAGGTTGCGGTCGTTCGGGTCCAGCCGGAACACCCCCGCGCCGCCATTGCCGTAAAGCGGCTTCAGGATGATGTCGCCATGCTCGGCCTTGAAGGCGCGGATGGTGGCAAGGTCGCGCGCGATGAGCGTGGGCGGGATCAGCGCGGGAAAGCGCAGCACCAGCAGCTTTTCCGGCGAGTTGCGCACCCAGAACGGATCGTTCACGACCAGGGTCCGCGGGTGGATCATGTCCAGCAGATGGGTGGTGGTGATGTAGCCCATGTCGAAGGGCGGATCCTGACGCAGCCAGACCACGTCGAATTCGCCCAGATCCACCTCGGTCTCGGCGCCATAGCTGACGTGGTCGCCCTTGACCCGGCGCACCTCGATCGGCCAACCGCGGGCCAGAATCCGCCCCTCGCGGAAGGCAAGCCGGTCCGGCGTGTAGAAGAACAGCGAATGTCCCCGCGCCTGCGCCTCGAGCGCGATGCGGAACGTGCTGTCTGCGTCGATGTTCACGGACCCGATCGGGTCCATCTGCAATGCCACCTTCAGGCCCATGCCATCCCCCGTGCTGTCCCGCCCTAGATGGCGCAGCGGCCGGGCGGATGCAACCGGCGGCAATTCAGGCGCAGAGCGCGTTCTCGAGGATCCTGACGCGGCTCTGGCCGTCGACCAACGCCACATCGAAGCGCGACTCGGTATCCTGGCCCGCGGGTTCGCCCGCCAGGAACTCCGCCGCGGCGGCATAGAGCCGGGAGATCTGCTGCGGCAGAAGATGGGTGGCGGCCACGTCGAAACTGGCGGCCTGCTTTACCTCGACGAAGATCAGCCGGGCGCCGTTGCGGACGATCAGGTCGATCTCGCCGCCCTCGCCGCGCCAGCGGCGCGCGGCGACCGGATATCCGTCCGCTTCGTAGAGGCGGCTGACCGTCTGTTCGGCGGCAAGCCCCGCCTGATAAGCCATCGCGCCCCGCGCTCGGGCAGCGCCCGTCGCCCGTTCCGCAGTGGCCCGCCCCGCAGTCGTCCGTCCCTCAGTCGTCCGTCGCATCGTCATCCCCCCCGGGCGCCAGCGCCAGCGCCGCCTGATAGACCTCGCGCCGTGGCCGGCCCAGCGATGCCGCCACGGCCGCCACGGCATCCTTGCGCGACATCGTGGCAAGCGCTTCGCTCAGGGCCGCCTCAAGGCTGCCCGCCTCGGCCGGTTTTTCGCCCGGCCTGTCGATCACCAGCACGATTTCCCCCTTCACGTCACGGTCGGCAAAGGTCGCGGCCAGTTCGCCCAATGACGCCCGTGTCACCTCTTCGAACCGTTTCGTCAGTTCCCGGCAGACCGCGGCCTGCCGGTCGTGACCCAATTGGTCGCACAATTCCCCTAACGTTCGGCTAACGCGTTTGGGCGATTCGTAGAGCACGAGTGTGGCGGGCACCGAAGCCAGTTCCGCGAAGACCCGGCGCCGCGCCCCGGCGGCGGCCGGGGGAAAGCCTGCAAAGAGGAAGCGGTCGGTCGGCAGGCCCGAAACGGTCAGTGCGGCCAGCACGGCAGAGGGGCCGGGCGCCGCAAAGACCGGGAAGCCTGCCGCAATCGCCGCCCGCCCCAGCTGGAACCCCGGGTCGGCCACCAGGGGCGTGCCCGCTTCCGAGGCATAGGCGACCGACCTGCCCTCGGCCAGCGCCGCCAGCAGGCGCGGGCGCGCGGTCTCGCCGTTGTGGTCGTGATAGGCGATCAGCGGGCGGCCCCCGAGCGGGATGCCGTGGATCTCCATCAGGTGGCGCAGTGTGCGCGTGTCCTCGGCCGCCAGCACCGCGGCCCCCGCCAGAATATCCAGCGCGCGCAAGGTGATGTCGCGCGCAGCCCCGATCGGGGTGGCGATGAAGTGAAGCCCCGGCGGGATGGGCCTGCTGGTATCGATCATGGCCGCGAGCCTCTCCAAAGTTGCCAAGGGCGGGGGAAACGCATAGGCTCCGGTTGACCCGTTCCAGCCCGTGTTGCAAGGAATTCCCCATGTTTGTCATTTTGGATGCCGCCCGCAAGGGGACCTTCGCGCGGCTCGCCGCGCTTGGGGTCCTCGTGGGCCTGTCGGCCTGCGGCCCGCAGGTGGCCATGGCGCCCAGCACCCCGGGAGGCGGCACGGTGCATGTCGCGTTGCTGGTGCCTTCGGGGTCGGGGCAGGCCAGCGACGACCTGCTGGCACAGAACCTGGAAAACGCGGCTCGGCTTGCGATTTCGGATCTGGACGGGGTGAAGGTCGATCTCAAGGTCTATTCCACCGGCTCGGCCCCCGATGCCGCGGCCAAGACCGCGATGCAGGCGGTGGACGAGGGCGCGCAGGTGATCCTGGGCCCGGTCTATGCGCAGGCCGCCAATGCGGCCGGCGCCGCCGTGGCCAGCCGCGGTGTCGACGTGCTGTCGTTCTCCAACAACGCCGACGTGGCGGGCGGCAATGTCTTCGTGCTGGGCCAGACCTTCCGCGACACCGCCAACCGGCTGGTCACCTATGCCGTGGCGCAGGGCAAGACCTCGATCGCGGTGGCGCATGACCAGACCGCGGCAGGCGATGCCGGGTTCCGGGCGATCCAGGCGGCGATCACCGCCAACGGGGCGCAGCTTGCGACCGAGGTGGCCTATCCCTATTCGCAGCAGGGCGTGGTGGCGGCCATCCCGCCCGCGGCCCAGCAGATCAAGGGCGCCGGCGCCCAGGCGATCTTCTTCACCTCGGACACGGCGGGCGCGCTGCCGCTGGTGACCCAGTTGATGAGCGAGAATGGCGTCGATCCGGCGCAGACCCAGTACATCGGCCTGACCCGCTGGGACATTCCGGCCACCACGCTGGCGCTGCCCGGCGTGCAGCACGGCTGGTTCACGCTGCCCGACCCCACCCTCAGCCAGCAGTTCGCCGCACGCTACACCGCCGCATACGGCACCGGCCCGCTGCCCATCGCGGGGCTTGCCTATGACGGGATCGCCGCCATCGGGGCGCTGGTGAAGGCCGGACAGCCGCTGAACACGACCGGGTTCACGCAGCCGTCGGGCTTTGCCGGGGTGAACGGCGTGTTCCGCTTCATGCCGGACGGAACGACCCAGCGCGGCCTTGCGATCGGGCAGATCGTCAACAACCAGGTGACCATCATTGACCCTGCCCCCAGAAGCTTCGGCGGCCCCGGCGCCTGACGGCGACGGGCTGATCTGCGCCCCGACGGCGATCTTCGACACCCGCGCCGTTTCGGCCGATATCGCGGCGGCGCTGGCGGCAGCCCCCGATGACCGCGCGCGCCGCGCCGCGGCCGTGCAGGTGCTGGCCGAGGCGCGCAAGCGCGGCAACGCGGCGCTGGGGGCCGCGTTCCGCGCAAGCCCCCGCGCCGCGCGCGCCCTGGTGCGCGGCCAGGCCTACCTGACCGACGGGCTGGTGCGCGCCACGCTGGACGTGGCGATGCGCCACCTGCACCCGCTGGCCAACCCGACCGACGGCGAGCGCATCGCCCTGGTCGCCGTGGGCGGCTACGGGCGGGCCGAGATGGCGCCCTATTCCGATATCGACCTCTTGTTCCTGACCCCGTGGAAAACCACCGCCTGGGCGGAAAGCGTGGTCGAATCCATGCTCTACATGCTGTGGGACCTGAAGCTGAAGGTCGGCCACGCCACCCGCACGGTGAAGGACTGCATCCGCCTCGGGCGCGAGGACATCACGATCCGTACCGCGCTTCTGGAACACCGTTTCATCGATGGCGACCGCGGGCTTGCGGCGGAGCTGAAGGAAAAGCTCTGGTCCGAGCTGTTCCGCAACACCGCGGGCGAATTCATCGAGGCCAAGCTGAACGAGCGCGCCGAACGCCACAAGCGGCAGGGCGGGCAGCGCTACGTGCTGGAGCCGAACGTGAAGGAGGCCAAGGGCGGGCTGCGCGACCTGCAGACGCTCTACTGGATCGCGAAATACATCCACCGGGTCGAACGCGCGGAAGAGCTTGTGGCGCTGGGCATGTTCCGGCGCGAGGAATACGAGGGCTTCGCCGAGGCCGAAAACTTCCTCTGGGCGGCGCGCTGCCACCTGCACTACATCGCCGGGCGCGCGATGGACCAGCTGACCTTCGACCTGCAGGTCGAGGTGGCGGCGCGGATGGGCTATCAGGACGGCGGCGGCCGCCGCGCCGTCGAACGCTTCATGCAGGACTATTTCCGCGAGGCGACGACAGTGGGCGAGGTCACGCGTATCTTCCTGACCGCGCTGGAAGCGCAGCATGCGAAGAAAGAGCCGATGCTGGTCGGCCTGCTGCGGCGGCGCACGAAGCTGCGCGAAGGCATGGCGATCCTGCAGAACCGGCTGACGGTGGCCGACCCCGCGGCCTTCCTTGCCGACAAGCTGAACCTGCTGCGCATCTTCGAGGAAGGCCTGCGCAGCGGCCACCTGTTCCACCCCGACGCGATGCGGCTGATCGCGGCGAACCTGCAGCTGATCGATGACGAGCTGCGCGACAGCCCCGAGGCCAACCGGATCTTCCTGGACCTGCTCTTGAAGCACGGCAACCCGGAACGGGCGTTGCGGATGATGAACGAACTGGGGGTGCTGGGCGCCTTCATCCCGGAATTCGGGCGCATCGTCGCGATGATGCAGTTCAACGTCTACCACCACTACACGGTGGACGAACACATCATCCAGTGCGTCTCGACGCTTGCCCAGATCGAACGCGGCGAACTCGTCGAGGAACTGCCGCTGTCGTCCTCGATCCTGAAGGAGGGGGTGAACCGGCGGGTGATCTATGTGGCGCTGCTGTTGCATGACATCGGCAAGGGCAGGCCCGAGGATCACTCGATCGTCGGCGCGCAGATCGCCCGCAAGATCGCGCCGCGGCTGGGGCTGACGGCCGAGGAAGCGGAAACGGTTGAATGGCTGGTGCGCTATCACCTGCTGATGTCCGACATGGCGCAAAAGCGCGACATCTCGGACCCGCGGACGGTGCGCGACTTTGCCAAGCTGGTGAAGACCCGCAAGCGGCTGGACCTGCTGACGGTGCTGACGGTCTGCGACATCCGCGGCGTGGGCCCCGGCACCTGGAACAACTGGAAGGCCATGCTGCTGCGCCAGTTGCACCGCGACACGGCCTCGGCGCTGGAAACGGGGCTGGAGGACGTGAACCGCGAGCGCCGCGAGGACGAGGCCAAGCGGCAGCTGCGCGAGGCGCTGGCCGACTGGGACAAGGCCGAGGTGCGGACCGAACTGGGGCGGCACTACGGCCCCTACTGGCAGGGGCTGTCCACCGCGACGCACGCGATCTTCGCCGGCCTGCTGCGCGGGCTGAAGGATGACGAGATCCGCATCGACCTGCATCCCGACACCGACCACGACGCCACCCGCGCCTGTTTCGCGCTGGCCGATCATCCGGGCATCTTTTCCCGGCTGGCGGGCGCGCTGGCTCTGGTGGGCGCAAACGTGGTGGACGCGCGCACCTATACCTCGAAGGACGGCTATGCGACCGCGGTCTTCTGGGTGCAGGACGCCGAGGGGCACCCCTACGAGATGAGCCGCCTGCCCCGTCTGAAACAGATGATCGACAAGACCCTGAAGGGCGAGGTCGTCGCGCGCGAGGCGCTGAAGGACCGCGACAAGATCAAGAAGCGCGAGCGGCAGTTCGCCTTCCCGACCTCTGTCACCTTCGACAACGACGGCTCTGACATCTACACGATCATCGAGGTCGACACCCGCGACCGGCCCGGCCTGCTCTATGACCTGACGCGGACGCTGGCGGCCAGCAACATCTACATCGCCAGCGCCGTCATCGCGACCTTCGGGGCACAGGTGGTCGATACGTTCTACGTCAAGGACATGTTCGGCTTGAAACTGCATGCCCGCCCGAAGCAGGAAGCGCTGGAAAAGAAGCTCCGCCAGGCGATCGCCGACGGGGCCCAGCGGGCGCAGGGCTGAGGGCGAAGGAAGGCCATGAAACCGATCCGTCTTGTCCGGGGGTTCCTGACCGTCGGCGCCTGGACGCTGCTGAGCCGCACCGTGGGCTTCGTGCGCGACGTTCTGATCGCCTCGTACCTGGGCTCGGGGCCGATGGCGCAGGCGTTTCTGGTGGCCTTCTCGCTGCCGAACACGTTCCGCCGGTTCTTTGCCGAAGGCGCCTTCAACACGGCCTTCGTGCCGATGTTTTCCAAGCGCTACGAGGCGGGCGACGATCCGCACGGCTTTGCCGCAGATGCGCTGTCGGGGCTGGCCTTCGTCGTGACGGTGGTGTCGGTCGTGGCGATGATCGGGATGCCGCTTCTGGTCTATGCGATGGCCTCGGGCTTTGCCGGGGATGAACGCTTCTCGCTGGCGGTCTATTATGGCCGGATCACCTTTCCCTACATCCTCTTCATGTCGGGGGCCGCGCTGTTTTCCGGGGTGCTGAACGCGGGCGGGCGGTTCATCGCCGCGGCGGCGGCGCCGGTCATCCTGAACGTGGTCTTCATCGGCGCGATGCTTCTGGGCCGGCACATGGGCTGGGATACGGGGCTCACGCTCAGCTGGGCCACGCCGGTCACGGGCTTCCTGCAGATGGGGCTGGTCTGGGCGGCCTGCGCGCGGATGGGCTATCCGCTGTGGCTTCGCCGCCCGCGGCTGACCCCCGACATGCGCCAACTGGTGCGGATCGCCTTTCCGTCCGTGCTGGCGGGGGGCGTGGTGCAGATCAACCTGCTGGTCGGCCGCCAGGTGGGCAGCTTCTTCGACGGCGCCATCGCCTGGCTGAACTATGCCGACCGGCTCTATCAGCTGCCCCTGGGCGTGGTGGGGATCGCGATCGGCGTGGTGCTGCTGCCCGACATCTCGCGTCGGCTGAAGGCCAACGACATCGCAGGCAGCCGCTATGCCTACAACCGCGCGACCGAGTTCAGCCTGCTCTTGACCCTGCCTGCCGCCGTGGCGCTGATGGTGGTGCCCGTGCCGGTGATTTCCGTGCTGTTCAAGCGCGGCGCCTTCTCGGACCTCGATGTCACCAACACCGCGCTGACGCTTGCGATCTATGGCGCGGGCCTGCCTGCCTTCACGCTGCAGAAAGTGCTGCAACCGCTTTACTTCGCGCGAGAGGATACGCGCACCCCGTTCCGCTTCGCCTGGCATTCCATGATCGTGAATGCGGGCGCCGCGCTGGCGCTGGCGCCGGTGGTGGGGTTCGTGTCGGCCGCGCTGGGCACCACGCTGGCCGGCTGGGCGATGGTGGGCCAGCTTTGGTGGGGCACCCGAAGCATGGGCGAGGCCGCGGCCTTCGACGCCCGCCTGAAGGATCGGTTGCCGCGGCTGGTGGTGGCATCGGTTCTGATGGGCGCCGTTCTCTGGGTCATGGCGCATGTGCTTGCGGTGCCGCTGGACACACCGCGCATCCGCTACGCGGCGCTGGCGGCCCTGGTGGCGGGCGGGGCGGCGACCTTCGGGCTGGCCGCGCTGGCCACCGGCGCGCTGCGGCTGCGCGACGTGCGCTCGTCGCTGCGCTAGCGGCGGCGGATCGCGTCGACCGCCCGCCCGATCCCGCCGGGGCTGACCAGGAACGACAGGCCGAAGCCGGTGGCGAAGCCCGCAAGGTCGGCGATCCAGTCGCGCCCGCCGCCGAACAGCAGGCCGAACAGAAGCTGCACGCCCAGGAACATGCCGATCAGGCTGAAGGCGCCGATCCGGTTGCCCCCGCTCTGGCCCAGCCGCGTCCAGATGATGAAGCTGAAGCCGCCGATCAGCCCGTAGACCGGGGGATAGGCCCCCACCAGCACCATCTGGGTGCCCGAGAGCAGGCCATAGGCCAGCGCCCCCGCGATGCCCGAGGCGAAGAACAGCACCAGCACCGCCCAGGGCCGGAACACCTCGGCCACATACTTGCCAAGCGCCAGAATGAAGACCACGACGAACACGGCATGGGTCGGGTTGACGTGAACGAACATGTAGCTGACGAAGCGCAGCATGTGCTCGGCCGGAAAATAGCGGTTCTCAATCATCCACTGGAAGATCGGCGGCGAAAAGGCATAGGTCTGCATCGCCTCCAGCCGCCAGCCCACCGCGGCAGGCCCGCCGATCAGCCCGTAACCCCCCAGGCTCAGCACGATCTCGATCGCGGCGATCGGCATCGCCAGAATCCATACCACCCAGGGCAGCGGGTTCAGCGGGTGGGCATTGTGGTCAAGATCCATCGGGCGACCCTTTCATTGACGTCCTAGGGCGCCAGCGATAAGCCCGGCGGGCAACAATTTCCAGACGGAGTGACAGATGACGGAAGCGGTCCAAACGCCTCACGTCGGCAAGGCGCAATTCACCCCCCGTGTCTTTTCGGGCATCCAGCCCTCAGGGGGCCTGACGCTGGGCAACTACCTTGGCGCGCTCAAGCGCTTTGTGGCGATGCAGGACGAGGGGATGGAAACCATCTACTGCCTTGTCGACCTGCACGCGATCACCGTCTGGCAGGACCCCGAACGGCTGCGCCAGCAGACCCGCGAGGCCGCCGCGGCCTTCATCGCCGCGGGCATCGACCCGGTGAAATCCATCCTGTTCAACCAGAGCCAGGTCTCGGCCCATGCCGAGCTGGGCTGGATCTTCAACTGCGTGGCGCGTCTGGGCTGGATGAACCGGATGACGCAATTCAAGGACAAGGTCGGCAAGAACGCCGAGAACGCCTCGCTGGGGCTTTACGCCTATCCCAGCCTGATGGCGGCCGACATCCTTGTCTATCACGCGACCCACGTTCCGGTGGGCGAGGATCAGAAGCAGCATGTGGAGCTGACCCGCGACATCGCAGCGAAGTTCAACCACGATTACAAGGTGGATTTCTTCCCGCTGACCGCCCCGGTCATCGAGGGGGCGGCGACGCGGGTGATGAGCCTGCGCGACGGCTCGAAGAAGATGTCGAAATCCGATCCCTCGGACCAGTCGCGCATCAACCTGACCGACGACGCGGACACCATCGCCGCCAAGTTCCGCAAGGCGCGCACCGATGCCGAGCTGCTGCCCGACACGCCCGATGGGCTGGACGGCAGGCCCGAGGCACGCAACCTGGTGAACATCTTCGCCGCGCTTGCCGACATCTCGGTGGAAGAGGTGCTGGCGCAATACGCGGGTCAGGGCTTTGGCACCTTCAAGCCCGCGCTGGCCGACCTTGCGGTGGCCAAGCTGTCGCCGATCTCGACAGAGATGCAGCGGCTGATGGCCGACCCCGCGGAAATCGACCGCATCCTTGGAAACGGCGCCGAGCGGGCCGACGCGATCGCACAGCCGATCCTTGCGCGCACGCTGGACATCGTGGGCATGATCCGCTCGCGCCGGTAGGCGCCCTGCGGGCGGGGTGGCCCGGCCGACCCCGCCCGATGTTGCGCCCCGGTACGCCTCGATCCTGCTGCACCGCACGGGCCATGCCGGGGTGCAGCAGGCGCGACGGACGCTCAGATGATGCGGACCTGGGTGCCGACCTTCGCGTATTTGAACAGCGTGGTGATATCCTCGTTGTAAAGCCCGATGCAGCCGTCGGACGAGGCGCGGCCGATCTTCCGCGTATCCTGGGTGCCGTGCACCCGGTAATACTGCCACGACAGATAGAGCGCGAAGGGCCCCAGCGGGTTGTCCGGGCCCGGGCCGACAACCGGCGGCAGCCAGGGCATCCGCACCCGCATCGACGGGGTCGGGTGCCAGGTCGGGCCGACCACCTTCTCGACCACCCGCGTCATGCCCTTGCGGGTCAGTTCCGGCGCAGTGGGCACCGACGAGGGGTAAAGCAGGTAGACGCTTGCGTCTTCATTCCAGAAGTGGACCGCGCGCGAGGTCGTGTCGGCCAGGATCACGCCGTTCTTCAGGTTCTCGAAATAGTCCTGCCAGCGTTTCGACGTGAAGCTGGAAATGTTGTGCCGCGGGTCCGCGGCGGGGTCGGTGACATCGGCGGGGTTGCCGGTCAATTGATCTGCGCGCGCGATGGCCGGGCTGGCCAGTGCAGCGGCCCCCAGCGCAAGCAACCGCCGACGATCCAGAGTGGGTCCGGGCATGACATTCTCCCATTGGAATATTTGCGCCGCAACCTTTCGCAGGAGCGCGGAATGCGCAAGTCAACTCGGCGTGCATCCGCCCGGCAACGCGGCTGTGTCGCCGAATCTCACCAGCCGGAGTCATTTTCGCGCGAGGCGCGACGGAAAACCGCGGCACCTGCGTATGTCAGGCGTGCCCCGTGTTCGTGTGCCGTCCGGGCGCCGTATCGCCTTCCCCACCTGGCCTTTGCCCAGGGATACGACGCCCGGACGATGGCGGTTCGTCGCCGATCCGGCAAGACCGCCGCCCCCGGCCTCGCGCCGGGGGTTCCTTGCCGCGGCGCGGCCCCCGACAGGCTTGCCAAGGGGCTTGCGCTTCGGCGATGATCCCCGGGTCCGGAGGGATCATCATGCGCAAGTTCCTGGTCGTGCTCGACGACAGCCGCGAATGCCTGAACGCGATGCGCTTCGCCGCCCTGCGCGCGGCGCGGACCCACGGCGGCGTCCAGATCCTGTCGGTCATCCCGCCCGAGGAATTCAAGTACTGGACCGGCGTCGCGGACCTGATGCGGGCCGAGGCCCGCGAACGGATCGAGGCGCATTTCGAGGTCTTTGCAAAATGGATGCGTTCTGGCCACGGGGTCGAGCCGGAACTGGTGATCCGTGAAGGAGAGCCGGTGACCGAGATTCTGGCCCAGATCAAGGACGATCCGCAGATCGGCGTGCTGGTACTGGGCGCCGGAACCGACAAGAGCGGGCCGGGCAAGCTGGTCACGCACCTGTCGCGCGCCTCGGGCACCCTGCCGATCCCGATCACCATCGTTCCCGGCGAAATGTCCAAGGAACGGCTGGAGGCGATCACCTGACCATCGTCGGCCAAGGCGCCAACGAAAAGGGGCGGCGCATGGCGCCGCCCGTTCTCGTTCGTTCGGATGCCGGTCAGGCCGCGCGACGGCGGCGCTTCAGCAGGCCGAACCCGGCCAGACCGCCCATCAGCAGGACGCCCGCCGCCGGAACCGGAACCGTCGCCATCCCCTGAAGGATGCTCGGGTTGCCGTTTGTTGCCGCGTAGATGATCCGATAGGCGCCGCCGGTGGCCGCGAAGGCATCCGTCACCGCCGAGGTCGGTGCCGAATGACCCGAATCGCAGGAGGCCTGGCAGAAGCTCACGCCATCGTCATGCGTCAACGAGACGCTCGTCGTCGCGTTGATCAGCAGGCCGCCCGTGATGTCGAACAGCGTCGTCAGCGCGAAGCTCGGCTGGCTGAGCAGGTTGCCCAGGGCCGCGCTGCCCGAGTTCACCACATAGCTGCCGCTCCCCGTTCCCAGGAACTGGGCGATCGTGGTGCCGGACTGGCTTTGCGGCAGGTTCACCGCGAAATCGAGCAGGCCCGTGTAGGTGACCGACGATGTCATCGTCGAGCCTGACACGTTGCTCTCGGTGGCGCTTGTGCCCGCCGCGCCGCTGTAGATGTTGATATGGAAGATGCCCGACAGAGGCACCATGGTCGAAGCCTGAGCCGTACCCGCAGCGGCACTCAGCGCCAGCGCCGAAGCTAGGGCAAATGCTTTCATCATTTCTATCACTCCCTGAACATGTCGAGCCTGCAAACATCACAGACCCACACCACTCGCCTGAACCGCCGCGAGGGTCGCCCTAAAAAAGATGCGCAAGAGGTAGACGCCCCCTTGTCCATCGCCTGATTTATGACACAAATTTCGTCAAATTTCGACGCTTTTCCACGGCAGGCGGAAAACGCCACCATTTGGCATAGTTGCCTTGACATCTTAAGCCTGTTTGCGGCCGACCCGGGGTCTGCCGCACCAAGGCGTGATCCCGAAGGCAGGTTGCGCGATTCGGGGCGATCAGTCTTCCGATCGGGCCGTATGGACCTGCCGCAATTGACTTTCGCCCCCGCCGCGCGCATATCCGAGTGTAACAGTCGGAGATTTCCAATGTTCATCCAGACCGAATCCACCCCCAACCCAGCCACGCTGATGTTCCTGCCGGGTCAGACCGTGCTGGAAACGGGCACCGCCGATTTCGCCTCGGTCGATGCGGCGGCCAGTTCGCCGCTCGCCCGCCGGATCTTTGCGGCGGGTGGGGTCACCGGTGTCTTCCTCGGGCGAGATTTCGTGACCGTCACCAAGGAAGACAGCCGCGAATGGTCGCATGTGAAGCCTGCGATCCTTGGCGCGATCATGGAGCATTTCCAGTCGGGCGATGCGGCCATCGAGGGCCCCGCCGCGGCCGAGCATTCCGAACAGGACGGGCCGGATTCGGAAATCGTCTCCCAGATCAAGGAGCTGCTGGACACGCGCGTGCGCCCGGCGGTGGCCAATGACGGTGGCGACATCACCTTCCGCGGCTTCGACCGTGGCATCGTGTACCTGCACATGAAGGGCGCCTGCGCGGGCTGCCCCTCGTCCACGCTGACGCTGAAGATGGGCATCGAGAACCTTCTGCGCCATTACATCCCCGAAGTGGTCGAGGTGCGCGCCGTCGCCGCCTGAGCCTTGGCCGCGCCGCTGATCCTTGCCTTCGACACCTCCGCCGCCGCCTGCGCGGCCGCGGTGCTTCAGGGCAACAATGTACTGGCCGCCGCGGACGAGCCGATGGCGACCGGCCAGGCCGAGCGGCTGTTTCCCCTGCTTGACGAGCTGCTGGCGCAAGCCGGGGCCGGTTGGCGCGACCTGCACGGGCTTGGGGTCGGCATCGGCCCAGGCAACTTTACCGGCGTGCGGCTGTCGGTCTCGGCCGCGCGCGGGCTGGCCCTGTCGCTTGGTCGGCCGGCCATCGGCGTCAGCCGGCTCGAGGCGCTGGCCGAAGGTTTGCCCCGACCCGTCGCGGTGATCGAGGATGCCCGGCGCGGCGCGGTCTACCTGCAACGGTTCGACACCGATCCCGCGCCCGCGCTGATCGAGGCCCCCCTGCCCGATCTGGGCGCCCTGCCGCGCACCGGTGGCGGTGCGGCGCTTGTGGCGGGCGGGCCGATCCTGCCTGCGGCGATGCCGCTGGCCGTGGCCATCGCCCGCATTGCTGCCCGTCGGCTTGGCTCGCCACAGCCCCGCCCCGCGCCGCTTTACCTGCGCCCGGCCGATGCGGCGATTGCCGCCGACCCGCCCCCGGTGATCCTACCGTGAGCCCCGCAGACGTTGCCGCCCTGCATGCCGCGGGCTTTACCACCCCCAGGCCGTGGAGCGCGGCGGAAATCGCGGGGCTTCTGGAATTGCCCGGGGTCTTTCTGGTCGGTGACGCCCGCGGCTTCGCCCTGGGTCGCGCCGTGCTGGACGAGGCAGAGCTGCTGACGCTTGTCGTCGCACCGGCGGCGCGCAGGCAGGGGCTTGGCCGGGCGCTGCTGGCCGGATTCGAGGCCGAGGCCCGCGCCCGCGGGGCCGGTCGCGCTTTCCTCGAGGTGGCCGCCGACAATGGCGCGGCGCTGGCGCTCTACCGCCAGGAGGGCTGGTCCGAGGATGGTCGCCGGCGCGGCTATTACCGCACGCCCGAGGGGACGCAGGTCGATGCGCTGTTGCTCTCGCGGCGGCTTTGAACGCCGCTTTGCCCGGCTTTTCCGCAGGGCCGCGCCCTGCCCGCGACAGGCCCTGACCCTCATCAACATCTCACTTGACCGTCCGGTCAAGCTGCGTCCTTATTCGCGGATGATCCGCCTGACCGCGGCGCTGCAATCACCCCCCGACCGCCCCTGTGGCGGGCGGACAGAACCACAACCGGGAGAGATTACCCATGAGCCTCATGACCAAGTTCCTCGGCGCGACCGCGGCGCTGGCGCTGACCGCCGGCGCGGCGCTTGCCGATCCGGCGATCATCTACGATCTGGGCGGCAAGTTCGACAAATCCTTCAACGAAGCCGCGTTCCACGGCGCCCAGAAATGGGCCAAGGAAACCGGCGGCAAGTTCCGCGAAGTCGAGATCCAGTCGGAAGCCCAGCGCGAGCAGGTACTGCGCCGTCTCGCCGAGTCGGGCGCCAACCCTGTGGTGATGACGGGCTTTGCCTTCGGTGACGTGCTCAACAAGGTCGCCCCCGATTTCCCGAAGACCAAGTTCGCGATTGTCGACATGGTCGTGAACCAGCCGAACGTGGAATCGATCGTCTTCACCGAAGAGCAGGGCTCGTACCTGGTCGGCCTGATGGCCGGCATGGCGTCGAAGTCGGGCACGGTGGGCTTCATCGGCGGCATGGACATCCCGCTGATCCACAAGTTCGAATGCGGCTACGCGCAGGGCGTGAAGGCGGCCAACGCGAATGCCAAGGTTCTGGTCAACTACACCGGCACCACCCCGGCGGCCTGGAACGACCCGGTGAAGGGTGGCGAGCTGACGAAGGGCCAGATCAGCCAGGGCGCCGACGTGGTCTATGCCGCGGCGGGCGGCACCGGCGTGGGCGTTCTGCAGGCGGCGGCGGATGCCAAGATCCTGTCGATCGGCGTCGACAGCAACCAGAACTACATGCACCCCGGCCAGGTGCTGACCTCGATGCAGAAGCGCGTCGACAACGCGGTCTTCGACGCGTTCAAGGCCGGCGCCGACCTGAAGCCCGGCGTGAAGGTCATGGACCTCAAGGCGGGTGGCGTGGCGGCTGCGATGGACGACAACAACGCCAAGCTGATCACCCCCGCGATGAAGGCCGCGCTGGAAAAGGCGACCGCCGGGATCGAGGACGGCTCGATCAAGGTGCACGACTACACCACCGACAACACCTGCCCGGTTCAGTAAGGCAGAACGCACATGGCAATGGGTGATCCCCAGGGGCGGCAGGCAACTGCCGCCCCCGCCACATCCGTTCCCGTGCTGGAGCTTCGGGGAATCTCGAAGGCCTTCGGCCCGGTCCAGGCCAACAAGGACATCTCGTTGCAGGTCGCGCGCGGGGCGATCCACGGGATCATCGGGGAAAACGGGGCCGGAAAATCGACGCTGATGTCGATCCTCTACGGCTTCTACAAGGCCGACGCTGGCGAGATCCTGATAAACGGCAAGGTCACCCACATCCCCGACAGCCAGTCGGCGATCCGCGCCGGAATCGGGATGGTGTTCCAGCATTTCAAGCTGGTTCAGAACTTCACCGTTCTGGAAAACGTCGTGCTGGGCGCCGAGGAAGGCGCGCTTCTGGGCCCGTCGCTGGCCAAGGCGCGCAAGGTGCTGACGCATCTCGCACAGGAATACGAACTGCATGTGGACCCCGACGCGCTGATCGAGAACCTCTCGGTCGGGCACCAGCAGCGGGTCGAGATTCTCAAGGCGCTCTACCGGCAGGCCGACATCCTCATTCTGGACGAGCCCACCGGCGTGCTGACTCCGGCCGAGGCGGACCACCTGTTCCGCATCCTCGCCAATCTGAAGCGCGAGGGAAAGACGATCATCCTGATCACGCACAAGCTGCGCGAGATCATGGAGATCACCGATACCGTCAGCGTGATGCGCCGCGGCCAGATGACCACCACGGTCAAGACGGCCGAGACGAACCCCGAACAGCTGGCCGAACTGATGGTGGGGCGAAAGGTGCTGTTGCGGGTCGAAAAGCAGCCCGCGACCCCGGGGCGCACGGTGCTGGAGGTGCAGGACCTGCGGGTCAAGGACCGTTTCGGCGTCGAACGGCTGAAGGGCGTGTCGCTGCATGTGCGGGCGGGCGAAATCCTTGGCATCGCAGGCGTCGCGGGCAACGGGCAGACCGAACTGCTGGAGGTTCTGGGCGGGTTTGCCACCGGCACCGGCACGGTGCGGATGAACGGCAAGCCGATCGACCTGTCGGGCCGCCATGCCGACGGCCAGACCCGGCGCCGCGACGGCATCGCCCATGTGCCCGAAGACCGCCAGCGGCTGGGCCTGATCATGGATTTCACGGCCTGGGAAAACGTGGCCTTCGGCTATCACAACGATCCGGCCTATCAGAAGAACCGCTTCATCATGGACAACGCGGGCCTCTTGCGGGAAACCGCCGCCAAGATGCAGCGCTTTGACGTGCGCCCGCCCGATCCGCGGCTGGCGGCCAAGAACTTTTCCGGCGGCAACCAGCAGAAGATCGTGGTGGCCCGGGAAATCGAGCGCAATCCCGACCTTCTCCTGATCGGGCAGCCCACACGGGGGGTGGACATCGGCGCCATCGAGTTCATCCACCAGCAGATCGTGAAGCTGCGCGACGCGGGCAAGGCGATCCTTCTGGTCTCGGTGGAACTGGACGAGATCCTGAGCCTGTCGGACCGGGTGGCCGTGATGTTCGACGGCCGCATCATGGGCGAACGCATCCCCGGCGAAACCGACGAGCGCGAGCTGGGCCTGCTGATGGCCGGCATGAACGGAAAGGCCGCGTGATGGACAGACTGCCGAAATGGGCCGATGCGGTCCTGGTACCGCTGCTTTCGATCGTCATCGCCTTCGTGCTGTCGGGCATCGTCATCGCGGCGATCGGGGAAAACCCGCTGAACGCGCTGATGATCATGATCGACGGCGGCCTGGGGTCGACCTACGGCTGGGGCTATACGCTTTATTACGCCACGAACTTCATGTTCACCGGGCTTGCGGTGGCGGTGGCGTTTCACGCAAGCCTCTTCAACATCGGCGGAGACGGGCAGGCGCAGCTGGGCGGCCTTGGCGTGGCGCTGGCCTGCCTGTTCATTCCCTGGCCGAACTGGTGGGTGGCGCTGATCGGGGCCACCGCGGCGTCGGCGCTGTTCGGGGCCGCCTGGGCGGCCATTCCGGCCTGGCTTCAGGCCAAGCGCGGAAGCCATATCGTGATCACCACGATCATGTTCAACTTCGTCGGCGCCGGGCTGATGCTCTATGTCCTGAAGCATTTCCTGAAACCGGCAGGCTCGCAGGACCCTTCGTCGGCAGATTTCCCGGCGCATCTGGAACTGCCGAAGCTGGGCGAGATCCTGGGCGCCGTGGGCATCCCCTTCTCGAAGGACCCGCCGGTGAACGTGACGCTTCTGATCGCGCTTGCGGCCTGCTTCCTGGTCTGGGTGCTGATCTGGCACACGCGCTTCGGCTTTGCGCTGCGCGCCTTCGGCAAATCGGAACCCGCGGCGCGCTATGCGGGCATCAGCCCGGTCAGGATCACCATGGGCGCCATGCTGATTTCCGGCGCGCTGGCGGGGATGATGTCGATCAACAACGTCATGGGCGAGGCACAGCGGCTGGTGCTGAACTCGTCCGAGGGCGCGGGCTTCATCGGCATCGCGGTGGCGCTGATGGGCCGGTCGCATCCGCTGGGCGTGCTTCTGGCCTCGATCCTGTTCGGCTTCCTCTATCAGGGCGGCGCCGAGCTTTCGATGTGGACCTCGATCCCGCCGCAACTGATCTGGGTGATCCAGGCGCTGGTGATCCTGTTCACCGGGGCGCTGGACAACATGGTGCGGATCCCGGTCGCGGCGGCGTTCCGCAAATTCGGCAAGCGGAGGACGTGATGTCGTTCGAAAGCTACGTCTCGATCCTCGACAGTACCGTGCGGCTGGGCACGCCCCTGCTGCTGGCCTGCCTTGCGGGGCTGTTCTCGGAACGCTCCGGCGTGTTCGACATCGGGCTGGAAGGCAAGATGCTGGTCGCGGCCTTCCTGTCGGCGGCGGTCGCCTATACCACCGGCAGCGCCTGGCTGGGCCTTCTGGCCGGGATCGCGGGCTCGCTGGTCTTCTCGGCCATCCACGGGCTGGCCTCGATCACCTTCCGCGGCAACCAGCTGATATCGGGGGTCGCGATCAACATGCTTGCGTCGGGGATCACGGTGCTGGTGGGGCAGAACTGGTTCCACCAGGGCGGCGGCACCCCGGCGCTGTCAGGCGCGGCGCGGTTCCGCGACATGACGCTTCCCTTTGCCAACGAACTGAGGGACGTGCCCTTTCTGGGTCCGATCTATGCCGAACTGATCTCGGGGCATTCGGTGCTGGTCTATCTGGCCTTCCTGCTGGTTCCGGCCACCTGGTGGGTTCTCTACCGGACCCGCTTCGGCCTGCGGCTCAGGGCGGTGGGGGAAAACCCGGCTGCCGTCGATACCGCGGGCGTGTCGGTGGTTGCGCTGCGCTATGCCGCGCTGGCCATCGCGGGCGTGCTGTGCGGCATCGCGGGCAGCTACCTGTCCACCGCGCTCGCCGCGGGCTTCGGGCGCGAGATGACGGCGGGCCGCGGCTACATCGCGCTGGCCGCGCTGATCTTCGCCAAGTGGCGTCCGTGGCAGGCGCTGGGCTCGACCATGTTCTTCGGCTTCCTGGCCGCCGTGTCGATCCGCTATCCCACGATCGATCTGGGCGTTCTGGTGATCCCGAACGAGTTCATGGACAACCTGCCCTACATCCTTACCGTCGTGGTGCTGGCAGGCTTCGTGGGCAAGGCCATCCCCCCCCGCGCAGGAGGCGAGCCCTATGTCAAGGAACGCTGAGGCCGTTGCGGCCCTGGTCCGTCAACGGGCCGGGACGGACCCGGTCGCCGTGGGCCTGATCCTTGGCTCCGGGCTGGGGCACCTGGCCAGCGCGGTCGACGGGGTGGCCATTCCCTATGCCGATCTGCCCGGCTTTCCCCATGCGGGGGTCTCGGGCCACAACGCCAACCTGGTCGTGGGGCGTCTGGAAGGGCGCCGCGTGGCCGTGTTCGGCGGGCGCGAGCATTACTACGAACAGGGCCGCGCCGACGCGATGCGGCTGCCGCTGGAGGTGCTGGCCGCGCTGGGGGCCACCCGGCTGATCGCCACCAATGCCGCGGGCTCGCTGCGCCCCGACATGCCTACGGGCGCGCTGATGCTCTTGTCCGATCATATCAACTTCTCGGGCCTGAACCCGCTGATCGGCGAGCGGACGGATGCGCGCTTCGTGCCGATGACGGACGCCCACGACCCGGGCCTGCGCACAGCCCTGCGCGCCGCGGCCACGGCCGAGGGCGTGACGCTGCACGAAGGCGTCTATGCCTGGTACTCCGGCCCCTCGTTCGAGACCCCGGCCGAAATCCGGGCGATCCGCATCCTGGGCGGCGACGCCGTCGGCATGTCGACGGTGCCCGAGGTGATCCTGGCGCGCTTTCTGGGCCTGAAGGTCGCGGCGATATCCACCATCACCAACATGGCGGCGGGGATGGGTACGGAATCGATCAGCCACGAACATACCAAGGCGATGGCCCCGCTCGGCGCCGCCAAGCTGGAACGTGTGCTCCGACAATACTTGCAAAAAATGGAATAAGTGCTAGCTCTGAGGGAGATCGCGCTTGTTCAGCAACCGGCCTGCCTTCCGGCGGCCCCTCCGCCTGCCCCGCCCGGACGGCCCCCATGCAGATTTACCTGCCTATCGCTGAGGTATCGGTCAACATCTTCCTGCTGCTGGGAATTGGCGGCGGCGTCGGCTTGCTGTCGGGTATCTTCGGGGTGGGGGGCGGCTTTCTGATCACGCCGCTTCTGCTGTTCATCGGCATCCCGCCGGGCGTGGCCGTGGCAACCGGTGCGAACCAGGTGGTGGCGGCCTCGGTCTCGGGTCTTCTGGTCCATATCCGCCGCGGCACCGTCGATTTCCGCATGGGCACCGTGATGCTGATCGGCGGGTTCGTCGGCTCGAACATCGGCATCTACGTTTTCGAACTGATGAAGCAGGCCGGGCAGACCGAACTGTTCGTGCAGTTTTCCTATGTCTTCTTCATGGGCGCGATCGGCACCATGATGTTTCAGGAAAGCTTCCGCGCCATCCGGCGGGCGCGCAGCGGCGCCCCACCGCCGACCTCGCGCAGCCGCAGCCGCCACGGCTGGGCCCAGCGCGGGCCCTTCAAGGTCAAGTTTCGCACCTCGGGCCTTTACATCAGCGTGCTGCCGCCCCTGGGCATCGGGCTGATGGTCGGGTTCCTGTCAGCCACGATGGGGGTCGGGGGCGGCTTCATCCTGGTGCCCGCGATGATCTACCTGCTGGGCATGAACACCCGGGTGGTGGTGGGCACCTCGCTGTTTCAGATCATCTTCGTCACCGCCTATTCAGTGATGGCCCATGCGATCACCAACCAGTCCGTCGACATGGCGCTGGCCGTTCTGCTGATCGTGGGCGGCGTGGTGGGCGCGCAGATCGGCACCGTCATCGGCTTCCGGCTGAAGGCCGAGCAACTGCGCATCCTGCTGGCGATCCTGGTGCTGGCGGTCAGCGTGAAGATCGGGCTGGACCTGGTGCTGACGCCTTCGGATCTCTACTCGATCCGCTCGGTGAACCACCCATGATCCGCGCGCTGATCCTGTCGCTGGGCCTTCTGGCCGCCCTGCCCGCGGTGGCCGAGACGGCGGCGCCCGCCGTGCCGCCGCCCGAACAGGTGGTGGCCGGGCTCAGCGAGAACCAGATCGCCATCACCGCCACCTTCAACGGCTCTGACATCCTGGTGTTCGGGGCGGTCAAGCGGCAGACGCCCCCTCCCGACGGCGCGCCCCTTCAGGTGATCGTGACGCTGGAAGGGCCGCCGAACCCGGTCGACATCAGCCGCAAGGGCCATGTCTGGGGCATCTGGATCAACACCGAGCGCGCGCGCGTCACCTCGGCCCCGGCCTTCTACGCAATCGCCACGTCGGGCCCGCTGAACCAGGTTCTCAGCCAGACCGAGGACCTGCGCTACAAGATCACCATCCCGCAGGCGATCCAGGATACCGGTGTGGCCAGCCAGGTGCCCGACGGCGAGGCGTTCATCAACGCGCTGATCCGCATCCGCAAGGACCAGGGGCTTTATGTGCTGGACCAGGGCACCGTCGCGGTGGAACAGGCGACGCTGTTCCACACCGACATCAGGCTGCCCGCCAACCTGACCGAGGGGCTTTACAAGGCGCGCATCTTCCTGACCCGCAACGGCCAGGTGGTCGATGTCCACAACACCGACATCCGCGTGCGCAAGATGGGGCTGGAGCGCTGGCTTTACGAACTGGCCAAGAACCAGCCGCCCGTCTACGGGCTGCTGTCGCTGGTGATCGCGATCGCGGCGGGCTGGCTGGCGTCAGCGGTGTTCCGGCTGGCGAAGCGCTGATCAGCCGCGCCCGACGAAGGGCATCTTGGTCGCCATGATGGTCATGAACTGCACGTTGGTCGACAAGGGCAACGTCGCCATGTGCAGCACCGCCTCGGCGACCTCGGCCACGTCCATCATCGCCTCGGCGCGGATGCTGCCATCGGCCTGCGGAACGCCCTTGGCCATCTTCGCGGCCATCTCGGTGCCTGCGTTGCCGATGTCGATCTGCCCGCAGGCGATGTCGAAGGGCCGCCCGTCCAGCGAGATCGTCTTGGTCAGCCCGGTCACCGCGTGTTTCGTCGCGGTATAGGCCGCCGAGCCCGGCCGGGGCGCATGGGCCGAAATCGAGCCGTTGTTGATGATCCGTCCGCCCTGCGGCGCCTGCCGCCGCATCTGGGCAAAGGCCGCGCGGGCACAGAAGAACATGCCGTTCAGGTTCACCTGCACGGTATCCAGCCAGTCCTGCACCGGGATCTCGTCGATCAGACCGGCGGGGCGCGAGATGCCCGCGTTGTTGAACAGCGCATCGATCCGCCCGAACCGTGCCGCGGCGGCGGCAAAGACCGACTCGACCGCCGCAGGATCGGCCACGTCGCAGGCCAGCGGCACGGCTCCCGGATGGGCGGCGGCGATTTCCTCCAGCGCCTCGCGGCGGCGAGCCACCAGCCCCACCTGCCAGCCCGCCAGCAGGAAGCGCAGCGCCGTGGCCTTGCCGATCCCGGCGCTTGCGCCCGTCACGATGATGCTGCGGGTCATCTCAGAACGCCTTGAAAGTCATCGTGGTCAGGGTGCGCACGATGCCCGGAATGTCGAACAGCCGCTCGGACAGGTAGTGGCCGACGTCGGCCTCGTCGGGGATATAGACCTTGGCGATCAGATCCCAGTCGCCCGAGGTGGAGTATAGCTCGCTGACCACCTCGCGATCATAGATCGCGTCGGCAACCTCGTAGGTCTTGCCGGGGGTGCAGCGGAACTGGACGAAGACGCAGCGCATCGGGGCCTCCCTTTCGTTTGGGCGCGAGAGTAGGGCGAACGTCAGGCGCGGGCCAGAGGGTTATTCCGCCTCCAGCTCCAGCGCCGCGGTGCCGATCGGCAGATCCTCGATGCCAAGGGGCGACGCGGGCCGGGCCAGCCGGTTGCGCACCACCCACAGCAGCCGCCGCTCGGCCCGGGTGATCGCCACATAGGCCAGCCGCTTCCACAATGGCAGCCCGGCCTCGTTGCGGCCGGATTGCGCGGCGGCGTAAAGGTCCGGGGCAAAGACCTGCACCGTATCCCACTGGCTGCCCTGCGCCTTGTGGATGGTGACGGCCGCGCCATGCAGGAAGGCGGCGCCCATCCGCGCCGCGAAGGGGATGAAGGGTTCCTCTTCGTCGGGCAGTTCGATCTTGATGATCGAGGCCGCCGACAGCCGGGGCTCTTCGGCGCCGATCACGAACAGGCGCGAAAAGCCCGGCTTGCGCCCCGGGCCCAGATAGATCACCTGCGCTCCCTTGATCAGCCCGCGGGCCTCGAGGTCGATCCGCTTCTTGCGGTGCTTCAGCGGCAGCTCGATCCCGTCGCAGATCAGCGGCTCGCCGGGCAGCAATTCGTCCGCGGGCGCGCCATAGGCCGCGCGGAAGGCCTGGATCAGCCGGATGCGGGTGGCATTGCGCCACACCAGAACGGGCGAGCGCGCCATCAGCTCGGCCTCGACCCGCTGGGCCATCACCACCCGCTCGTCGCGGCGGGCGGCATCCTCCACCATCCGCTCGAAGGCGTCGAAGCCCAGCGCGGGGTCGGCCAGCGCATGGGCAAGGTCCAGGATCGGGTTGTCCTGCGTCTGGCGGTGGATGCGGTGCAGGATCAGCTTGCGGCTGTCGCCCAGCTTGTCGAAGACCATCTCGCCCGACTGGCCCACCGGGGCAAGCTGCGCCGGGTCACCGAACAGCACCAGCGTCGGAAAGATCTCGCGCAGGTCATCGAACTGCCGTTCGTCCAGCATCGAGCTTTCGTCGACAAAGCCGATGTCCAGCGGCTCTTCGCGGCGTTTCCAGCCCTTGATGAAATCCGACCCCCGCAGGCCCGCCGCCGCCAGAGCACCGGGGATCGACTTCACCGTGTCGTAGAACGCCTTGGCCCGGTCCAGCGCCAGGTCGGTCAGCCCTTCCACCACCGGGCGGTCGCCCTGCCCGGCCAGCCATTCGGCGATGCGCTCGTATTCCGGGTCATAGACGGGGGTATAGAGGATGCGGTGGATCGTGGTCGCGGGCACCCCGCGGTTGCGCAACACGCTGGCGGCCTTGTTGGTGGGGGCTAGGATCGCCAGCGTCCGGCGGTCCTTGCGCCGCCGCCCTTCCCAGTCGCCCGAGACGATGTCGACGCCCGCTTCGGCCAGCGCCTTGGTCAGCGCGGCCAGCAGCATGGTCTTGCCCGACCCCGCCTTGCCCACCACCGCCACCACGCTGGAGCCGTCTGCCCCCTCGGGGCTCAGCGTTCCGTCATCGGGGTCCACCCCGGCCTTGCGCAGCATATCGGCCAGGCGATCCCAGGCTTCGGCCTGATCCTCGGAGAAGGTAAGGGCGGGAACGGTCATGGCGCGGACCCTAGCCGAGGGGCGGCGGAAGGACCAGCGGGAAGGCCGGCTTGACCGCCGCGGGCGGGCCTGTCACACCCGGACCATGCGCCATTTCCCCCCCGAACGCATCGTCTGCCTGACCGAGGAAACGGTCGAAACGCTTTACCTTCTGGGCGAGGAACGGCGCATCGTCGGCGTCTCGGGCTATGCGGTACGCCCGGCCCGGGTCCGCCGGGAAAAGCCGCGCGTGTCGGCCTTCACATCGGCCGACCTGCCCAAGGTGATGGCGCTGGACCCCGATCTGGTCCTGACATTTTCCGATCTTCAGGCCGACATCGCGGCGGAACTCCTGAAACGCGGCGTGATGGTCGTGGGGTTCAACCAGCGCGACATGGCCGGGATTCTGGCGATGATCCGCACGCTGGGCGCACTGGTCGGGGCGACCGACCGGGCCGAAACGCTGGCCACGGGCTATGAGGCGCGACTGGCCGCAGTGCGGGCCGCCGCCGCCGCCCGCCCCCGCCGCCGCGTCTATTTCGAGGAATGGGACGAGCCGATGATTTCGGGCATCGGCTGGGTGTCGGAGCTGGTCGGAATTGCCGGAGGCGACGATGTCTTCGCCCCGCTGGCCCGCGCGCCGGGCGCCCGCGACCGCATCGTGACCTCCGATCAGGTGATCGCCGCAGCGCCCGAAGTGATCCTGGCCTCGTGGTGCGGCAAGAAGGTGCGCCCCGAAAGGATCGCGGGGCGGCCGGGCTGGCAGACCGTGCCTGCGGTCGCATCGGGCCGCATCGTCGAGATCAAGTCGCCGCTGATCCTGCAACCCGGCCCCGCCGCCCTGACGGACGGGCTGGACGCGATCGTGGCGGCGCTGGCCTAGCTGCATTCCCGCGCGGGCAATCGCTCGGCCTCCGCAGGCGGGACCGGCGCAGGTACCCCCGCCAGTTCCCGTTCGGCCGCCGCCAGTGCCGCGCCCGCGCGCTCGGCGATGTCGGGCAGGCCGTTCAGCTCGGCATAAAGCTGCAAGTCGGCCAGAACATTCAGGATCCACTCGTGCCGCATCTTCGCCTCCGGATGACCTGATGCCAGCACACGTGAAATTGATTAACAACCTGCTAAAATGCGAAGGGCCGGAGTGGAATCGTTTCCCCGGCCGCAACGATCCTGTTCAAAATCCGCGGCTTGCTTCCAGCACGTCCTCGAACGTGCGCAATCCGGCGCGCGGCGCCTGCACCAGAACGGCCATGTTGCCCGGCTTGTGCAGGTTGCGGCGCATCTTCATGTGCGCCGCCGGAATCTCGGCCCAGGGGAAGACCTCGGACATCGCCGGGTCCAGCCGCCGTTCCACCATCAGCCTGTTGGCGGCGCTGGCCTGCTTGAGATTGGCAAAGTGGCTGCCCTGCACCCGCTTCTGGTGCATCCACAGATATCGGGCGTCCAGCGTCAGGTTATAGCCAGTCGTCCCCGCGCAGATCACCACCATCCCGCCACGCTTCACCAGCAGCACCGAGACGGGGAAGGTCGACTCGCCAGGGTGTTCGAACACCATGTCGACATTCACGCCCTTGCCGGTAATGTCCCAGATCGCCTTGCCGAACTTGCGCGCCTCGTTCAGCCAGGTCTTGTATTCCGGCGTGTTCACCGTGGGCATCTGGCCCCAGCAGTTGAACTCCTTGCGGTTGATGACGCCCTTGGCGCCAAGGCCCAGAACGAAGTCCCGCTTGTCCTCTTCCGAGATCACGCCGATCGCATTGGCGCCCGCCGTGTTGACAAGCTGGATCGCATAGGACCCAAGCCCCCCCGAGGCGCCCCAGACCAGCACGTTGTCGCCGGGGTTCAGCACATGCGGCTTGTGGCCGAACAGCATCCGGTAGGCGGTGGCCAGCGTCAGCGTGTAGCAGGCGCTTTCCTCCCAGGTCAGATGGCGCGGGCGCGGCATGAGCTGCTGCGCCTGCACCCGGGTGAACTG
>JAJZVD010000040.1 GCA_021845805.1 Pseudomonadota bacterium | reverse complement strand
CTCACCCTGGGGAGAGGCCGCACCATAAAGCGCAGACCGTCACCGGGCCAGCGCCCCCCCGCGGTCGGGCGATGGCCCTCTGTGGTGGGGGGCGCGCAGCCCCCCTCGACGCCGCCGCCTACCGCGCGCGGAACAGCCCGCCCATCACGCCGCGGATGATCTCGCGGCTGGCGGCCGAGCCAAGCTGGCGCACAAAGCTTTTGGCGAAGGCTTCGCCCAGGCTGTCGGACCGGCGGGCCGCGGGTTTCGGCGCCGGGGCCGCCCCGGCCACCGGCTTTGCCCCGCCCAGGGTGCCGCCCGTGTAGCGGCGCGCCGCGTTGAAGCTTTCGGCCCCCGTCGTGACCGCGGCCGCGGCCTCCGATGCCGCCCCGGCGCGGGCCTGCAACTTCTCGAAGGCGCTCTCGCGGTCCAGCGCGGTCTCGTACTTGCCCCGGACCGGCGAGGCGGCAATCACCGCGGCCCGGGTGCCGGGATCGATCGCCCCGATCTGCGAGGCGGGCGGGCGTATCAGCGTGCGTTCCACCATGCCCGGTTCGCCCTTGGCCTGCAGGAACGAGGTGACAGCCTCGCCGATCCCGACCTCGCGGATCGCGTCTTCCACCGCAAAGCGGGGGTTCGGGCGGTAGGTCTGCGCGGCCCGCTTCAGATCCTGCTGATCCTTGGGCGTGAAGGCGCGCAGCGCGTGCTGCACCCGGTTGCCCAACTGGCCCAGGATGTCATCCGGCACATCGGCCGGGTTCTGGGTGCAGAAATAGACCCCCACCCCCTTCGAGCGGATCAGCCGGGCCACCTGTTCCACCTTGGCCACCAGCGCCTTGGGCGCGTCGTCGAATAGCAGATGCGCCTCGTCGAAGAAGAAGACGAGCTTCGGCCTGTCGGGGTCGCCCACCTCGGGCAGTTGCTCGAACAGCTCGGACAGAAGCCACAGGAGCACCGTCGCGTAAAGCTGCGGCGACTGCATCAGCCGGTCGGCGGCCAGAATGTTCACCCGCCCCCGCCCGTCCGGGTCCACCCGCATCAGATCCATCAGGTCAAGCGCGGGCTCGCCGAAGAACGCGGTGGCGCCCTGGTTCTCCAGCACCAGAAGCGCCCGCTGGATCGCCCCCACCGAGGACTTGTCGACATTGCCGTACCGCAACCCGATCTCGGCCGCGTTCTGCCCGATGAAGACCAGCAGCGCCTGCAGGTCCTTCAGGTCGAGAAGCGGCAGCCCCTCTTCGTCCGACAGGCGAAACGCGATGTTCAGCACGCCTTCCTGCACATCCGACAGCTGCATCAGCCGCGCCAGCAAAAGCGGCCCCATCTCGGTCACCGTCGCGCGCACCGGGTGGCCCTGCTGGCCGAAGACATCCCAGAACGTCACCGGACAGGCGGCGTAGTCGAGGCTTTGCATCCCGATGGTGGCCGCCCGCTTTGCAAAGGCCGGGGCAAGCTTGCCGGCCGGGTTGCCCGCCACCGCCATGCCCGCAAGATCGCCCTTCACATCGGCCAGCACCACCGGCACCCCCTCGCGCGACAGCGCCTCGGCCAGCACCTGCAGCGTCACCGTCTTGCCGGTGCCCGTCGCCCCCGCGATCAGCCCGTGCCGGTTGCCAAGCCGCAGCAGAAGCTGTTGCGGGGTTCCGTAGCCCTCGCCACCGCCGCCCACGAAAATCGCCTCGCCCATCGCCACGCCTCTCCCGCACCAGGTGACCACCGGACACCACCATACGTGGTTGGCGCGTCAGTGCCACCCTCTCGCGCGACGCGGCCCGGGGCCCGCCCGGCGGCCGCGTTCCAATGTGATCGGCCCCACCGGCGCCGCGCCAGATTCCCTGTTGACGCATTCGTCATTAGGCCGTAGCGTCCCTGTTGCAATAAGTCGGCCGGTCCGACGGGGAGAGAAAAAATCACTTGGAAAGGGCCTCTTGCGAGGCCCTTTTCGCTTTTCACTCCCCCCGCCGTTGCGGTTTTCCCGGCGCGGTCAGGCGCCTGCGCTGCATTTCGCCCCTGACACGTTCGCACCCGCATGCTAGAGCAAGCCCGACCGATTTCCGGCCACGCATGGAACCTGACATGACCAGACTGACCCCGGCCCTTGCCCTGCTTGTCGCGCTGTCGCTGACGACGGCGGCGGCGGCCGACACCACCACCCCGGCCCCCGCGCCGGCAGCGCCCGCAGCCGCAACCGCAGCCCCGACCGGCACCCCTGCCGTCGACCCGAACGCCCCCGGCACGCCCTATGTGCAGTCCACCTCGGGCGACTGGGACATCCGCTGCGTGCATTCGCAGAACGGCCACGACCCCTGCCAGCTCTACCAACTGCTGAAGGACCAGGGCGGCAACTCGGTCGCCGAATTCTCGACCGTCGGCCTGCCCCCGGGGCAACCCGCCGCGGCCGGGGCCACCGTCGTGACGCCGCTGGAAACCCTGCTGAGCCAGCAGGTGACGCTGCAGATCGACTCGCTGCCCGCCAAGGTCTACCCGTTCCTGTTCTGCAACGCGCAGGGCTGCGTGGCGCGCGTGGGCTTCACCGCGGACGAGGTGCAGGCGATGCGCAAGGGCCAGAAGATCACGTTGACGATCTATCCGGTCGCGGCGCCCGATCAGCCGGTCGCGCTGACGATCTCGCTCAAGGGGTTCTCGGCCGGCTACGACACCGCGACCAAGGCCAATACCGCCGCGCTTGAGGCCGCCAAGGCCGAAGCCGCCAAGACCGGTGCAGCCCCCGCCAAGGCCGGGAACTGAGCCATCGGCGCCGCCCCCCGTGCGGGCGGCGCCCTTCCCCCGCCGCGCCTAGATGCGCCTGAGCGCGAGAACGGCGTTCAGGCCCCCGAAGGCGAAGGCGTTCGACAGCACGACATCCACCTTCGCCTCGCGCGCCACATTGGGCACCACGTCCAGCGCGCATTCGGGGTCGGGCTCTTCATAACCGATCGTGGGCGCGATGACCCCTTCGCGCAGGGCCAGGATGCAGGCCAGAAGCTCTACCGCGCCGGTGCCCCCGATGCAATGCCCGTGCATCGACTTGGTGGACGAGATCATCAGCTTGTCGGCATGATGCCCGAAGACATCCGCCACCGCGGCGCATTCGGTCTTGTCATTCGCCGCCGTACCGGTGCCGTGAGCGTTGATGTAGCCCACCTGATCGCCCGCCAGCCCCGCGTCCTTCAGCGCCCCCGCGATGGCCCGCGCCGCCCCCTGTTTCGAGGGCATCACGATGTCGGCCGCGTCCGAGGTCATGGCAAAGCCCACCACCTCGGCCAGGATGTCGGCGCCGCGCGCCTTCGCGTGCTCGTAATCCTCGAAGACGAAGATCGCCGCGCCCTCGCCCTGCACCATGCCGTTGCGGTTGGCCGAAAACGGGCGGCAGGCGTCCTTCGACATCACCCGCAGCCCTTCCCAGGCCTTGATCCCGCCAAAGCAGAGCATCGATTCCGATCCGCCCGTGACGATGGCCTTGGCGCTTCCGCCGCGGATCATCTGGAAGGCCAGCCCCATCGCGTGATTGGAACTGGCGCAGGCGGTGGCCACGGTAAAGGACGGCCCGCGCAGGTTGAATTCCATCGAGATATGCGATGCGGCCGCATTGTTCATCAGCTTCGGCACCACGAAGGGGTGGACCCGGTTCTTCCCCTCTTCGTAGACCGCGCGGTAGTTCTCGTCCCAGGTGTTGACCCCGCCGCCCGCGGTGCCCAGCACCACCCCCGCCTCATAGCCCAGATGGCCATCGAAGTTCAGGCCCGACTGAAGGATGGCCTGCTTGGCCGCGATCAGGGTGAACTGGGTGAAGCGGTCGAACAGCACGATCTGCTGGCGGTTGAAATGCGCCTCGGGGTCCCAGCCCTTGACCTGCCCGCCGATGCGGATCGACAGCCGCTCGACATCGCGGATGTCCAGCTCTCCGATGCCGGACCGCCCCTCGCGGAAGGCCGCGAAGGTTCCGGCCACGTCCTGCGCCAGCGCATTGACGGTGCCCGCCCCGGTGATGACGACGCGCTTCATGCCTTCTGCTCGACCACGAGCTGTTCCACCGCCGCGATGATCGAGCCCACCGTCGAGATGTCGAAGGCCGCGTTCTGTTCGGGTTCGTTGGCGTTGAAAGGCACGCTGATGTCGAAGGCTTCCTCGATCGCGAAGATCGACTCGACCAGCCCGAGGCTGTCGATGCCCAGATCTTCCAGTGTCGCTTCGGGTTTCACGTCCGCCACGTCCAGCACGGCCTGTTCGGCGATGATGGCGATCACGCGATCCCTGACCTCGTTCGGCATGGTTCCGTCCCGTCTGCTGCCCCCCGCAGGGGCCGCGGCTATTTAGTCAGACTTGGCAAGCTTTGAAACCGCTTTTTGCAGCTCGGCGACCTGCGCGAAAAGCCGGGGCAAGCGGCGGAAACCCTTGTAGCTTTCCACATGCGCCTCCATCTTCATCGCGGGATAGCCCAGGATCACCCGCCCCGGCGGCACATTGGTGAAGATCGAGCTGGCGCCGCCCGCGATCACGTCGTTGCCGACCTCGATGTTGTCGTTCACCCCGACCTTGCCCGCCAGCACCACGCGGTCGCCGATCCGGGCCGATCCGGCGATGCCCACATGCCCGCACAGCAGGCAATCGCGGCCCACCACGACGTTGTGGCCGATCATCACCAGATTGTCGAGCTTGGTTCCGCTGCCGATCCGGGTGTCGCGGATGGTGCCGCGGTCGATGGTGGTATTGGCGCCCACCTCGACATCATCCCCGATGGTCACCGCGCCCAGCGAATGGATCCGCGTCCAGGACTGTTCGCGGATTTCCTCGCGCTGGCCAAGCGTTGCGCGGATTTCCTCGACCCCCGACTTTTCCGGCGTGACGAAAGAGAAGCCGTCGCCCCCGATCACCGCGCCGGGCTGGGCGATGAACCGGTCGCCGATCACGCAGCGCGCGCCGATCACCGCGCCGTACAGGATCAGCGCGTCGGCCCCGATCTGCGCGCCGGTGTCCAGCGTCACATGGGCGGCGATCCGCGCCCGCGGGCCAAGCCGGACGCCCGCGCCGATCACCACGAAGGGGCCGATGGCCGCACCCTCGCCGATCAGGGCCGACGGATCGACGACCGCGGTCGGGTGGATGCCGGGGGCGATGGCGGGCCCGGGGTCCAGCGCCCGGGTGATGCCCGACATGGCGTAGCGCGCGCGGGGGGCAAAGATCGCGGCCTTCAGCCCCAGCGCCTTCCAGTCGGCCCCGGGCCACAGCAGTGCGGCCACCGCGCCCCCCTGCGCCAGCCCCTCGGCATATTTCGGCGAGGCGGCCAGCGCGATCAGATCGGGCGTGGCCGTGGCGGGCTCGGCGGCGCCGCGGATCGGCAGATCAAGATCGCCTTCGGCCGTGGCGCCCATGGCGGCGGCAAGCGAACGGATCGTGTGGCCCATGCTGTCCTCCTGCGGGCGGGATCAGGCCGCCCGCGCCGGACTTAGTTCGCTTTCACCCGCAGTGCTACCCCGGCCTTCGCAAGCGCGGCAAAAATCTCGGCATCGCGGCCATAGATGTCACGCCGGTAGGTCATCTTGCCGGTGGGCGTGGGTACGGCGGTGAAATAGACCAGGTGCACCGGCACAGGCGCTTCCAGGTTCAGCACGTTTTCCACCTTGCGGTCCAACGCCGCCTTGAACGTGCCCTGCGGATCGGACGACTGCGGCCCCAGCAGCGCATAGGCGAAGTCGAACGGCTTGGCCAGGCGGATGCAGCCGTGGCTGAACGCGCGCACCTCTCGCTTGAACAGGTATTTCGTCGGCGTGTCATGCAGATAGATGTTGTACTTGTTGGGGAACATGAACTTCACCAACCCCAGCGCATTCCCGTCCGACGGCGGCTGTTTCAACTCGTAGGGGAAGGTGTCGGCATCATACTGGCTGAAGTCGACCGTGCTGCGGTCGACCACCTGCCCGCGCGAGTCGATCAGTTCAAGCTGCCCGTCTGCCGTGGGGTCCTGCTGCAAGGCGGGCAGGTATTCCTTGGTCACGATCGACCGCGGCACGTTCCAGGTCGGGTTCACGTCCATGTAGCGCATCACGTCCGAAAACTCGGGTGTGCGCATGTCCTTGGCGTTCTTGCCCACCACGGCGGGCGTCTCGAAGGTCACCTTTCCGTCGTCGATCAGCTTGGCGCTGAAATCGGGCAGGTTCACCCAGACATGACGCGCGCCAAGGTCGGCAGGCATCCAGCGCCAGCGTTCCAGCGCCACGATCACCGCCTTCAGCCGGTCGTCGGGCTGCAGGTTGATCTCGGCCATCGTCGCGGGCCCCGCCACGCCATCGGGCGTGATCCCGTGGTCAGCCTGGAACTGCATGACCGCGGCGGTCATCTCCTCGTCAAAGGATGCGGCCGAGGTCGGCGGCAGGTAGCCCATCCGCGTCAGCCGGTCGCGCAGCGCCACCACATCGGGGCCGGTCTGGCCGGGCTTCAGCGTCCTGGCCGCGACCGGCGCGCCCCAGGCATCGTCTGCCGCAAGGTGTTCCAGCGTCAGCTTCGCCTTCAGCAATTCCGCATATTCAGGCGTCTGCGGCGGCAGTGCGGCCAGATAGGCCGCCGGGTCCGCCGCGGCAAAGGCCGTCAGTTCCTGCAACCGGTCAACCTGCGGCACCACGCGCTTGAGGTCTTCATCCACCTGGCCGGGCACCAGAACGCCCGAATGCACATCATGCGCGTACAGCAGGAAGTCGCGGGTCAGATCCACCTCCAGCCGGGCGCGGTCGCGCTCGGTCTGCGCGGATTGCAGCCGGGCCATCAGCCCGTCGCGGTCATAGCGCGCGGCAGGCAGGCCCTGGTCGTCGGCCCCCGCCAGCGCCGCGAAGAAGGCCGCGCGGCGATCCGCATCCGCGGCATCGGTCCAGAGCGGCGCGTAGCCGGTCTGCCGGTAAAAGGCCGAAATCGCCGGATCGCCCGCGGCCGCGTCGGCCACCGCCTGGGCAAAGGCCGACGCACCGTCCTGGGCCAGCGCCGCGCGCGCCGCAAGCGCCAGAAGCACCCCCGCCGCCACAGCCGTCCGCCGCCACGGGCGCCCAGGGCGGTCGGCCCTGGCCCCAAGGGCCGTTTTCCCGAACATGCTTGCCATCCAGCCCTCGAACCCGCAATCGCCGCGTGAAATTCCCATCTGTGCAATTTACCTTGCGAAGTCCACTCCTGCCAGACGACTCTGCGTCGGCTGTCGCAGGACGGCAACGCAAGCCCCGCCATCGCGCGATCTCGTGAACGTCCGCGCCAACCTGCATCAGGCCGCCGATCCGATCGGCCACTTTCAGCAGATTTTTGCCGATCCCCCTTGAAAGCGCCCGAACTGCCAAGAACAGAGTTGGGCAAGCCCCGAATTCATGGCACAACTGTTGCACCCTTGGGGGCAAACGAAACAATGGGGCGCCCGTAACGCTGCCTCAAGAAACAACGGGACAGGCACAGGCATGACGACTCTACCCTCGGCGACCTTCTCGCGGCGCGGACTCCTGCGTGCCTTTGCAGCAACGACGGTCGCGGCCGCCCCCACCTATTCCAAGGCCTTCGGCTTCCTGAAAGGGGCCGGCAACTTCCGCAAGGTGCGGATGTATTCGGGCCGCAGCGGGGAAAGCCTGAACGTCGTCTACTGGATCGACGGCCAGTACATTCCCGAGGCCCTGAAGGAAGTGAACTATTTCATGCGCGACTGGCGCGTGGACGAAGTGCGCACCATGGCGCCCGCCACGCTGGACATCATCGCCGCCACCCATGCCCTTCTCGACACGCCCGAACCCTACATGCTGCTGTCGGGCTACCGCACCCCCCAGACCAACGCCATGCTGCGCGTCGAATCAAGCGGCGTCGCCAAGCATTCGCTGCACATCCAGGGCGAAGCGGCCGACCTGCGGCTCGACTCGCGCAGCGTGAGCCAGATCTACAACGCGGCTTGGTCCTGCCAGGCGGGGGGCGTGGGCAAGTATCCGCGCTCGGACTTCGTGCACATGGACTGCGGCGCGGTCCGCACCTGGCACGGCTGAGCCCGACGCCAAAGACCCAAGACCCTGGGCGCCGGGCCTCCGGCGCCTTTTTCTTTGCGCCGCCGGTCCGCCCGCTTGCCCCCGCTCCGGCGCGGCGGCACACTGCCCGCGCAGCGAAGGAGCCACGATGCCCGCCCCCGATTACGCCAGCCTGATCGACGCCGAAACCTGGGCCTTCATCCGCGAGACCGAACGCTGGTATCCGCCGGAAACCGCCACCTTCACCGTGGCCCAGCAGCGCGAGGTCTACAACGCCATGTGCGCGGCCTTCCGCAAGGGCCGCCCCGAAGGCGTCACGGCCGAGGATCGCGCCCTGGGCGGCGTGCCCTGCCGCCTTTACAGCGGCCCCGAGGCGGCGGCGACGCTGGTCTATTTCCACGGCGGCGGCTTCATCGTGGGCGGGCTCGACAGCCACGACGATGTCTGCGCCGAGCTTTGCAAGGGCGCGGGGGTCCGCGTCGTCTCCGCCGATTACCGGCTGGTGCCCGAACACCGCCACCCCGCCGCCTATGACGACGCGCTGGCCGCGGCGCGGGCGACGCTGGCGGCCTGTCCCGGCCCGCTCCTGCTGGCGGGCGACAGCGCGGGCGGCACCCTTGCCGCGGCGGTGGCATGGACGCTGCGGGGCGAGCCGCGGCTTGCCGGGCAGATCCTCATCTACCCCGGCCTTGGCGGCGACACGAACCGCGGCAGCTACCTGACCCATGCTGCGGCGCCGATGCTGACGCGCGACGACGTGCTCTACTACCACCGCGAACGCTATGAGGGCGGCGAGGAGCCGCCCGACGATCCCTCGGCCGCGCCGCTCTGGGCGCCCAGTTTCGCAGGCCTGCCGCCGACCGTCGCCGTCTCGGCCGAATGCGACCCGCTGGCCGATGACGCGCGCGCCTATGTCGCGCTGGCCCAGGCCGAAGGGGTCAGGGCGCACTGGATTCTGGAACCCGGGCTGGTGCACGGGTACCTGCGCGCCCGCCACAGCGTGACCCGCGCGCGCGACAGCTTCGCCCGCATCACCGCCGCCGCCGCCGCGCTCGCCCGCGGCCAGTGGCCCTACGGAGGCTGAACCATGAACCACCCGCTGCCCAACATCGCCCATTGGCACGAGCGCTGCGAACTGGCGGCCGCCTTCCGCTGGACCGTGAAGCTCGACATGCACGAGGCGGTGGCGAACCACTTCTCGCTTGCGGTGAATGCCGATGGCACGCGGTTCCTGATGAACCCGAACGGGCGCCACTTCGCCCGCATCCGCGCCTCCGACCTGATCGAGATCGACGCGAACGACGCGGCCACCCTCGCCCGGCCCGATGCGCCCGACCCCACCGCCTGGGGCCTGCACGGCGCGATCCACCGCGCCTGCCCGCATGCACGCTGCGTCATGCATGTGCATTCGATCCACGCGACCGTGCTGGCCAGCCTCGCCGACTCGCGCCTGCCGCCGATCGACCAGAACAGCGCGATGTTCTTCAACCGCCATGTGGTCGACGACCACTATGGCGGCATGGCCTTCGCCGAAGAGGGCGCGCGCTGCGCCACCCTTCTGGCCGATCCGAGGATCACCACGATGGTGATGGGCAACCACGGCGTGCTGGTCATCGGCCGCACGGTGGCTGAAACGTTCAACCGCCTCACCTATTTCGAGCGGGCGGCCGAAACCTACATCCGCGCGCTCCAGACCGGCCGCCCGCTGCGGGTGCTGCCCGACGCCATCGCGGAAAAGACCGCGCAGGAATGGGAGGCCTACCCCGGCTTTGCCGAGGCGCATCTGCGCGAGATCCGCGCGATGCTGGACCATGAAGACCCGACCTACGCGACCTGAGCCGCGCCGCCCTTTCTTTCTGGCGCAAATATCCCGGGGGTGCGGGGGCAGCGCCCCCGCCCTTCCTTTCCCGGTCAGTTCCCCGCGCTTTCCATCCTGCGGCTGGCGATCACCTCTTCCAGCCAGCCCAGCCGCATCTCGGGCACCGAGGACAGCAGAAGGTCGGTGTAATCGTCATAGGGCGGTGCCAGCACGTCGGACTTGGCGCCATAGCGCACCACCGCGCCGCGATACATCACCGCGATGCTGTCCGCGATCGCCTTCACCGTCGCCAGGTCATGGGTGATGAAGAGATAGGCCACCCCTTCCACCTTCTGCAGGTCCAGCAGCAGCTTCAGGATGCCATCCGCGACCAGCGGATCAAGCGCGCTCGTCACCTCGTCGCAGATGATCAGCCGGGGCTTGGCCGCCAGCGCGCGGGCGATGCACACCCGCTGCTTCTGACCGCCCGACAGTTCCGCCGGATAGCGGTCGGCAAAGCCGCGGCCCATCTCGATCTCGTCCAGCAGCTGCTGGATGCGGGTCTGCTTCGCCGCGCCCTTCAGGCCGAAGTAGAACTCCAGCGGGCGGCCGATGATCTGGCCCACGGTGTGGCGCGGGTTCATCGCCACATCGGCCATCTGGTAGATCATCTGCAATTCGCGCAGGTCGTCCTTGCTGCGCCCCGCAAGATCGCGCGACAGTTCGCGCCCCGCAAAGCGGATCGTGCCCGAGCGCGGCGGCAGAAGGCCGGTGATCGCGCGGGCGAGTGTGGATTTGCCCGACCCGCTCTCGCCCACCACCGCCAGCGTCTGGCCCGCGCGCAGGTCCACCGAGACGTTCTTCAGCACGTCGAAATGGGTCCCGCGATAGCGCGCCGTCACCTGGCCCACCGACAGCACCACCGGCGCCTCGGCCGGCTTTTCCGGATGTTCCATCTGCCGGACAGAGATCAGCGCCTGCGTATACGCCTCGCGCGGGGCGTTGATGATCTGGTCGACCGATCCGTATTCCACCATCTTGCCGTGGCGCAGCACCATGATGTCGTCGCTGACCTGCGCCACCACCGCCAGGTCGTGGGTGATGTAGAGCGCGCCCACGCCGGTATCGCGGATCGCCTCCTTGATGGCGGCCAGAACGTCGATCTGCGTCGTCACGTCCAGCGCGGTCGTGGGTTCGTCGAAGATCACCAGATCGGGCTTCGGGCAAAGCGCCATCGCCGTCATCGCGCGCTGCAACTGCCCGCCCGAGACCTGGTGCGGGAAGCGCTGGCCGAAGGTGTCGGGGTTGGGCAGGCCCAGCTTGGCGAACAGCGCCACCGCGCGCGCCTCGGCCTCGGTGCGCGAGGCGAGGCCATGCAGCAGCGTGGTCTCGATCACCTGCTCCATCAGCTTCTTGGCCGGGTTGAAGGCCGCCGCCGCCGACTGCGCCACATAGGTCACCCGCTGGCCGCGGATCGCGCGCAGCCCGGCGGCCGAGGCCGTCCGGATCTCGTCGCCCCGCAGCCGGATGGTGCCGCCGGTCAGCCGGACGCCGCCGCGGCCATAGGCCATGGCCGACAGCCCGATGGTGGACTTGCCCGCGCCGGATTCGCCGATCAGCCCCAGCACGCGCCCCTTCTGCAGCGTCAGCGACACGCCATCCACCAGCACCACGTCGCGCGGGCGTTCCCCCGGCGGGTAGGACGTGGCCTCGATCTTCAGATCGCGGATCTCGAGGAGCGCCTCAGCCATTGCGGCCCCCCTTCAGGCTGGTGGTGCGGTTCAGGATCCAGTCCGCCACGAGGTTCACCGAAATCGCCAGCGTGGCGATGGCGATGGCGGGGTAAAGCGCGGCCGGAATGCCATAGACGATGCCATCCTTGTTCTCCTTCACGATCCCGCCCCAGTCCGCCAGCGGCGGCTGCACGCCAAGGCCCAGGAACGAGAGGGTCGAGATGAAGAGCACCTGGAAGATGAACCGCATCCCCATCTCGGCCACCAGCGGGCTCAGCGCGTTGGGCAGGATCTCGCGGAAGATGATCCAGCCCCGCCGCTCGCCCCGCAGCCGCGCGGCTTCGACATAGTCCATCACCGCGATGTCGACCGCCACGGCGCGGGCCAGCCGGAACACGCGCGTCGAGTCGAGAAGACCCATGACAAGGATCAGCGTCAGCATCGTCACCGGCATGACCGACAGCACGACCAGCGCGAAGATCAGCGTGGGGATCGCCATCACAAGGTCGATGAACCGCGACAGAAGCTGGTCGACCCAGCCGCCCACCACCGCGGCGGTGAAGCCCAGGATCGAGCCGGTGGTGAAGCTCAGGATCGTCGCCGCCAGCGCCACCGCGATGGTGGTCTGGCCGCCATAGATCATCCGGGTCAGCACGTCGCGGCCGATGCCGTCGGTGCCCAGCCAGAATTGCGACGACGACGGCTCCCAGACCCCGCCCACCACATCGGCCATGCCATAGGGGGCGATCAGCGGGGCGAAGAGGGCGGCCAGCAGATAGGCCGCGGTGATGACAAGCCCGATCAGGGCGGACAGCGGAATTCGTCTCATTTCGGATGCCTCAGCCGCGGGTTGGCGAGGATCGAGATCACGTCGGCCAGCATGTTCAGCCCGATGTAGATCGCGGCGAAGACAAGCCCGCAGGCCTGCACCACCGGCACGTCGCGCTTGGCGACATGGTCCACCAGGTATTGCCCCATGCCGGGGTAGACGAACACCACCTCGACCACAACGACGCCCACGACAAGGTAGGCCAGGTTGATCATCACCACGTTCACCACCGGCGAGATCGCGTTGGGGAAGGCATGGCGGAAGATGACAAGGAACGGGCGGATGCCCTTCAGTTCGGCCGTCTCGATATAGGCGGATTGCATGACGTTCAGGATGGCGGCGCGCGTCATCCGCATCATGTGGCCCAGCACCACCAGAACCAGCACCGTGGCGGGCAGCAGCACCGCGTGCAGCTTGGCCAGAAGCCCCATGGTGTCATCCACCATCGCGACCGAGGGGGCGATGGGATATTCCACCGCGAACAGGTACATCAGGATATAGCCCAGCAGGAATTCCGGCACCGACACGGTGGACAGCGTGACGGCGGAAATCACCTTGTCGGGCCAGCGCCCCTGATAGCGCACCGACACTAGCCCAAGCAGGATGGCGGTCGGCACCGCGATCACCGCGGCCGTGCTGGCCAGGAACAGCGTGTTGCCCAGCCGCCCCATGATTTCCCCGGCCACATCCTGACCGTTGGCCAGCGAATGGCCCAGATCGCCATGCAGCACGCCAAAGAGCCATTCGAAATACCGGATGTAGGCCGGCTGATCGAGGCCCATCTGCGCGCGCAGGTTCGCCAGCGCGACCGGGGTGGCCTGCTGGCCCAGGATCGCCTGCGCCACGTCGCCCGGAAGGATCTGCGTGCCCGCGAAGATCAGAACCGACGCAGCCAGAAGGAGAAGCATGCCCAGCGCGATGCGCTGGGCAACGAGTTTCACGACCGGGTGCATGCCCTCAGGCCGCCCAGCACTTCACGGCGGCCAGGCCGTTCATCATGTCCTGGTTGGGGTTGTCGGCCCAGCCGGCAATCTTGTCGTTGCGATAGGCCGAGATGAAGTTGTTGAACATCGGGTTGATGAGGCCGCCGTTGTCGCGGATCATCGTGCCGGCCTGGCTGTACAGTTCCTTGCGCTTGGCCGGGTCAAGCTCGGCGCGGGCCTCCATGATCAGCTTGTCGAAGGCCGGGTCCTTGAACCGCGTGTCGTTCCAGTCGGCGGTGGACAGATAGGCCGTGGAATACATCTGGTCCTGCGTCGGACGGCCGCCCCAGTAGGAGGCGCTGAACGGCTGCTTGTTCCACACGTCGTTCCAGTAGCCGTCGTTCGGCTCGCGCTTGATTTCCAGGGTGATCCCGGCCTTCTTGGCCGATTGCTGGAACAGCGCCGCCGCATCGACCGCGCCCGGGAAGGCCGCGTCCGAGGTGCGCAGCAGCACAGAGCCCGAATGGCCCGACTTCTTGTAGTGGAAGGCGGCCTTTTCCGGGTCGTACTTGCGCTGCTCGATCCCGGCGTCGAAAAGCGGCACCGACGAGTTCACCGGCATGTCGTTGCCGACCGAGCCATAGCCCGCCAGGATCTTCTTCACCATCTCCTCGCGGTCGATGGCCAGCTTGAGCGCCATGCGCAGGTCGTTCGAGGTGAACGGGTCGGTGTCGCAGAACATGTTGAAGCAGTAGAAGCCGTGGCCCTGTGCGGCCGCCACGGTGATGTTCTTGCCCCGCTTCAGCAGGTCGGCCACCTTCGGATCGACCTGGTTCACCATCTGCACCTGGCCCGACTGCAACGCCGCGTTGCGCGCGGTGGCGTCGTTGATGACAAGCATCTCGACCGTGTCGAAATGGCCGACCGAGCTGTCCCAGTAGTTGGCGAACTTCTCCATCACCACCTTCACGCCGGGCTCGAAGCTCTTGAGCTTGTAGGCGCCCGAGAAGATGCCCGCATCCGGCTTGTCCATCCCGCCGCCGGGCTGGACGATCAGGTGATAGTCGGCCATCAGATAGGGCAGGTCGGCGTTCGGCTGCGCCAGCGTCACGACGAAGTTGTCGCCATCGACCTTCATGTCGGCAATGCCCTGCATGATGCCGAAGGCGCCCGACTTGGAATTCTTGTCCGAATGGCGCTGCATGGTCTTGAGCACGTCATCGGCCGTCAGCGTCGCGCCGTTGTGGAATTCCACGCCCTTGCGGATCTTGAAGGTCCAGACCTTGGCGTCGGGCGAGCTGTCCCAGCTTTCAGCGATCGAGGCCTCGAGGTTCCCCTTGGCGTCGACCGTGGTCAGCATGTTGCCCATGGTCGACAGCATCATGAACGGGAACTGGCTGGCATCGAGCGCGGGATCAAGCGAGTTGGTGGATTCGCCACCGCCCAGACCCATCTGCAGCGTGCCCCCCTTCTTCGGCCCGGCAGCCATCGCGGCGCGCGCCAGAAGGGTGTCGGCCATCGTCGCGGTGACGCCAAGCGCCGCGGCACGGCCCAGGAAGGCCCGGCGGTTCATCAGACCGCGGGCCGCCCGTTGGGCCAGATAGCTCAGTTCATCAGACATTCTTCTCGCTCCCTGCTGGTGAGTTTTTCTTGATTGGTGAATCAATAACCTTGATGGCCTGCCCCGGGCAACGTTTTATTGCGCGACACCCGGGGTTTGCCGAATGTTTTGATCGCGCGCGGGCTAAAGGTGATCGCGGGGGATGTCATCCCTCACCTCACGGCTGAGCACGCGCCGGTCATTCTCGTAGGCGTCGAGTGTCGCCTCGAGGTGGAAGGTGGTGGCATCCGACCACATCCGGCACCGCGCCTCGGTGCGCAGATGGATGCCATCGCGGATCATCTCCTCGGTCCAGTGGCAGGCGCCGCGGGCCGACAGCGGGTCGTCGGGGTGAATGTCCCAGCGTTCCCGCGCCACCGATCCGGTCACCAGCCCGTGTTCGAGATTTTCGGACATCCCGAAATCATCCTCGATCACCAGACTGACCATGCCGGTGCGCTGGTCGATCTCGGTCCGGCGCACATGCGACGCGGGGCGCCGTTCACGAAGCGCCAGCGGCGTGGCGGCTTCGGCCGCGGGGAAGGTCACCTCGTCGCCCGCAGCGGCCGCCCGCACGGGCAGGCCAAGCCCCCCGCCCGTCAGCGTCAGCGTCACCGGCGCAGGGCTTGGCCACAGCATCGGCCAATAGGCCGACGACACCGCCACCCGCAGCCGATGCCCCGCGGGCAGCCGGTAGGCGATGTGGTCAAGCGGCACCTCCACCTCCAGCTCCTGGCCCACGGGCAGCGGCGCGGGGGCGGCATGGCTCAGCCGGTGGGTCAGGTTCAGCACCCCCCAGGTGATCCGGGTCGACGCACCATCCGGGTGGACATGGTTCAGCCGCACCGCGACCTGTGCCACCGGCTGGTCGGACCGCAGCCGCAGCCGCACCACCGGCGCGCCCAGGATGTCGGTCTGGGGCATCGGCGCGCTGTCGAAACAGGCCGACAGCGCATCGTCGCCGCGCTGGTCGCCGGGCATTTCCGGACCCAGCCAGATCGCGCAATATTCGCCCCCCGCCGCCCCGCAGTGCTGGGGCGAGGCGACCGGCAGCGCGAAGGGCTCGGCCCGGCCCAGCGTGCCCGCGCCGAACGGAAGCTGCTGCACCGCGATCCCCGGCCCCGGCCAGGCGGCCTCGGCCACCCAGCGCCCGGGGCGGTGGTCGTACCACGAGGCCGGGCGCACGCCGTCCATCAGGTAGACGCGATAGGCGGGGTCGTCCTCGACCCCCGTCGCCTCGTCCTTCAGCCAGCGGCCCCACCAGCGCAGCGCCTCTTGCAGGAAGCCCATCCGCGGCCCGGGCACGGCGAAATGCGGGTACTTGTGGATCCAGGGCCCCACGATCCCCTTCACCGGGGCCGAGATGTTCTGCACAAGCTGCGGCACCGCGTTCTTGTAGCTGTCGCCCCAACCGCCCACCGCCAGCACCGCGGCCTTGATCGCTCTGTAATCCTCGCAGACCGATCCGTGCTGCCAGTAGGCGTCGCGGCGCTGGTGGCGCAGCCAGACGGCGGGCAGGAAGGGTTCCGCCTCGAGCCGCCGCAGCCATTCCGTCCGCCAGTCGGGCCGCAGCGCCGGGTCGGGCGCGCGTGACGAATAGGCCCACATCGTGGCGCCCCAGCCCATGTTCTCGTTCAAGAGGCAGCCGCCCTTGTAATGGATGTCGTCGGCATACCGGTCCACCGTCGAGCAGAGCGTGACCACCGCCTTCAGCGCGGGCGGCTGCAGCGCGGCCACCTGAAGCGAATTGAACCCGCCCCAGCTGATCCCCATCATGCCCACCCGCCCGTTCGACCAGGGCTGCGCCGCAATCCAGGCGATCACGTCGCAGGCGTCGGCCAGTTCCTGCGGCGAATATTCATCTTCCATCAGCCCGTCGCTGTCGCCGTTGCCGCGCATGTCGACCCGGAAGCAGGCATAGCCATGCCCCGCGAAATAGGGATGCGTCAGCGCATCGCGCACCGTCGTTCCGTCGCGCTTGCGATAGGGCAGGAATTCCAGAATGGCCGGGAAAGGCCCCGGCCCCTCGGGCATCCACACCCGCGCCGACAGGCGGCAGCCATCGGGCAGCACGATGCCCAGATCCGCAGATTCGGTGACGGCATGGGGGAAGGTGGCGATCGTCTTCATGGCAGGCTCCCGCGGGTCTGCGTATGGGGGCCGGAACCCGGGGCCCTGTCAACGCTCATCGCGGGGCCCAAAGCGTCGTCTTTGAGCTAGACGCGCCGCTTCCGGCGGCAGACCACGCGGGAAACGCCCCGCGCACCGCTCATTGCCCGAAAGGACCCGCCATGCCGCAGCCCAACATTCTCATCCTGATGGTTGACCAGTTGAACGGGACGCTGTTCCCCGATGGCCCGGCCGACTGGCTGCACGCGCCGAACCTCAAGGCGCTGGCCGCGCGCTCGGTCCGCTTCGCCAATGCCTATACCGGCTCGCCGCTGTGCGCGCCGGGGCGGGCCAGCTTCATGTCGGGCCAGTTGCCCTCGCGCACCCGGGTCTATGACAACGCGGCCGAATTCGCCTCCGACATCCCGACCTTCGCGCATCATCTGCGCCGCGCGGGCTATGCCACCACGCTGTCGGGCAAGATGCATTTTGTCGGCCCCGACCAGCTTCACGGTTTCGAGGAACGCCTGACGACCGACATCTACCCCGCCGATTTCGGCTGGACCCCCGATTACCGCAAGCCCGGCGAGCGGATCGACTGGTGGTATCACAACCTCGGGTCCGTCACCGGCGCGGGCGTGGCCGAGATCACCAACCAGTTGGAATATGACGATGACGTGGCCCATCAGGCCTGCCAGAAGCTCTATGACCTCTCGCGCGGCGCGGATGCGCGGCCCTGGTGCCTGACCGTCAGCTTCACCCACCCGCACGACCCCTATGTCGCGCGCCGCAAGTACTGGGATCTTTACGACGATTGCGCCCATCTCGACCCGGCCCTGTCGGCCATTCCCTATGACGCGCAGGACCCCCATTCCAAACGGCTGATGGACAGTTGCGACTGGCGCGCCTTCGATCTTCAGCCGGATCAGGTTCGCCGCGCAAGACACGGATATTTCGCGAACATCTCCTACATCGACGACAAGATCGGCGAGATCATGGCGGTGCTTGCCGCCACCCGGCAGGACGCCATCGTGGTCTTCGTGTCGGATCACGGCGACATGCTGGGCGACCGGGGGCTGTGGTTCAAGATGAACTTCTTCGAAGGCTCGGCCCGCGTGCCGCTGATGATCGCGGCCCCCGGCCTTGCGCCGCAGCGCATCGACACGCCGGTGTCCAGCATCGACGTGACGCCGACGCTCTGCGACCTGGCGGGCGTGTCGATGGCGGCGGTCGCGCCCTGGACCGATGGCGAAAGCCTGCTGCCGCTGGCCACCGGCACCCCGCGCAACAGCGCGGTGGCAATGGAATATGCCGCCGAGGGCAGTTGGGCCCCCCTGGTCTGCCTGCGCCGCGGCCGCTGGAAATACATCCACTGCGCGCTGGATCCCGACCTGCTTTACGACCTGGCCGCCGACGCCGGCGAACAGGTGAACCTGGCCGCCGACCCCGCCCATGCCGCCACCCTTGCCGCCTTCCAGGCCGAGGCCGGGGCGCGCTGGGATCTGGACCGGTTCGACGCCGCGGTGCGCGAAAGCCAGGCGCGGCGCTGGGTGGTCTACGAGGCGCTGCGCAACGGCGCCTATTTCCCCTGGGATTTCCAGCCGCTGCAGAAAGCCTCGGAACGCTACATGCGCAACCACATGGACCTGAACGTGCTGGAAGAGCAGAAGCGGTTCCCGCGGGGCGAGTGACGATCACAATGACGTGATCCTTCATCTGCGCATCGCGGTCTTCGCCGCCCCGACAAAGACCCGACGGGGGGCCACCGCCCCCCGCTTTTCCTGCTTCCCTTCGCATCGCCCGCATGCTTCTTGGCCACATGACAGCATCAACCTCCTCTCGCCCGCAGGTGCTGCGGGCCGCCGCCTGGATGACCGGCTCCATTGTCTCGTTCTCGGCCATGGCGGTCGCGGGGCGGGCGGTCCAGCATTCGATGACCGTGTTCGAGATGATGACCTGGCGGTCGGGCGTGGGGCTGGTGATCGTGGCCGCCATCGCGCTGACGCGCGGGCGGCTGCGCGATCTGCCGCCGCAGCGCCTGCCGCTGCACATCCTGCGCAACCTCGCGCATTTCGCGGGGCAGAACCTGTGGTTCTGGGCGCTGTCGATGATCCCGCTGGCGCAGGTCTTCGCGCTGGAATTCACCGCGCCGCTCTGGGTCGCGCTGATTGCGCCCTTCGTGCTGAACGAACGGCTGACGCGAACCCGGGCGCTGGCGGCGCTGGTGGGCTTTGCCGGCATCCTGATCGTGGCCCGCCCGAACCCGGAACATCTGAACATGGGCCTTGTCGCGGCGGCGCTGGCAGCGATCGGGTTCGCGGGCTCGGCCGTCAGCACCAAGATCCTGACCCGTCATGTGCCGGTGATGCAGATCCTGTTCTGGATGACGCTGTTGCAGGGAATCTACGGGCTTGCCTGTTCCTACGCCTTCATCGGGCACCTGACGCTGCCCGACATGCACAGCGCGGGTTGGCTGGTGCTGATCGGCTGCTGCGGGCTGGTTGCGCATTTCTGCCTGACCACCGCGCTGTCCTTCGCCCCCGCCAGCGTCGTGATGCCGATCGATTTCGCGCGGCTGCCAGTGATTGCCGTGGTCGGCATGATGCTGTACGGCGAGCGGCTGGATCTCTGGGTCTTCGTGGGGGCCGCGCTGATCTTTGCGGCGAACGCGGTGAATCTGCGCGCCGCTGCGGCGCCGCGTGCCGCAACGTCACGCCCGTTGGCTGTATCACGCTGACGCGGCGTCATTAATTGACGCAAATTTGAACCGGGCCTAGCCTTGGTGTCAGAGGATGCCGCGTCGCCTGCGGCAGTCGGGGAGAATGCAATGAAGACACTGATCGTGGCCGGCGGCCTTGTCGCCGCGGGGGCCTCTGCGGCCCTTGCGGGGGGGGTGGACCGCTCGGGGCAATCGCTCGGCTCGGTGCTGTTCGAGAAGGGCAACTATGTGGAATTCTCGCTGGGCTACGCCGCGCCCAATGTCAGCGGGGTCAGCACGGTGTTTTCCGGAAGCGCCGGCAAGGCCTCGGGCAACATGTCGGGCAGCTACCTGCTGCCGGGCTTCGCCTTCAAGAAGCAGATCACCGGCAACCTTGACGTGGCGCTGGTCTACGATCAGCCCTTCGGCGCCTCGGTGGAATATCCGGCAGGAACCGGATACTTTGCCCAGGGCGCGACCGCAAAACTGTCGACCAACGAGTTGACGGCGCTGCTGAAATACCGGTTCGACAACAATGTCAGCGTCTACGGCGGCCCGCGCTGGCAGACGATGCGCGAAACCGCGGCGGTGCCGTTCGTCGGGGGCTACACCGCCCGGGGCGAGAACCAGGGCGCCTTCGGCTACACCGTTGGCGCGGCCTACGAGATCCCGTCGATCGCGGGGCGCGTGGCGCTGACCTACAATTCCAAGATCGACTACGCCATCCCCACGACCGAATTCGGCGCGCTGGTATCGACCACCAACGTCACCACGCCGCAGTCGGTCAACCTCGACTTCCAGACCGGGATCAACCCCACCACCCTGCTGTTCGGGTCGGTGCGCTGGGTCAACTGGAAGCAGTTCGACATCACCCCCGTGCAGTACAAGGCGGCAACCAACGGCGGCTCGCTGGTATCCTACGCGCACAACACCGTCACCTTTTCGGTGGGTCTCGGCCACAAGTTCAACGACACCTGGTCGGGCGCCGTTGTGCTGGGTTTCGAGCCCAAGACCGGCGGCTTTGCCTCGAACCTGGGGCCGACCGACGGGCGGGCCAGCATCGGGCTGGGCGTGACCTACACGCACGACAACATGAAGGTCACCGGCGGGATCAGCTACATCCACATCGGCTCGACCACCACCACGCTGAACGGCACCAATGCGGCCTCGAACTTCACCGGAAACCATGCCATCGCGGTCGGGGTGAAGGTCGGCTACAGCTTCTGATCCGGGCCACCGGATCGGCGAAAGGGCCCTGCCGCGTGCGGGGCCCTTTTTGCATCGCGCCGCAGGATTCGGGTCGCAGAGCGCCGCGAAACCGGGCAGAAGGGCGGCATGAGCGCACAACAAATCCTCTCGCCCCGTGCCTGGGGCGAACTCTTTCTGCTTGCCCTGATCTGGGGCGGGTCGTTCCTGTCGATCCGCGTCGGGCTGGAACAGCTTGGCGTGATGACCGTGGTGGCCTTCCGCATCCTTGGCGCGCTGCTGGTGCTCTGGGGCTACGTTCTGGCCCGCGGACTGCCGGTGCCGCGAAGCCCGCGCATCTGGGCGGCCTTTCTGGTACTGGGGCTCTTGAACAACGTCATCCCCTTCAGCCTGATTACCTGGGGCGAACTGCGCATCGCCTCGGGGCTGGCCTCGATCCTGAACGCCGCCACAGCCATCTTCGGCGTCCTGGTTGCAAGCCTGGTGTTTGCCGACGAACGGTTGCGGCTGCGCAAGGCGGTGGGTGTGATGCTGGGCTTTGCCGGGGTGGTGACGGCGATCGGCCTTGCCGCGCTGGCCGAATTCGATCTGGCCTCGCTCTCGCAGCTGGCCATCCTGGGTGCCGCGCTGTCCTATGCCTGTGCAGGCGCCTTTGCGCGGGCCAGCATGAAGGGGTTGAAGCCGCAGGTGGTGGCCGCCGGGATGCTGGCCGGTTCGGCGCTGGTCATGGGCCCGGTCGCGGTCTGGCAGGATGGCTGGCCCACGTTCCACTACACGCCCGCCGTCTGGGCCGCCGTGGGCTATCTGGCCTTTGCCGCGACCGCGGGGGCCTATCTGCTGTACTACCGCGTGCTGGGCATGGCAGGCGCCGGGAACGTCAGCCTTGTCACCCTGCTGGTGGCGCCGATCGCGATCGTGCTGGGCGCGCTGGTGCTGGGCGAGGCGCTGCATCCGCAGGCCTATGCGGGCTTTGCGCTGCTGGCGCTGGGGCTGATGGTGATCGACGGGCGCGTGCTACGCCGCCTCTGGCCGCGGCCCGCGCAGGAATCCGCGTGACCTTTGCCCCCGGCTTGGCTAACCCGGGGCCAGCGGCAAGGGAGTGCGGAATGATCCACCGGACAGCGGCAGACTGGCGGGCAGCGAAGGCCAAGCGCGTGCTTCTTTTCGGCATGTCCGGGCTGGGCAAGACCCATGTGTCGAACCTGCTGCGCGATGCGGGCGGCTGGTTCCACTATTCGGTCGATTACCGCATCGGCACCCGCTACATGGGCGAGCTGATCGCCGACAACTTCAAGCGCGAGGCGATGAAGGTTCCGCTGCTGCGCGAGCTTCTGATGACCGACTCGGTCTACATCGCGTCGAACATCACCTTCGACAACCTTGCCCCGCTCAGCACCTATCTGGGCAAGCCCGGCAACCCCGACCGCGGCGGCCTGGCGCTGGCCGAATACCGCCGCCGCCAGGATCAGCACCGCGCGGCCGAGGTGGCCGCCCTGCTCGACACGCCGCATTTCATCGAGCGGGCGCATGACATCTACGGATACGACAATTTCATCTGCGATTCCGGCGGCTCGATCTGCGAGGTGGTCGACCCCGAGGATCGCGCCGACCCGGTGCTGACCACCCTGTCGCGGCACCTGCTGCTGGTCTGGATCCAGGGGTCCGAGGCGAACACCGCCGACCTGATCCGCCGCTTCGACCGCGCACCGAAGCCGATGTATTACCGCCCCGACTTCCTGCTGGAGGTCTGGAACCGCTACCTTGACGAAAACGGCCTGACCGAGGCGCAGGTGAACCCCGACGCCTTCCTGCGCTACGGCTATGCCCAGCTTCTGGCCCAGCGCCAGCCCCGCTACCGCGCGATGGCCCGCCACTGGGGCCTGACCGTCACCGCCGCAGAGGTGGCCACCATCCGCGACGCGGCCGACTTCACCGAGCTGATCGCCACAGCCCTTGAGCGGCGCTGACCCCCGCACTACCTGACAAGGCCCGACCCGGAGAGACCGATGCCCATCACCCTGCCCGAGACCCTTCCCGCCTTCGACATCCTGTCCAAGGAAGGCGTGATGGTCATGTCGGAAACGCGCGCCGCGCGGCAGGATATCCGCCCGCTGCGCATCGGGCTTCTGAACCTGATGCCGAAGAAGATCACGACCGAGACGCAGTTCGCCCGCCTGATCGGCGCGACGCCGCTGCAGATCGAGCTGTCGCTGATCAAGATGACCGAGCACACCTCGAAACACACGGCGCCGGAACACATGGAGGCCTTCTACCGCCCCTTCCAGGACGTGAAGGGCGAGTATTTCGACGGGCTCATCATCACCGGCGCCCCGGTCGAGCATCTGCCCTTCCCCGAGGTCACCTACTGGGACGAGTTGTGCGAGGTGATGGACTGGACCCAGAGCCACGTCCATTCGACCTTCGGCGTCTGCTGGGGCGGGATGGCGATGATCAACCATTTCCACGGCGTGCCCAAGCACATGCTGGACCACAAGGCCTTCGGCTGCTTCCGCCACCGGGTGCTGGCGCCCGCCTCGCCCTATCTGCGCGGCTTTTCCGATGACGTGCTGGTGCCCGTCAGCCGCTGGACGGAAATGCGGCAGGCCGACATCGACGCCGTTCCCGGACTGACGACGCTGATCGCCTCGGACGAGACCGGGCCCTGCCTGGTCGACGACCCCGGCCATCGCGCGATCTACATCTTCAACCACCTGGAATATGACAACGATACGCTGAAGCAGGAATACGACCGCGACGTGGCGCAGGGCACGCCGATCAACGTGCCCGCGAACTACTACCCCAAGGATGACCCCTCGCGCCCGCCGATGAACCGCTGGCGCAGCCATGCGCACCTGCTTTACGGCAACTGGATCAACGAGATCTACCAGACCACCCCCTACGACCTGAGGGAAATTGGCCGCGCTTGAGCTTCTGATCGTCGGCGCGGCCACCAGCGCCGCCGCCAGCCTGACCGAACGCCGGGCCCGCGCGCGCGAGCGCCGGGCCGAGCGCGACTTTCCCGCAACCGGCCGCATCGTCTCGCTGGGCGGCGTGCGGGTGCATGCCCATACCGAAGGCGCGGGGCCCGACCTTGTGCTGCTGCACGGCGCCAGCGGCAACACCCGCGACTTCACCTTCCGCCTGATGGGGATGCTGGCCGACCGCTACCGCGTCACCGCTTTCGACCGCCCCGGCCTTGGCTGGAGCGATCCGGTCGCAGGCGCCGCCGATCCGGCGGTGCAGGCGCGCCACCTGCAAGCCGCCGCGGCACGGCTGGGGCTGATCCGGCCGCTGGTGCTGGGGCAAAGCTACGGCGGGGCCGTGGCGCTGGCCTGGGCGCTGAGTGCGCCCGAGGCGACGGCCGGGCTGATCCTGGTATCCGGCGCGTCGAACCCCTGGCCCGGCACGCTCGGGCCCTGGTACCGGCTGGCCGAGACGCGTCTGGGCCGCCACGCGGTGATCCCGCTGCTGACCGCCTTCGCGCCCGAGCGCCGGGTGGTCTCGACGATCAAGGAGATCTTCGCGCCCGATCCGGTGCCGCCGGGCTACACCGCCCATATCGGCGCCCCGCTCAGCCTGCGGCGGCGCACGCTGCGCGAGAATGCCGCGCAGGTGAACGGGCTTCTTCCCCATGTCACGCAGATGGCGCGGCTGTATCCGGGCCTCGCCATGCCGGTGGAAATCCTGCATGGCACCGCCGATACCGTCGTGCCGCTGGCCATCCATTCCGAACCGCTGGCCCGCCAGATCCCCGGCGCCGTGCTGACCCGCCTGGAGGGCGCGGGCCACATGCCCCACCACAGCCACGCGGGGGCGGTGGTGGCCGCCATCGAACGCGCCGCCGCCCGGGCGGGCCTGCGCGGCTGAGCGCGCGCGCCCCGAACGCATTGCGCTCTGCCGCCCAATCCTCATACTGGCGGCAAAGAAAGGTACGCCCATGACCCTGCCCTTCGACGGAGCGATCACGAAATACCTGAAGGACGAGGCGCCCGACGCCATCCGCAAGTCGATCCTGAAGGCGGACAAGAACGACATTTCCTCGAAATCCTATCCCTATTCCGAGGAGATGAAGAAGAAGGAGTACGAAGACCGCATCGCCCGGCTTCAGATCGAGCTTGCGCGGATGCAGGCCGACATCCGCGCCACGGGCAAGCGGCTGGCCGTCGTGTTCGAAGGGCGCGACGCGGCCGGCAAGGGCGGCACGATCAAGGTCATCAGCGAGAACCTGAACCCCCGCGCCTGCGCCCATGTGGCCCTGACCAAGCCTACCGAACGCGAGGCGCATCAATGGTATTTCCAGCGCTATATCGAATGGCTGCCTGCCGGGGGGGAAATCTCGCTGTTTGACCGAAGCTGGTACAACCGCGGCATCGTCGAGAAGGTCTTCGGCTTCTGCACCGAGGCGCAACGCGAACACTTCTTCTTCCAGCTTCCCCAGTTCGAGGGGATGCTGGTCGATGAAGGCATCACGCTCATCAAGATCTGGCTCTCGGTCGACCGGGCCGAACAGCTCAAGCGCTTCCTCGACCGCGAACGCGACCCGCTGAAGCAGTGGAAGCTGAGCCAGATCGACATCGACGGGCTGAAGAAATGGGATGACTACACCGCCGCCATCGACGACACGCTGAAACGCTCGCACCGGGCCGGGGCGCCCTGGACGGTGATCCTGTCCGACGACAAGATGCGCGCCCGCATCGCGGCCATCCAGACGATCCTGGGCCAGATCGACTACAAGGGCAAGGATACCGCGGCCATCGGCACCATCGACCCGCTGATCTGCGGCGGGCCGGACCTGCTGCATGGCTAAGGCCGGATACCACCACGGCAACCTGCGGCAGGCGCTGGTCGATGCCACGCTGAAGCTGATCGCGGAAAAGGGGCCGACCGGCTTCACCCTGTCCGAGGCGGCGAAGGAGGCGGGCGTGACCCCGGCCGCCGTCTACCGCCATTTCGCCGGGCGCGAGGACCTGATCGCCGAGGTGGCGCGGCAGGGATACGAGATCTTCGCGGGCGTCATGGAATACGCCTTCAACGACGGCAAGCCCTCGGCGCTTGCCGCCTTCGAGGCGACGGGGCGGGCCTATCTGGCCTTTGCCCGCCGCTATCCGGGGCATTACATGGCGATGTTCGAAAGCGGGATTCCGCTGGGGCAGAACCCGGCGCTGGCGGCGGTGGCGGCGCGGGCGCGCGGGGTGCTGGAACAGGCGGCGGCCAGCCTGTCCGAACACATCCCCCCCGATCGCCGCCCGCCGGCCTCGATGTTTTCGGCCCATATCTGGGCCATGAGCCACGGGGTGGTGGAACTGTTTGCCCGCGGCGCACCGGGCACCCATTCGCCCTTCCCGCCCGAACAGCTGCTGGAAGCCGGAATCGGCATCTACCTGCGCGGACTGGGCCTGCTGCCGCCCGACGCCTGAGCGCTCAGCCCCGCGCTCAGCCCCGCGCGCGGGCCAGCGCGCGGGCCAGCGCCGCGCGGGCCCGCGCCATGCCGATGGTCGCCTGCACGCCCACCTTCCAGAACCGGTGAAACCGGATCGGCCGCAGGGGCGTGACCGGCAAGGGCAGGTCTTCCAGCGGGACCGCCCCCGCCAGATGCGCGGCCATCATCCGCCCCAGGGCGCCCGCCAGCGCAACGCCGCGCCCGTTGTAGCCGTACAGCGCCAGGAACCCCGGCCCGATCTGGTGCAGATGCGGCAGGTGGTCGGGCGTGATCGCGACCCGCCCGTTCCAGGCGCGCTCCCACCCCACCCGCGCAAGACCCGGCCAGAGCCGCAGCGCATGGCGCGCCACCGCGCCGATGTCGGCCACCCGCGCCGTGGGCGCCATCGGCCCGCGCCCGCCCACGATCAGCCGACCACCCGCATCGACGCGGGCGTACACCGTCACCAGCCCGGATTCGTACAGGCTTTGCCGCCCCGGCATCACCGTCTCGGCCAGATCACCCGGCAGGGGCGGGGTCGACAGGATCGAACTGAAGACCGGCACCATCGCGCGCGCCAGCCCCGGCACCAGCCCGTCGGCATAACCGTTGGTGGCCACCAGCACCTGCCCGGCCTCGAGCGTGCCGCCGTTCACCCGAAGGCTCCAGCCGCCCGCGATGGGGGCAAAGCCCGTGACGCGGCTCTTCGCGTGCAGCACCGCCCCGGCCGCCGCCGCCGCGCGCGCAAGCCCCCGCACATAGCGCAGCGGCTGCACCTGCCCGCCGCGGCGGTCGAGAAACCCGCCCGCGTAGTGGCGGTGCCCGACCAGCCGGGCGATGGCATCCGCCTCCAGCCAGTCGACCGGCATGCCGTGGGCCGCCATGTCCTGCTGGCTTTTCCGCACCGCCGCCACATCGGCAGGGGTCTGCGCCGCCCGGATGGTGCCGTTGCGGGAAAGCTGGCAGTCGATCCCCAGCCGCTCGATCAGCGCCGCGGTTTCGTCCACCGCGCCCCAGCCAAGGCGCACCAGCGCGCCCCCGCGCACGGCGCCGAAGGTTTCCAGGATCTCGGAAGGGTCTGGTTTCAGCCCCGGATTGAGCTGCCCGCCATTGCGCCCCGAGGCGCCCCAGCCCGGCCCGTGGGTCTCGAGCAGCGTGACACCCACGCCCGCCTCGGCCAGATGCAGCGCACAGGCCAGCCCCGTGATGCCGCCGCCGATGATGGCGACCTGCGCCCGGGCCGCGCCGCGAAAGGGTGGCCAGGGCGCCTCTGGCCCGGCCTCGGCCAGATAGAGCGAGGTTTCTGCCGTCTCGACCATCCCGCGCCCCCTGCCATCGGATGCGGCGATCCTAGCCCGGGCGGCGCCGCCCGCCTAGCCTTGCGCCCGCCTGGCCCGCACCCGCCAGGAAGCGCCTTATTCGGTCTTGCCCAGCCCGCGGTCCTTGTGCTTGCGCAGCCGCGAGGGGGTGTGGAACTTCGGATCCTTGTAGGGGTTCCGGTCGCCCTGGCTGCGCAGGATCAGCCGGATCGGCGTGCCCGGCAGGTTGAAATCGCTGCGCAAGCCGTTCACCAGATAACGGCGGTAGCTGTCGGGCACGTCCTCGGGATGCGAGCACATGATGACAAAGCCCGGCGGCCGCGTCTTCACCTGCGTCATGTAGCGCAGCCGGATGCGGCGCCCCCCCGGGGCCGGCGGGGGATGCGCCTCGGTCATCGCGCGCAGCCAGGCGTTCAGCTTCGAGGTACCCACCCGGCGGTTCCAGACCGCATGCGCCTGCAGGATCGCGTCATGCAGCCGGTCGAGCCCGCGCCCCGTCAGCGCCGAGACGGTGACCAGCGGCGCGCCGCGCAACTGCGGCAGAAGCCGGTCGAACATCTCCTTCAACTCGGCCAGCTTGCCCTGCTTGTCGTCTTCCAGATCCCATTTGTTCACCGCCACCACCACGGCGCGGCCCTCGGTCTCGGCGAAGTCGGCGATGCGCAGATCCTGCGTCTCGAACGGAATCTCGACATCCAGAAGCACCACGACCACTTCGGCAAAGCGCACCGCCCGCAGCCCGTCCGAAACCGAGAGCTTTTCCAGCTTGTCGGTGATCTTGGCGCGCTTGCGCATCCCGGCCGTGTCGAAGATGCGCACCGGCGTGCCCTGCCAGTCTGACGCCACCGAGATCGCGTCGCGGGTGATCCCGGCCTCGGGCCCGGTCAGCAGACGATCCTCGCCGATGATCCGGTTGATGAGGGTGGATTTGCCCGCGTTGGGCCGACCGATCACCGCGATCTGCAAGGGCCGGGCCTTGGTCGGCGCGCGGACGGGCACGTCTTCGTCTTCCGACCCTTCGGCGATGTCCACATCGACCTCGGGCGCCTCGTCGGGGTCCAGCCGGGCGCGTTCCTCGAAGGCGTCGGCCAGCGGTTGCAGGACGGAATAGAGATCGTCCATCCCCTCGCCATGCTCGGCCGACAGCCGGACCGGCTCGCCCAGGCCCAGCGAATAGGCGTCGATCACCCCGCCCTCGCCCGCGCGCCCCTCGGCCTTGTTGACGCCCAGGATCACATGCGCCTTCCGCCGCCGCAGGATGTCGGCAAAGACCTCGTCCGCCGCCGTCACCCCCGCGCGTCCGTCCAGCAGGAACAGGCACACGTCGGCCATGTCGACCGCGCGTTCCGTCAGCTTGCGCATCCGGCCCTGCAGGCTGTCGTCGGTGGCCTCTTCCAGCCCCGCGGTGTCGATCACGGTAAAGCGCAGGTCGCCCAGCCGGGCCGCGCCCTCGCGCAGGTCGCGCGTCACCCCGGGCTGGTCATCGACCAGGGCGAGCTTCCGGCCCACCAGCCGGTTGAACAGGGTCGACTTGCCCACATTTGGACGACCGACGATGGCAAGGGTGAAGGACATGGCCCCTCCTGAAACGGCAAACCGCTCCGTTACACCCTTTGGCCCCTATCGGAAAGCGCGAAGTTTGCCATCCGCCGTGACGACATAGAGCGTGCGCCCCGCCACGACCGGGTCGGTCGAGGCCGCCGCGCCCAGGCTGATCGCCCCCGCCTCGGCACCCGAGACCGGATCGAAGAACATCGCCTGCCCGTTCGACGAGGTGACGACAAGCCGCCCGCCCGCGATGATCGGGCCGAAGTTGTCGAAGATGTCGCGGCGGTTCTTGATCTTCTTGACCGGCACATAATAAGGCAGTTGCTGCTGCCAGATCACCGCGCCGGTCTCGGCATCAAGCCGCGTCAGCTTCGCCTGATCCGACACGAAGAAGACCGAGCCGCCCTCGACCCAGACCGGGCTGACCACGCCGTCGGCCACGCTCCAGATCTTGTCGCCGGTGTTGGCGTCCAGCGCCATCACCTGACCGGTCGCGTTGCCCACATAGACACGGTCGCCCACCACCACCGGGTCGCCGGTGATGTCGTTCATCGAGGCATAGCCCTGCCCCAGCCTCTGGCCCGCGATCGAGGTGGCCCAGACCTGGGCCCCGCCCGGCTTCAGCGCGCCGATCAACTGGCCCGAGGGGAACGGCAGCAGCGCAAAGCGCGCGGTCAGCGCGGGGCCCGCGCCGCCCACCACGCCGGACACCGACGCATCGCCGTCAAGCTGCCAGCGGATCTTGCCGGTCTTGGCATCCAGCGCCCAGCCCGAGGAGTCGCGCGCCACCACATAGACCACGCCGCCTTCCACCGTGGGCGTGCCCGTGATGGGCGCGTGGAAGCGCTGGCGCAGATC
>JAJZVD010000101.1 GCA_021845805.1 Pseudomonadota bacterium | reverse complement strand
ACGGGTGATCGGCGCGGCCGGCGTGACCTCGACGAAATCGGTGACGGGGGGTGTTTTCTGCACTGCGGCGCCTTTCCTTGCCGCGGCAGGATATACCGGATCGGGGCCCGCGCAAGCGCAGAGCGCCGGGGGGCTGCCCCCGGACCCCCGGCCTGCCCGCGGGAAGCCGGTGTCAGCCTTCGACCTTCGTCAGGTCCGCCACCTGCAGGCAGATGGCGCGGATGCGGTGCAGAAGGTTCAGCCGGTTGCGGCGTACGATCTCGTTGGCGCTGTTCACCTGCACGGCGGTGAAGAAGGCGTCGATGGGGGCGCGCAGCGCGGCCATGGCGGCCATGGCGGCGGGGAAATCCTCGGCCGTCATCGCCGGGGCGATCCGCGCCTCGGCCGCGTCGAGCGCGGCGAAAAGCGCGGTTTCCGCTTCATATTCAAAGAACTTTTCGTCGAAGCCGAAGCTGTACTCGACGTTGTCCTTACTCTGTTCCTTGGAGACGATGTTCGTGCGTTTGAAGCCTCGCAGTAGGCTCTTGCCATCCTCGGTGGCAAGGAAGGCCGACAGCGCCTCGGCCCGCTTGACCAGCAGGGTGAGGTCATCGTTGCCGGGCATGGCCAGGCAGGCGTCGATGATGTCGTGGCGGATGCCCTGATCCTTGAGGAAGACCTTCAGACGGTCGTGGAAGAAGGAGAGGAGGTCGGTGGCGTTCACATCAACCTGCCGACCGTCTGGATGCGGCCTTGTCACCTGATAGACAGTCTTAACCACTGAGCCGGTATCTCGCCCGGCCGCGCGCGCGCCGGCCGAAGCAATCGACTTCTGCACCGTCCCGAGATGGGTGTGCATGTAGTCAAGCATGCCCAGCCGCACCCCATTATCCAGCACCAGCCGGATCACCCCCAGCGCGGCGCGGCGCAGCGCGAAGGGGTCTTTCGACCCCGTGGGCTTTTCGTCGATCGCCCAGAAGCCGGTCAGCGTGTCGATCTTGTCGGCCAGCGCCACGGCGACCGAGACGGGCTCGGTCGGCACATCGTCAGAGGGCCCGAGCGGCTGGTAATGCGCCTTGCAGGCGTTGGCCACGGCCTCGGGCAGGCCCGCGGCGCGGGCGTAGTAGCCGCCCATCGTGCCTTGCAGTTCCGGGAATTCGCCCACCATCGCGGATTGCAGGTCGGCCTTGGCCACGCGGGCGGCGAGGTCGGCCTCGTCCGGCTCGGCGCGCACGATGGGCGCGATCTCGGCGGCCAGCGCGGCGATCCGCTCGATCCGTTCGTATTGCGAACCCAGCTTGTTGTGGAAGGTCACGGCCTTCAGCCCCTCGGCCATGCCTTTCAGGCCGATGGCATGGACGGTGCGCAGGTCGTTTTCCCAGAAGAAGCGGGCATCCGACAGGCGGGCGGCCAGCACCTTGCCGTTGCCTTGCAGGATGGTGGCGCCGTGGTCGGCGGTTTCGCGGTTGGCGACCGTGATGAACTTCTCGATCCGGCCGGTCCTGGGGTTCTTCACCGAGAAGAACTTCTGGTGCTCTTTCATCGAGGTTTGCAGCACCTCGGGCGGCAGGCCCAGGAAATCCTCGCCGATGGGGCCCATCAGCACCACGGGCCATTCGACCAGACCGGCCACCTCGGCCAGCAGGCCGCGGTCTTCCACCACCTCCAGCCCCTGCGCGAAGGCCTGGGTGGTGGCATCGTGCCAGATCGCCGCCTCGCGTTCGGCCGGGTCCAGGATGACGCGGGCCGCGCGCAGTTTCGCGGCGTAGTCGTCGAAGGAGGTGACGGGAAAGGCCGCGGGCGCCATGAAGCGGTGGCCGCGGGTGGTGTTGCCAGCGGCGATGCCGTCGACGGTCAGCGGCACGACCTCGGCCCCCGCCTCGGTGGTCAGGATGCACAGGATCGAATGCAGCGGGCGCACCCAACGCAGGCTGCCTGCGCCCCAGCGCATGGATTTCGGCCAGGGAAAGCTGCGGATCACGCGCTCCAGCACTTCGGCCACGATCTCGGGCGCGCGGCGGCCGGGCTTTTCGATCACGGCAAAGAGGGTGGCGCCGCCCTTCTTGTCGGCCCGCTCCTCCAGCCGGTCGCGTGTCAGGCCGGTGGCGCGCAGGAAGCCCTCGATCGCGGCGGCGGGGGCATCGGCGCGCGGGCCCTTGCGCTCTTCCCGCAGGGTGGGGCTTTCGGCGCTCAGCCCCTCGACCGCCAGCGTCAGGCGGCGCGGGGTCGAAAAGGCCGCGGCATGGGCATAGGTCAGCCCCGCCTCGACCAGACCATCGGTCACCAGCTTCCGCAGATCCTCGCGGGCACGCGGCTGCATCCGGGCCGGGATCTCTTCGGAAAAGAGTTCGATCAGCAGGTCGGGCATGGGATCACTCTTCCATGGAGGTGTCTTGGGGCACGGCAGGGTCAAGCTGCTGCCAGGCATAGGCGTGGCCATCGGGCAGCACCGCGATCACCCGGTCGACGCCGGGGGCCACGCCCTTCTGCGCCAGGAAGGCCCGGGCCGTGCCATCGGCCAGCGCGCGGGTCAGCGCCGCGGCATCGAAGCACGAGAACCAGTAGGGCCCGATCAGCGGGGTCGCCTGCTGGTAGGGGGCGTAGTTCGCCGCCAGTTCGGTCAGCGGCGTGGCGGTGGTGAAGCAGGCGCGGAACCGGATCGGCGACGAGGTGGAATCGATCCCCGTGAACCCCGAGATCACCAGCGGCACCGGGGCGCCGCCGGTGGCAGGCACCAGCGTCATCTGCGGCGCCCGGGCCGGGTCGATGACGGTGTAATAGGCATATTGCTGGGTGTACCACAGCCCGCCCCCCGCCAGGGCCGCGCAAAGGACGATGCTGCCCGCGACGATCTTGCCGTTCACGCCGCCTGCCCCCCGCCCGCCTCGGTGGTGACGAAGGCATCGGCGCAGCGCTTGGCCAGAGCGCGGACGCGGCCGATGTAGGCCTGCCGTTCGGTGACCGAGATCACGCCGCGGGCGTCGAGCAGGTTGAAGAGGTGGCTGGCCTTGATGCACTGGTCATAGGCGGGATGCGCCATGACGATGGTGCGCCCGGCCTTGTCGGGCTGGGCCGCGGTCAGGATGCGGTCGCATTCGGCCTCGGCATCCTCGAAGTGCTTCAGCAGCATCGCGGTGTCGGCCTGGTCGAAGTTCCACCGGCTGTATTCCTGTTCGGTCTGGCGGAAGATGTCGCCATAGGTCAGCGGGATCGGCGCGGCGGGGTCGTTGAAGGGCATGTCCATCACATGATTGATGCCAAGGACATACATCGCCAGCCGTTCCAGGCCATAGGTCAGCTCGCCCGACACGGGGTGGCAATCGTGCCCGCCGACCTGCTGGAAATAGGTGAACTGGCTCACCTCCATCCCGTCGCACCAGACCTCCCAGCCCAGACCCCAGGCGCCCAGCGTCGGGCTTTCCCAGTCGTCCTCGACAAAGCGGATGTCGTGCAGGCTGGTGTCGATGCCGATCGCCTCGAGCGAGCCGAGGTAGAGATCCTGAAGATCGGGCGGCGAGGGTTTGATGAGGACCTGGTACTGATAGTAGTGCTGCAGGCGGTTCGGGTTCTCGCCATAGCGCCCGTCGGTCGGGCGGCGCGAGGGCTGGACATAGGCGGCCGCCCAGGGCCGCGTGCCAAGGCTGCGCAGCGTGGTGGCCGGGTGGAAGGTGCCCGCGCCCACCTCCATGTCATAGGGCTGAAGCACGGCGCAACCGCGCGCGCCCCAGTAGGACTGAAGCCGCAGGATGATCTCCTGGAAGCTGCGGGGGGCGCTGTCGGTTCCGGCCATGGTCCACCTCTGGAAAAGCGGCTTCTCCATAGGCAAGGCAGGCGCGGGGGTCAACGGCAGCGCGGCCCTGCGCCGGGAATATTGACGTGCATTTCCCGGCGCGGCCCTGATAGGGTCCGGGCATGTAGCGATCCTTATTCGATCCTTGCAAGGAAAACGGGCTAATGCGGACGGCACTTGTTCTTTTGACGGCGGTTTCCCTGGGTGTGGCAGGGGGGATCGCGGCCCCCGCGGGCGCGCAGACGGCAGGCGGCACGATCGCCGCGCCGGGCGCCGCGCCGGGCGCCGCGCAGCCGCTGGCCTGGGTGCAGATCGAGGCCCAGCCGACGCTGCAGCAGGCGCAGGAAGCCGCCGCCCGCTATGCCCATCAGTTCCCCAACGTGGCGGGGTTCCAGTTGCCCTCGGGGTGGTATGCGATCGCGCTGGGTCCCTATGCGGCGGATCAGGCGCCCGGCACGCTGCAGCGGCTGCTGGCGGCGGGCGCGGTGCCGCATGACAGCTACGTCAGCGACGCGCATGCCTATGGCGCCCGGTTCTGGCCCACGGTCGATGCCCCCGCCGCGCAAGCCGGCAGCGCGGTCGGCACCACGGTCGGCACTGGGGCCGACACGGGGGCCACAACGGGGGCCACAACGGCGGTTGCCCCCGCCGAAACCACCGCCGCCGCGGCGCCTGTTGCCCCGGTCGCACCTGCGGTTGCTGCGGCGGCACCGGCCGCGCCCACAGCGGCGGCCCTGCCCGCGCCCGACACCGAAACCCCCGCCGAGGCGCGCCAGTCAGAGGCGCTGATGAGCGCGGACGACCGGATGGAGTTGCAGCGCGCGCTGGCCTGGAGCGGGCAGTATTCCGGCGGGATCGACGGCGCCTTCGGCCCCGGCACCCGCAACGCGATGGCCGCCTGGCAGCAGGCACAGGGGCTGGAGCCCACGGGCGTGCTGACCACGGCCCAGCGCCGCACCCTGATCGATGGCTATCGCGCCGATCAGGCTGCGCTGGGTCTGAAAACGGTGCAGGACGACAACGCGGGGATTTCGATCGACCTGCCCACCGCGCTGCTGGGAGGGCCCGTCTATCAGCCGCCCTTCGCGCATTACGGGGCGCGCGGCGACAGCGGCGTGCAGGTGGTGCTGATCAGCCAGCCGGGCGGATCGGCCAGCCTGCCGGGGCTTTACGACCGGCTGCAACAGATGACCATCGTGCCCGCGGCCGGGCCGCGCAGCCTGACCGATCGCGGCTTCGACATCGAGGGGACGAACGACACGGTTCACACCGTCATCCACGCCGAGGTGGCAGGCGATGCGGTGAAGGGCTGGCTGCTGTCCTGGACCCCCGGGAAAGAGGCGCGGATGGCGCGGGTGCTGGCGGCGATGCGGGGCAGCTTCCGGGTGACCGGGCCGCAGGCGCTGGATGCCACGATGGTGCCGCTGAGCCCCGCGCAGAAGGCGGGGATGGTGGCGGGGCTGGAGCCGCGCAAGCCGGTGATCGCCCGCTCGGGCTTCTATGTGGACCGCGATGGCGACGTGCTGACCACGACCGAGGTGCTGCAAGGCTGCGGCCGCGTCAGCTTCGGCGCCAACCACACGGCGAAGGTCGCCTATCGCGACGACGCGCTGGGGATCGCCCTGCTGAAGCCCGAAGAGCCGATCGCACCGCGCGCCGTCGCCCGGATCGCGACCGCGCTGCCGGTGGCCAAGGCGCCGGTGGCGGTGGCCGGGTTCTCGTATGGCGGGGTGCTGCCGCAGGCTGTGCTGACGCTGGGCGCCTTCGATGCCGGAACGGGCCTGAACGGCGAAGCCGACCTGCGCCGCCTGACGCTGAGCGCGCTGCCGGGCGATGTGGGGGGGCCGGTGCTTGATGCCTCGGGGGCGTTGGTGGGGATGCTGCTGCCGAAGCCCGCCGCGCCGGGCAAGGTGCTGCCCGCCAGCGTGGCCTATGCGGCCGGCGCCCAGCCCATCGCCGCCGCGGTCGCAGGCCAGGGGGCGACGCTCGCCGCCGCCGATCCGGCCCCCGCACTCGCGCCGGTGGACCTTGCCGCGCTCGGCGCCAGGATGACGGTGCTGGTCTCCTGCTGGAAGTGACAGGGAACGGGGGCCGCGGCCCCC
>JAJZVD010000039.1 GCA_021845805.1 Pseudomonadota bacterium | reverse complement strand
GCCGCCGCCTCGACCAGATCGCCCGAGGGGGAAAGGCTCAGCTCTGCCGCCGCCGTGTCCGGCCCGAACCCGATCCACAGCTCGCCCGGCCCCGGCGCCGTGACATTCAGCCGCACCGCCGCCCCCGGCGCGTAATGCGAGGCAAGCTGCCCCGGCGCCACGATGCCCGGCCCCGCCGCCGCCAGAGGCGCCCCCAGGCAGTCCTCCAGCGCCTCGACCGGGACGCCACCGGGGCGCAGCAGCGTGGGGTCGCCCGCCAGCCCCACGATGGTCGATTCCACCCCCACCGGGCAGGCCCCGCCATCCAGCACCGCGGCGATACGGCCGGAAAGCCCATCCATCACATGCGCCGCACGCGTCGGGCTGACCCGGCCCGACGGGTTGGCCGAGGGCGCCGCCACCGGCCCGTCGAAGGCCCGCAGCAGGGCCTGCGCCACCGGATGCGCAGGCACCCGCAGGCCCACCGTGGGCAGCCCCGCGGTGACCAGCGGCGAAAGCCCCGCCTCGGGCCGGACCGGCAGCACCAGCGTCAGCGGCCCCGGCCAGAACGCCGCCGCCAGCCGTTCGGCGGCGGGCCCCACCGTGGCCAGTGCGCGCGCGGCATCAAGATCGGGAACATGCACGATCAGCGGATTGAAGGCGGGACGCCCCTTGGCGGCAAAGATCCCCGCCACCGCCCGCCCGTTGCGCGCGTCGCCGCCGAGGCCATAGACCGTCTCGGTCGGAAAGGCGACCAGCTCGCCCGCCGCCAGCAGGGCAGCGGCGCGGGAAAGCCCTTCGGGCGTTGGCAGAAGCCGTTCTGTCGCGTTCGGGGCTTGCATCTCGTGACGTGGCGTTGAACTTGATCCCGCGGGGGGTCTGCACCAGCTTTTCCCCAGCGCAGTTCACATACGCGCGGCGGGGCGTAAAGCCAAGCCGCGCACGGAGGAGAGCCCGATGCCCTACCAAAGCCCGGTCGGAGAGTTCCGATTCCTGCTGGACCATGTGATCGGCTACCGCGATGTCACCGCCACGCCGCGCTACGCCGAGGCCGCCGAGGTGACCGAGGCGATCCTGACCGAGGCCGCGAAACTCTGCGACACGGTGCTGGCCCCGGTGAACCGCAGCGGCGACAAGCATCCGGCCCGGCTGGAAAACGGGGTCGTGCGCACCTCGCCCGGCTATGCCGAGGCCTATGGCGCGATCCGCGACGGCGGCTGGGTCGCCATCTCCTCGACCCCCGAACATGGCGGGATGGGCCTGCCCGTCACCCTGACCACGGCGGTGAACGACATGATGTCGGGCGCCTGCCTTGCGCTGCAACTGAACCCTCTGCTGACCCAGGGACAGATCGACGCGCTGGAACACCACGCAAGCGACGAGATCCGGGCCACCTACCTGCCCAAGCTGATTTCCGGCGAATGGACGGGCACCATGAACCTGACCGAACCGCAGGCGGGCAGCGACGTGGGCGCACTGCGCACCCGGGCCGAGCCGAACGGCGATGGCAGCTACGCGGTCACCGGGCAGAAGATCTACATCACCTGGGGCGATCACGACCTGGCGGGCAACGTCTGCCATCTGGTGCTGGCTCGGCTGCCTGACGGGGGCCCCGGCACCAAGGGGATCAGCCTGTTCATGGTGCCCAAGTTCATCCCCGACGCCGCGGGCAATCCGGGGGTGCGCAACAGCCTGAAGGTGGTCAGCCTGGAACACAAGCTGGGCCTGCACGGCTCGCCCACCGCGGTGATGCAGTATGATGGCGCCACCGGCTGGCTGGTCGGCGAGACGCACGACGGGATGCGGGCCATGTTCACCATGATGAACAACGCCCGCCTTGCGGTGGGCGTGCAGGGCGTGGGCGTGGCCGAGGCCGCCTACCAGCACGCGCTGGCCTATGCGCTGGACCGCAAGCAGGGCAAGACCCCGGTCGAGGGCGGCGGCACCATCGTCGATCATGCCGACGTGCGCCGGATGCTGGCCACGATGAAGGCCAAGGTGTTTGCCGCCCGCGCCATCGGGCTGTCCTGCGCGGCGGCGATCGACATGGCGCGCGCGACCGGCACCGCCGAATGGGCCGCCCGGGCAGCCGTCCTGACCCCGATCGCCAAGGCCTACGGCACCGAGGTGGGCATGGATGTGGCGAACGAGGGCGTGCAGGTTCACGGCGGCATGGGCTTCATCGAGGAAACCGGCGCCAGTCAGTTCCTGCGCGACGTGCGGGTGACCGCGATCTACGAGGGCACCAACGGGATCCAGGCGATGGATCTGGTGGGCCGCAAGATGATGGACGGGGGCGAAGCCGCCTGGCGCCTGCTGGAGGAGGTGCAATCCGCCGCCGAGGCCGCCCGCGGGACGCTGGCGCCGCTGGCCAATGCCGTGTGGTCGGCCTCGGAATCGCTGCGCGAGGCGACCGAGGCGATGGTGGCGGCCGGGATGCAGGACCGGTTCGCCGGGGCGGTGCCCTACCTGCACGCCTTCGCGCTGGTGCTGGGTGCCCATTTCCACCTGCGCGCCGCCCTGGCCGAAGGCGGCGCCGGGCCGCGCAGCCGTCTGGCCGCGGTGTTCATCCACCGGCTTCTGCCGCGCTACGCGGGCCTCTTGGCCGAGGCGCGGGAAGGCGCCGCGGGGCTTTACGCGCTCAGCATCGAAGATCTCTGCGCGTGATGGACGCCGCCGCGATCCGCTATCCGTTCGAGACCCCGCCGGCCGAGGGCGAGGCGGTGGAGGTGGCCGAAGGCATCCTGTGGATGCGCCTGCCGCTGCCGATGAAGCTTGACCACGTCAATGTCTACGCGCTGGACGATGGCGCGGGCTGGACGGTGGTGGATACCGGCTTCGACACCCGCCGCGCCCGCGCGATCTGGGACCGGCTGCTGGCGGGCCCGCTGCGGGGCCGCCCGGTGAGCCGGGTGATCGCCACCCACCACCACCCCGACCACATCGGTCTTGCGGGCTGGTTCCAGGAACGGGGCGCGGATCTGCTGACGACACGCACGGCCTGGCTTCTGGCGCGGATGCTGGTGCTGGACGTGGAAGAGGTGCCAAAGCCCGAGACGCTGGCCTTCTGGCGCGCGGCGGGCATGGACCCGGCGATCTACACCAGGCGGCTGACCGAGCGGCCCTTCAACTTCGCCGACATCGTCAGCCCCCTGCCGCTGGGCTACACCCGGTTGCAGGACGGCGACCGGCTGCGCCTTGCCGGGCGCGACTGGCGGGTCCGCATCGGCCACGGCCACGCGCCCGAGCATGCGACGCTGTGGTGCGAGGACGAGCCGCTGATCCTTGGCGGCGACCAGCTTCTGCCCTCGATCTCGGCCAACCTGGGGGTCTATGCCACCGAGCCCGGCGCCGACCCCGTGGGCGAATGGATCGCAAGCTGCGCCGCCTTCCGCCCGTTCGCGCGGCCAGACCAACTGGTGCTGCCCGGACACAAGCTGCCCTTCACGGGCCTTCCGCTGCGGCTGGCCCAGATGGTCGAGAACCACGAAGGGGCGCTGTCACGCCTGATGGATCACCTGCAGCTTGACCGCACCGCCGCCGACTGCTTCGCGCCGCTTTTCAAGCGCGAGATCGGCGAGGGCGAATACGGTCTTGCGCTGGTCGAGGCGGTGGCCCACCTGAACCACCTGCTGGCGCGCGGCCATGTCCGCCGCCACCGGCGCGACGACGGCGCCTGGCTCTGGCGGGCCGAGGCGCCCTTGCGGGCGTGACAGCCCGGGATGAATCGGGTATGGCACGGAAAAGCAACGCTTAGGGGAGCAGGACTATGGGCGAACACGTTCGCGGAACGATGGACATCCGCAAGCACGAGAAGACCTTCGAAGGCTTCGTGCGCATGGTTGCCTGGGGTGCAGTCATCGTCGTCTGCCTTCTTGTCTTCATCGCACTCGTGAACGGCTGATCCGCTGCCGATGCGCCGCATTCTCACGGGCCTCGTCATCCTTGGCGGGCTTCTGCTGTTGTCGGCCTGCGGCTCCGGGCGCCCTGTGGCCCCGGTGCAGGTGGTGGAGCATGTGCGCTACCACGACCCCAGCCCGCCCAGCCTGACGCTGGTGACATCGATCCGAACCGCGACCGGGGTGGGCGCGCACAGCGCGTTGATCATCAACGCCTCGCAGCGGGTCATCTTCGATCCGGCGGGCAGCTTCCAGGCAAGCATCAACGGCAAGCCCGCGGCACCGCAGCGCGGCGACGTGATCTATGGTGTCACGCCAGAGGTGTTGCAGGCCTATCTGACCTTCCAGTCGGGCAAGGGGTTCCACGCGGTGACGATGACCCTGCCGGTCTCGCCCGAGCTGGCCGAGGACGCGCTGCAGAAGGCCGAAAACCACGGCTGGGTGTCGCAGGCGTTCTGCGCCGATGCGACATCGTCGCTGCTGGCCTCGCTGCCGGGGCTGAACGGCCAGGTGCACACCTCGCTCTTCCCGCGCAAGTTCATGCGCGGCTTCGCAAAGCTGCCGGGTGTCACCGCCATCACGACCTACCAGGACGGGGTCGTCATCCCGAACGGCACGGCGAACAACCCCGACGAACCGCGCAGCAATGCGGCCTATTCCGACTTCTAGCGCCACCGCAAGGCGGCCATCATGTCGGGCGTAGCCATCCGTCCCGGCGTTCCGGCCGCGCAGCGCAGCGCGGCCGCTTTTCTTTACTGGCAGGCCTTCGCCGAAAAACTGGGCCGCACCCTGGGGCCCGAACCGCAGGCACTGGCCTACCTCGCGCGGGTGATGCGTGAAGACCAGGTGCTGAGCGCCTGCGACGCCGACGGGCAGCTGATCGGGCTGGGCGGGTTCCGCACCGCCGCGGGCGCCTTCGCCATCGGTCGCTGGCCCGACATGGCGGCGGTCTATGGCCGCGGCGGCGCCGCCTGGCGCGCCGCCGCGCTGCACCTGCTGGCCCAGGATCACGACCCGGCGGCCTTCCTGATCGACGGGCTGGCCGTGGCCCCGGCGATGCGCGGCCGGGGCATCGGCACCGCGCTGATTGCCGCCCTCTGCCACGAAGCCCGGACCCGTGGTCATGGGGAAGTGTGGCTGGATGTGGCCGATGGCAACACCCGCGCGCGGGCGCTTTACGAACGGCTGGGGTTCACGGCCCGGCACTCGATGCGCACGGGGGTGGTGGGGCCGCTGTTCGGCATCGCCTCGGTCACCCGGATGGTGCGGCCGCTCTAGGCCGCAAGCGAATTGCGGGTGGCCGCCGGGGCGGGAATGCGCTGCAACTCGATGAAGAAGGTCGTGCCCGGCCCGTCGTTCTTCATGTAGTCGATCGTCCCACCCAGCGATTCCATCAGCCGCTTCGAGATGTTCATGCCCAGCCCGGTGCCGCTGCTGCGGCGGACATCGGGCGATTCCACCTGGCTGAATTCGTCGAACACCAGCTTTCGGTGCGCCTCTGCCAGGCCCACGCCACGGTCGATCACCAGAAGGCGCACGCGCTCGGGCCCGGCGTCGATCCGCACGGTGACCGTTCCGCCTTCGAACGAGAACTTCGCCGCGTTCGACAAAAGGTTCGCCAGTACCTGGTTCAGCCGGTTCCGGTCGGAAGAGACGTAGATCGGTTCGGCGGGCAGGTCGGGCACATAGTTCACGCGGAAACGCTCGCCATAGGGGGCGTTCATGGCGATGGCGCTTTGCACGAACGCCTGCAGATGGATCTCCTCGAAGGCGAAGCTCATCTTGCCCGCCTCGATCTTCTGCAGGTCAAGGACATCATTGATCAGATCGGCCAGTCGCGCGCAGTTCGATTGCGCGATGCCCAGGATCTTGTCGATCCGCTCGGGCAGTTGGCCCAGCTTGCCTGACCGCGCCAGGATCACGGACCCCAGGATCGAGGTCATCGGCGTGCGCAGTTCGTGGCTGACGATCGACAGGAAGTCGGACTTGGCGCGCGAGGCGACCATGGCCTGTTCATGCTCGACCTTCAGCGCCTCGATCTGGCGGCGTTGGGTGATGTAGAGCTTGCGGAACGCCCGCGCGCACTCGACCATGAAGTAGAAAACGATGATCGCGATGATCAACTGTGTCCACAGGGGCGAATCGAACCCCGGCTGGTGCAACACGAGGTCGCGGATCGGAATCGCGAGGAAGGTCGCGCCATAGATCGCCAGGCGAAGGCTGATGACCGAGATGATCTGGTGATTGTGCATCGCCGCAAAGAGCGAGGCGGCAAACAGCAGGAACAGCGGCACGAAATGGTTGCCCGGCACCTCGCCGATGCTGATCCAGATCGCGTAGAACGCCACCATTCCCGCGCTGAGAACGGTGCCGAGGTAGATCAGCAGCAACCGCCAGCGCAGCAACGGCTGCGCCGCCTGCTCTCTGGCCAGCAGCCGACGAAAGCACCAGGCGTCGAAGACCTCGGATGACAGCACGAGAATGCCCGACGCCAGCGCAAGGCGCGGGTCGAAATAGATCGCCCCCACCGCCAGCGCGATGATGAACGACACCTGCCGCTGCCAGAACAGCGCCCGGCCCACGATGGCATAATCGCGCAGACTGATGGTCATATCCTGCGACAGCGGTTGCCGAAGGATGCGCTTCAGCCCTTGCGAGGTGTACTCCACCAGGTTGCGCCAGACCGTCATCATTGCCCCATGCCCCAACGGCCAGACTCCTTCTGACGTTGAGCACCCCGTCATCGCGCGTCAATAGGGCTGAAATTTGACGCCTGCACGCAACCGCGGCGGGAATCATGACAAATTCCCGCCGTTCCGGGGATTTTCGGCGAAATCGTGATCGCGAATTGTCAATCTGAGACCGACTGGCCCCGTCCGGCACTGCGGCGGGGCCAGGATGGCAGGCCGAGTCGCCCGCGCTCAGAACGCGTAGTTCAGGCGCATCCGCACCCCGTACGAGGTCTGGTGACTGGCCACGAGAGCGTCGACTTCGGTCCGCAGCGACAGCCCTTCCGAAAGCTGCAGGTCAAGCCCCGCACCGAAATCCGCGAAAAGTCGGCTGTGCTGGCCCTGCACCGCGAAGCTTCCGCCGCCACCGCCCAGGAAGCTTTGCTGGACCACCGGCGCCCGGCCGATCAGCCCCAGGGCACCCAGCCGGAAGGACACCTGCCCGGGTTTCCCGTTCAGCGTGACCTTCCGCCCGAACGACACGAACGGGTTCACGCTGAGCGACAGCTCGTTCAACGCAGCGACATTCATCCCGTAGGCCCCGGCGCCGGCTTCGGAATAGGCGCGCTGGTGCATCCAGCCAAGCCCCAGGTCCAGCGTCGGGTCGATGAATGCCGCGCCCGTATCGGTTCGGCTGTTCAGACGAAGGTGCGCCGCCAGATACTCGCCCTGCGGCTTGCCGGTGGCGGTCTGGGTCATGCCCCCCGCCGTGAAGCTGCGCACCGTGCTGGCCGAGAACACGCCGCCTTCCAGCGAGCCCGCAACCATCATCCGGCCCAGATCCCACTTCATCACCGCGCCCGCCATGCCGCGGGTCACGCTGCCGTCGCCCTGGCCGAAATCGAGCGAAGCGGATTCGAAGCTGAACGCATAGCCAAGGAAGGTATCGGGCGCGACCAGCGCCTGCCGCCCCACGGTCAGCCCGCCGACCTTCTCGCGGTAGGCCGCGCCGGGCCCGGCGGGGGTATCGCGCTGCGACCGGGCGTAGACCCGGCCCCAGGCACATTCACCCTCGGCCTCGAAATGCAGGGTGCCCGCGGAGTCGGCCCGCCCGCAACTGTGCAGTTCGTCCGAGAATGCCAGCCCGGCAAGATAGCTGGAATCCGGCACGGCCAGCGCCTCGTCGGCAATGTAGCCGTTGCTCAGCGCCAATAGCGCCGATGGGGTGGGCGCGCCCAGCACGTCCTGCGCCAGCCCGGCCAGCAGGCCGTGATCTGCCCCCGCCGGGGGCGAGAACAGCAGGTGATCCAGATAGACGCCGAAGCTCTGGTGATTGGCGTTCAGCCCGGCATAGCCCCCGGCGCTGCCGCTCAGCGCCCCGTCCCAGGGCGTCGGATCAAGCGTATAGCCCAGCACCACCGTGGTCATGCCGGGGGTGTGGCTTGTGGTGGTCGACAGCGTGTATTGCGCCGTGGCCGTATTGTTGACCGTCACCAGCGAGGTATCGAAGCTCTGCGCCGCGTTTAGGATATAGGCCACCCCTGAACGTTGCAGCGGGGCACCGCCGACGGGGTTCGGCACGATCGTCGGGGCAACGTAGACCAGAGGCCCCACCGCATTGTCGGGGAATTTCAGGGTGAGCAGATCCGAGGAGGCAACGCCCGGCGCGACCTGGGTCGACGGATCGAAATCGACGTCGTAGATGCTGCCTCCCGTCAGGAAGATCGAGTTGGCGGTGATGGTGGTGCTGGCGATGCTGCCCGACCCACCCGGCGCAATCGTGCCTTCCTGGCGGACCACGCTGCCGATCCCGCCGATGTTCACCGAGGTTCCGCTGTTGAACGTGCCGACGTTGTCGAAGAAGAACTGGCCGACCGTCCCGCCCTCGCTGATCGAGCTGGCCTGCACCGATCCGGTCAGGGTGCCCGCGTTTGCGATCGAGAAGACGTTGGCGGACTGGACGCTGATCGCGTAGCCCCCCGGATTGGCCGTGGCGATGGTGCCTGCGTTGTTGATGGCAGAGTTGGCGCCGCCCGACAGCACCGTGACCGCCGCGCCGCCGGTGGCGCCCGTGCTGACCGAGCCGCCCTGGTTGACGTTGATGGTCACGTCACCCGTGGCCTGGTTCTGGTAGCTGTTGCTGCTGGCCAGAAGCCCAGCGCCGCGCTGGCCACCCGCGGTGATCGCCGCATTGACGTTCACGGTGACGGCCCCGCTCGTGTTGCCCGATGCCGCGCCCCCCGCGCTCAGCGCCACCACGCCGACCGACCCCGCGCCATCCACGGTGATCGGCGCATCGGCTGTCACGGACACGTCGCCGCCATTGCCGGGCGCATTGCCGCTGCCCACGAAGATCGTGGTCTTGGCGTCGTCCTGGGTCGCCGCGATGCCGCCCGAACCGCCAACCGACTGCGCCACGATGCCGTCCGAGGCGACGCCTGTGGTATGGATCAGCCCGCCGCTGGACACTGTGACGGTGCCGCCATCGCCGCCCGCGCCGGGGCTTAGCGCGATCGCCAACCCCGCGCCGATGTTCGCGTATTCGCCGGGGTCCGAGAAGGCAAGGCCGACATCCCCCGCCTTGCCGCCGCCGCCGCCCACCGATTGCGCAAAGATTCCGGTGCCGCTGAAGCCCGAGGTGTTCACGATGCTGCCGGTGTTGTTCACCGTCACCGCGCCGCCGTTGCCGCCGCCGCCACCGCGGTTCGCGATGGTCAGGACCGCGCTAAAGCCGGAAGATCCTGCCCCGCCATCGCCACCGCCGCCACCGACCGACTGCGCAAAGATGCCGGTGCCACCCGCGACGAAGCTCAGCATGTTCGGCACAACGCCCGTGTAGCCGGTGTATTTGGTCGCATCGAAGGTGACCGGCCCGCTGACCGACAGCGCGCCCGCGTTCGTGACCTGCACCGCCCCGCCGTTGCCGCCCCCGCCGCCCGAAGCGCCCAGGACGATGTCGATGCTGCTGAACGAGGGCATCACGTTGCTGGGCAGATCGGTTGCGGTGATGATCGCCTGGTTCGAGGTCCAGGCCTCGACCCCCAGCGCGCCTTCGCCGCCGATACCACCGCCGCCCCCTACGGATTGCGCATAGATCGCGTGGCTCAGTTGACCGTCGGTCGCAATCGACCCGGTGTTGTTCACCGTGACCGCATTGCCGTCTCCACCACCCCCTCCGGTGCCGCCCATGGTCAGCGACAGGTTCAGCGAGACCCCGTCCTCGTTCTTCGTCGGATCGACCTTCGACTGGCAGATGTACTTGTCGCGCGTGGCGTTGTTGCAGATATCGCTCAGCGCAAAGCTGGTCGACGAGGCGGTGCCGCCATCGCCGCCGCCGCCGCCAACCGATTGCGCGAAGATGCCGCGCGCACGGTCTCCGAAGGTCAGGATGGCGCCGCTGTTGGTGACGTTCACGGCGCCCGCGGTGGCACCGTTGCCCGCGCCGCCGCCCACGCCCAGCGTGAAGCCGAACGTGACAGACGGCGTCGTGCTCGTCTGGGCGATCGGGCTGCTCAGGTCCGCGCCGATGTAGCCCGCATTCCCCCCGCGACCGCCGCCACCGCCGATCGACTGCGCCGAAATCGCATCGGATCCCCCCAGCTTGGTGGTGATGTCGCCGCTGTTCTTCACGGTGACCGCGTCGGCGTTGCCGCCCCCGCCGCCGTAGCCGCCGACATCCGCATTCACCGTGAACTTGCCCGACGACGCGAGCTGAAGCAGGCCCGCGAAACTCGATCCGCCATTGCCACCATTGCCGCCGACCGACTGCGCAAGGATGCCGGGCGAAAGATAGTCCAGCGTGGTGATGGCACCCGTGTTGGTCACGCCCACCGTCGACGAGGCCGTGCCGAAACCGGCATCGGCGCCCACGTTGACGTTGACGTTGATCGCCGCGCTGGCGTTCACGTCAGCGTTGAACGAATAGACATTGCCGCCGTTGCCGCCGTTGCCGCCGATCGACTGCGCCATGATGCCCGTGCTGGAATAGCCGCCGACCGTGATGGCAGACACATTGCCCACCGTCACCGCGCCGCCCCGCCCGCCGGGGGCGCCGCCGCCGCCCACGGTCACGCCCGCTTCGCCCGAAAGACCGTCGGTCGCATCGCCACCCACGTTCAGGGTGCCTTCCGCGACATAGCCGCCCGCACCGCCGTGCCCGCCAAGGCTTTGCGCCTCGATCCCGTTGGCCATGATCCCGGAGGTCTGGATGACCGTGCCTGCGGTCTGGGTCAGGACGCTGACGGTTCCCGCCGCGCCGCCGTCGCCACCGCTGCCCCCGACCGCGACGTTGACCGCGCCCACGTCGACAAGGTCGCCCGCCACCGTCATGCGGGCGCGCCCGCCGTCGCCGCCCACCGACTGCGCCATGATCCCGTCCGACATCAGGCCCTGTGTGGTGATGCTGTTGGCTGTGGTCACCGACACGGCGCCCCCGGTACCGCCGGGCCCGCCGTCGCCACCCAGCGCAAGCGTTACCCCGCCCACCGTGCCCACGTTGACCGTGGCATCCTGCACCAGTCCCAGACCCGCATCGCCTCCCTTGCCGCCGATCGAGGCCGCATAGATCCCGTCGGACAGGAATTGGCCGGTGCTGATATCGCCGCTGGTGGTCACCGTCACCGCCCCCGCGGTGCCGCCGCTGCCCCCAGACCCGCCCAGCGTGACCCCGATATCGCCCAGGGTGAACCCTGTGGCCTGCAGTACGCCGCCCGCCGACCCGCCGCCGCCGCCCGTGCTGACCGCCGTGATCGCGTTCGACAGGACGCCCTGGGTCGAGACGGTCGAATTGGCGACAACCACCACATCGCCGGCATTGCCCGCATCGCCACCCTTGCTTCCGACCGCCACATTGATCGTGCTGATCTGAAGATCCTGGGTTGCGACCTGCATCTTGCCGTCGCCGCCGCCGCCCCCGGTCGAGCGCGCAACGATCCCCTCGGCCATCATGCCGGTGGTTGCCACGCTGCCGTTGGCAGTCACCGTGACCGTGCCCAGTGCGCTGCCGCCCTTGCCGCCCTGCCCGCCCACGGTGACACCGATGGTCGACAGCGCGAGCGAGGTGTTCGCCACGATCATCCCGGAATGCCCGCCGCCGCCGCCGGTCGCCTGTGCCACGATGCCTGCGCTTTGTGCCCCGCTGGTGCGGATCGCGCCCGAGGTCGTGACCGTCACCGCGCCCGCATCGCCGCCGCCCTTGCCCGATCCGCCGACCGTGGTCGTGACATCCACGCCGGTCAGGAAATTCGCGTTCACCACGCCGCCCCCGGCGCCGCCCCCGCCGCCGATCGACTGCGCCATCACCGCGTCGGCCATCTGGCCCGAGGTCGTCACGTCCTGCGTCAGGGCGACGGTGGCGGTTCCGGCACTGCCTCCGCCACCTCCGTCGCCGCCGATCCCCAGACTGAACCCGGTCAGCACGCCCGCGGTGACCGCACTGCCGCCGCTTCCGCCGCCGCCACCCAGCGACTGCACGAAGACCCCGCGCGACTGGTCGCCCGTGGTCGTGATCGCGCCGGACGCCCCGGCCAGGTCGGACACGCTGACATTCCCGCCCGTGCCGGCCGTTCCACCCTTGCCACCGATGGCCTGCACATAGGCAAGGCCCGTGGCCACCGTATTGGCACCGTCTCCGCCGCCGCCGCCGATCGACTGGGCAAAGACGCCATCGGCGCTGATGCCCTGCGTCGCCACCCCGCCGCCCAGCGCCACCGTGACCGCGCCGCCATTGCCGCCACCGCCGCCTGCGTCGCCGCCGATGCGGAACAGGTTGTCGGCCGACACCGCCGACCCGCCGCCGCCGCCGATGCTGGATGCGACGATGCCGTCGGAATAGCTGCCCGCGGTCTGGACCGCGTTCGTGATGGCGACGTTGACCGCGCCGCCGTTGCCGCCGGTTCCCCCGGCCGCCCCGATGCTGCTGATCGTGGTGTTCGGCCCGCCGCTGCCGCCGCCCCCGCCGATGCTGTCGGCGAAGACCCCGCGCGAGAACGTGCCCTGGGTCGCGATCACCGTGCCGCTGAGCGACAGGGTCACGGTGTTGCCGTTGCCGCCGGCCAGATTGGCGCCGCCCAGGCCCGTCAGGCCCAGCGTCTGGAACGCCGACCCGCCACCGCCGCCCACCGATTGCGCGACGACCGCATCCGACTGGTCGCCCGTGGTCAGCAGCCCGTATCCGCCAGCCCCCGCCTGCGCGGTCAGCCCCAGCGTGACGGTCCCGCCATCGCCGTGGCTCTGCCCGCCTGCGCCATAGGCATCGGCCCCCGTTCCGGCAAAGCCGCCGACGGATTGCAGGATCAGCGCGCCCGCGCCGCTGCCCGCGGTCGAGGCCGTTCCCACGACCGTGGCAAAGACCGACCCGGCATCGCCGCCCCCCGCCGCAGCCCCGCCCGGGCCCTGGGTGCCGAAGGAATTCTGCAACGTGCCGCCATTGCCACCCGCCCCGCCATAGCTGCGCGCGACAAGAACATGCGACTGGTCCCCGGCAAGGGCCACGTTCATCGTCAGGAACTCGTTGCTGCCCGATGGTCCGCCCACCTGCACCGAACCGCCCGCCCCGCCGGCGCCGCCGGCGCCGCTGATCGAATCGCTGTTGCCGGCGACGTCGCTTCCGTTGCCGCCATTTCCACCGCGCGACTCGGCCAGGACGGCGGCAAAGCCCGGGGTCACCGTGCCCTGCACCGTCAGGTTGGCATCCAGATGCACGTCGCCGCCGGCCCCCCCGACGCCGCCGCTCGCGCCAAGGCCCTTTTCGCTGCCGCCGGTCCCCACAGAGTCGATTGCCACGACCGCGCCGGCGTCACCGCCCTGCCCGCCGGATGATCTGGCCGAGATCACCGCGGTACCCGCACCGTTCAGCGTCACGCTGCCCAGCGTGGCCCTGGCCTCGAGCGTGCCGCCCGCCCCGCCATCGCCCCCGGCGCTGCCGGTGGTGCCGGTTCCGCCCACCGTCTGGTCGGACGACGGCACCGAACCGCCCGCCCCGCCATCGGCGGTCACGATGAAGCCGGCCGCCCCGTCGGCCAGCGTCATCTGGGTCACCTGCACCTGAAGCGACGAGGCCGGGTCCAGCCCGGCGATGCCCCCACCGGGCCCCGAGGCCCCCCCGATGACCCCGTCGTGATCCGGTGTCTCGGGCTGGTAAAGGCCCGCGCCGCCATCACCGCCCTTGGACAGAAGCGCCCCCGCCACGGCACCCGCGCCGGATACCGAAACGGTGCCCGCCGTCACGGACAACTGCCCGAAGTTGCCCATGCCGCCCTGTTGGCCGCCAAAGCCGCCGTTGCCCCCCGCAAGCGTCAGCACCAGCCCGCTTGCGCCGCTGGTGGTGAAGCCATGGCCTGCATCGTCGAAGACAAGCTGCCCCTCCGGCGCCTGGACACCTGCATCGCCGGTGTTCGTCATCACCACGATGCCGGTTCCGGCCGCAGGCGCCAGATCGGCGCTCAGGTCCGAAACGGTCACCGAATAGAACCCGTTGACGGCGAAGGGCAGATCGGGCTGGCCGGAACAGGTGGCTGTATTCCCGCTGATGACGCACGGGTCCGCCAGCGCGGGCCCCGCCAGCGCCGCCAGCGCACCAGCCAGCAGCGGCCGCAGCAGAAGGCCGCGGCGGGCCACAGAACGGATCGTCGGACGGTCAGCGGCGGTGGCGGTGGCGCGGGGCGGCAGGACATCAGACATCTTAACACTCGTTCAATACAGGGCGGCGGAAACGCCGCCTTTTCGTCGCAACTCGCCGCAATACCGCCGCGATTCGCCCGCGGTCCAAGCTCATGCAAGATCAGGAATCTGACAAGAGCATCTTGTTGGCGGGATCGCTCGCCCCCGGCGACGCGCGGCCGGGCGCGACGCGACGCGCGAGCGGCCGCCCGCCGCGGGCGCCGCCGAGCACAGGCGCACACCCCGGAGGAACGCCCACAGGGCGCGCCAAAACAATCAGCGATTTCATGAGGATGGCGGACCCGGAGCGATTCGAACGCCCGACCCTCAGATTCGTAGTCTGATGCTCTATCCAGCTGAGCTACGGGTCCGTGAGGCGGGCATTTAGGCTTTGCCGCGGGGGATTGCAAGCGGGAAATGCCGCGCCCGTCATCCTTCCGGGGGCGAGACCGTCTTGGGCAGGCGGATCGCGAACTCTGTCCCGTCCTCGCCGGTGCGCATCAGCTCCAGCCGCCCGCCGTGGCCGCGCACCAGTTCCGCGGCGATGGCCAGCCCCAGACCGATGCCGCCCTTGCGGGCATTGCCCTGGAACGGGGTGAACAGGTTTTCCTGGGCCTTGGCGGGCAGGCCCGGGCCGGTATCGCCCACCCGGATCACCCAGGCGGTTTCGGATTCGGCCGCGCCCAACTCGATCGTGCCCGCTTCGCCGGTGGCGTCGATCGCCTGCCGCGCGTTGCGCACCAGGTTCGACAGCACCCGGTGCAACTGTTCGGAGTCGGCCCGCACCGTCAGCCCGGCGGGCACGTCGGCCAGAAAGGCGATGCGGCAATTGTCGCCTCCCGCAGCAATCCGTTCGCCTTCGATCACGTCCTCGACCAGATGGCGCAGCGGCACATAGCTCAGCGCCGGCGGCGGCTCTTCGGCCTTGCCGAAGGCCAGAGTGCTTTCGCAGAGGTTCACGGCCCGGCTGATCGAACCCACAAGCTTCGGCGCCGCCCGGGCGACCGATGGGTCCTTGCTGTCCTCCATCCGGTCCGCGAAAAGCTGCGCAGTAGTCAGGATGTTGCGCAGGTCGTGGCTGATCTTGGCCACCGCCCCGCCAAGCTGCGCCAGCCGCTCTTTCTGCCGCAAGGCGCCGGTCAACTGCTTCTGCAGGCTCTGCAAGGCCACCTCGGCCTCGCGCAGTTCGGCCACGCGGGCGGTGGGCTCGATCACCCGGCGGGCATCCTCGGGCGCCTCGGCATAGGCGACCATGTGGTTCACCACCCGTTTGATCGGCACCACCAGAAGGCGCCGGACGGCCACGAACAACAGGAAGGCCGTCATGATCGAGATGATGGCCGACAGCGCCAGCACCCGCAGCCCGTATTCCACCATCGCCTTCCGCAGCGGCGCGGTCTCCGTGGTGACTTCGATCAGCAGCCCCGCATCCTGCACCGGGTTTCCGATCACCCGGATGATCCGGTCATGCGGCGACAGAAGGTCGCTCAGCGCGTCGCGGATCAGTTCGAACGGGCCTTCGTCGCGCAGGTCGTAGGTGGCGTAGATCGGTTCCGGGATCGGCGATGACAGCACCAGTTGCCGCACCGCGTCCCGCCGCAGCACGACGTTCAGCACCCCGGCATTCGCCAGCAGTTCCCGTTCGAGACTGTCCGACACGGTGCCATTGTTGGCCAGAAGCGCAAGCGAGGCGATCTGCGCCCGTTCGAGGCGCGCCAGCAGGTAGTCTTCGCGGAACCGGGCGATCGAGGGCACGAAGATCAGCACTTCGGCCAGCATCACGAAGACCGTCGTCAGAATCAGGAACCGGCCGGACAGGGTATTGGGAAACATGCACGCGCCTCGTGCGGGTTCAGGGCAGGTATCTCTGTACCAACCGGACGACCCGCTTGAGCAAGGGATTATCAAAGAGCTGCGGGGAAAAATAGGCTCCCGCAGCCTGTTTCGAAAGTTCGGAAAGCACGGGATAGGGCAGAACCGTGGCGGCAAGCGCGGAAACGCCGAGGCGGCGGGCGAAGATCAGCGCCCAGATGCCGATCATCTCGCCCGCCGCGGGGCCGGTCAGCCCAACGCCCACCGGCCGCCCCCTTACCACCATCAGCCGGATGCGCCCCCCCTCGATGCCATCCGTCACCGCCCGGTCGACGCCTGACAGCGGCCGGTCGATGACCGTCAGCCGGGCGCCGTAGCGGGCGCGCGCCTCGGGTTCGGTCAGGCCGATCTGCGCAAGCTCCGGCTCGGTGTAGAGGACGCGGGGGATGTGGTCGCTGCGGGCGCGGGCGGGCAGGCCAAGCACCGCCTGCCGGATCACGACCCCGGCCTGATAGCCCGCCACATGGGTGAATTGCAGCGCCGAGGCCGCATCGCCGATGGCAAAGACCCGGCGGTTGGTCGTGCGCAGCCGCGCGTCCACCTTCACCCGGCCCTCCTCGACCGCGATCCCGGCCGCATCGAGGCCCAGCCCCTCCAGCGCGGGGCGGCGCCCGGTGGCAAGCAGCAGATGGCTGCCCGAAACGTGCCGCCCGTCGGCAAGACGCAGCGTCACGGCGCCCGGCGCGCCCTCGACCGCCGCCACCGGCGTTCCCGCGATCAGCGTCACCCCTTCCGCCACCAGCCGGTCCAGAACCTCTTCGGCCAGCATCGGGTCCTCGCGCGCCAGCATGCGCCCCGCCTCGACCACGGTGACCGGCACCCCCAGCCGGCAATGGGCCTGCGCCAGTTCCACCCCCACCGGGCCGCCGCCCAGGATCAGCAGCCGCCCCGGCGGCGCGCGCAGGTCAAAGAGCGTCTCGGGCGTCAGGTAGCCCACCTGATCCAGCCCGGGCAGAGGCGGCACCGCGGGCCGGGCCCCGGTGGCCAGCACGAACCGCCGCGCGGTGATGCGGCGGCCCGCCACCTCGACCGTCGCGGGGCCGACAAAGCGCGCCCACCCGCGGATGACATCGACGCCAAGGCCCGCGAATCGCGCCTCGCTGTCATGCGGGGCGATCCGGGCAATCGCGGCGGCGGCCTGCGCCATCGCGGCCGCGTAGCCTGCCTCGGGCCGGGACTTGGCAGCCGCCAGCAGCGCCTTCGACGGCACGCAGCCGGTGTTGAGGCAATCTCCCCCCATCCGCCCGGCCTCGATCAGCGCGACGCGGGCGCCCATCTGCACCGCCCCGGCGGCGACCGAAAGCCCCCCGGCACCTGCCCCGATCACGCACAGATCCACTTTCATCGCCGCATCGCCTTCACCACCACCGGAACCAGCGCCAGCGCCGCCAGCGCCAGAAGCGGGCCCAGGACCTGCGGATGGAACAGCACCCCCAGATCGGGCGCGGTGCCCATCTCGATCACCGCCCCAAGCCCCGAGCCGACCCAGGTAAACACCAGCGACGCTGGCAGGATGCCCACGAATGTCGTGGCCGCGAACCGGTCAAGACGGATGCCCAGGAACGCCGGCACCAGATTCGCCACGAAGAACGGCACCGCGGGCACCAGCCGCATGACCAGAAGAAAGGGGATCTCGTTGGCCTGAAGCCCGTCGCGCAACCGCGCAAGCGCGCCCGTCGCGCTGTCCAGCCGCCCGGCGATCCGTTCGCCGAACCCCGCGCGCGCCGCCAGGAACACCAGCACCGCGCCGATGGTGGCGGCACCCACGTTGAACAGCACCCCCGGGAACACCCCGAACAGGAACCCTCCCGCCAGGGTGCAGATCGTGGCGCCGGGCAGCGACAGCGCGACAATCGCGGTATAGACCAGCACGAACCCCGCCGCCGTCAGCGCATAGTGCTGCGCGGCCAGCTGCATCAACGCCTCGTGATGGCGGCGCAGCGCCTCGAAGCTCAGCGTGTCGCGCAAGGTCAGCGCGCCCACCCCGGCAACGGCCAGGATCAGGATCAGCGGCAAGGCGCGCAGGATCGGGTGCGGACGGTCGGGCATCGGGTCTTCCGGCGGCGGCATGCCGCGTTGCGAAACATGGGGCGGAACGGACCGGAAGGGTAGCCCCGCGACCGCACAGATTCCTTCGGCAAAAACGCGCGTCGCGAATTGACTTGCTGGCCGGGTCTGCGTAAAGGACGGGCTTCGAATAGCAGGCGGCCTTCGAATCCTTCGGGTTTGGGCTGCAAACCTAACGGAGCCCGCGATGAAGCGCACCTATCAACCCTCGAATCTCGTCCGCGCCCGCCGCCATGGCTTCCGCGCCCGCATGGCAACCGTTGGCGGCCGCAAGGTGCTCAACGCCCGCCGCGCCAAGGGCCGCAAGCGCCTGTCGGCCTGAGGCTGATCCGGGTCTGACCCAATGACACCGCCGGAGGACCCCGTGGCAGGCGATGATGCCGCAGCGGGGCCTGCGGCGGTTTTTCCATGTCTGACGGTGCTGGCCAAGCGCGCCGATTTCCTGCGCGCCGCGGCCGCCCGCAGGCAGGGCGCCCCCGGCTTCCTGCTCCAGGCCCGCCGCCGCGATGCACAGGAGCCACCCGGGATCCGGGTCGGCTTTACCTGTTCGAAGAAGGTGGGCAACGCGGTGATGCGCAACCGCGCCAAGCGGCGCCTGCGCGAGATCGCCCGGGCCATCCTGCCGCTGCGCGGTCGCGACGGGTGGGATTATGTCCTGGTCGGCCGCCCCGGCGCCACGGTCGATCGCCCCTTCGCCCTGCTGCTCAACGACCTGCACACCGCGCTGGCCCAGGTGCACGCCCCGGCCCAGCCCCGGCGGGAGCCCCGCGCATGAGCCCGCTGGCCCGGATCGTCGCCCTGCCGATCCGCGCCTATCGGCTGGTGCTGAGTCCCTGGGTCGGCAACGGCTGCCGGTTTCAGCCCACCTGCTCGGCCTATGCGCTCGAGGCGCTGGAGCGGCACGGCGCGCTGAAGGGCACCTGGCTGACCCTCTGGCGGGTCCTGCGCTGCAACCCCTGGGGCGGCAGCGGCTATGACCCCGTCCCCCCCTGCAACCACGACCATTCCCGAGGCCCCCATGCTTGACGACCTCGACGACATCCACCCCCTCTTTCACGGCGCCCCGGCGTCGACCGAGTTCAAGAAGCTGCGCAAGCGGATCGTGCGCGAGGTGCGCGAGGCGATCGAGACCTACGGCATGATCGAGCGCGGCGCGCGCTGGCTGGTGTGCCTGTCGGGCGGCAAGGACAGCTACACGCTGCTTGCGGTGCTGCACGAGTTGAAATGGCGCGGGCTGCTGCCGGTGGAGCTGCTGGCCTGCAACCTCGACCAGGGGCAACCGGGCTTTCCGGCAACCGTGCTGCCCGAATTCCTGACGAAGATGGGTGTGCCGCACCGGATCGAGTATCAGGACACCTATTCCATCGTGATGGACAAGGTGCCCGCGGGGCGCACCTATTGCGCGCTGTGCTCGCGGCTGCGGCGCGGCAACCTGTACCGCATCGCGCGCGAGGAAGGCTGTTCCGCCGTGGTGCTGGGCCATCACCGCGACGACATCCTGGAGACGTTCTTCATGAACCTGTTCCACGGCGGGCGGCTTGCGACCATGCCGCCCAAGCTGGTGAACGAGGATGGCGACCTGTTCGTCTACCGCCCGCTGGCCTTCGTGGCCGAGGCCGATTGCGACCGCTTCGCCCGGGCGATGAACTACCCGATCATCCCCTGCGACCTCTGCGGATCGCAGGACGGGCTGCAACGCCAGCAGGTGAAGCAGATCCTCGACGGCTGGGAGGCGCGCAGCCCCGGCCGCCGCCAGGTGATGTTCCGCGCGCTGATGAACGCCCGCCCGTCACATCTGCCGGACCCCGGCCTGTTCGACTTTCCGGGCCTGAAGCTGGGCGAGAAACCTGTGGCATTTGAGGAAAATCTGCCGCGACTGCGTGGCGAGGATTAACGAAGAACTCAGACCCGTTTCCTAGCCTCTCCCCGTCTTGCGCGGAATGTTCCGCGTGAATGTCGGGGGGGATAATGACGCAACTCATGCGGCAAGGGCTCGGGATCGCGCTGGGCAAGATGGCACAGCACGGCCGGCGGCCGGAAAACCTGGCATTCATTCCGGCGGTGACACTTGCCTCGTTCTGGCTCTGGGGCGAAGAGGGATTGATCCTGGCCGCGCTGGGCCTGCCGCTGGTCATGCTGATCGCGGGGGCCTTCCGGTACATGCCCGACCGGGCGGCCGCACCACCGCCCGGTGCGCCGCGGGCCGTCCTGATCCACCGGATGGAAGACGAAGTTCTGACCGCGCTGCGCGAGGGCAAGACGACCGCGTGCCTTATCCTGCATCTGGATGAGGTTGCGCCGCTCATCGACCGTCACGGCCACGGGGCGCATGGCGAGATCCTGCAACAGACACTGGACCGTCTGCGCGGCGCCTTGCGCAACGCCGACCATCTTGCCCGGCTCGAAGGGGACAGTTTCGCCGTCGCCCTGCACACCGTCCGCCATGCCGATCTGGAAAGCGTGCTGCAGGTGGCGGCGCGGCTGCAATCGGCGGTCGCCGGGCCGATCATCATCGATTCCACCCGGATCTACGTCACCGCATCGGTGGGCTTCTGCCTGCTGGGCCGCGCCCCCGCAGCCAACGGCCGCGCCCTGCTCGAAGCGGCAGAACTGGCTGCCGACGATGCCCGCAAGAACGGCCCCGGCGCGATTCGGGCGTTTTCCCCGGAACTTCAGCGACAGCGCGCCAATCGCGGCGCCCTGCGTTCCGATCTGGAAGGCGCGCTGGAACAGGGCCAGATCCTGCCCTGGTTTCAGCCCCAGATTTCCGCCAAGACCGGCGAGATCACCGGGTTCGAGGCGCTGGCGCGCTGGCAGCATCCGCGCCGCGGCCTGATCGCACCGGCGGAATTCCTGCCCCTGATCGAACAGGCGGGGCTGGCCGAGCGGCTGGGCGAGGTGATCCTGTACCGGGCGCTGACCGCGCTGGCCGCCTGGGACGCGGCGGAACTCGGCATTCCCGCCGTCGCGGTGAACTTCTCGGCCGAGCAGTTGCGCAACCCCCGGCTGCCGGAACTGCTGAAATGGGAACTGGACCGCTTCGATCTGACGCCCGACCGGCTGTGCATCGAGGTGCTGGAAACCGTCGTGGCCAATACCGACAATGATGTGATCGTGCGCAATATCGCGGCTCTCGCAGACCTTGGCTGCGGGGTCGACCTGGATGATTTCGGCACCGGGCATGCCGCCATCGCCAGCATCCGCCGCCTTGCCATCAGCCGTATCAAGATCGACCGCAGCTTCATCAGCCATGTCGACAGCGATCCCGAACAGCAGCGGATGGTGACCGCCATCCTGTCGATGGCCGACCGGCTGGGCCTTGCAACCGTCGCGGAAGGGGTGGAAACGGCGGCGGAACAGGCATTGCTGACGCAGCTTGGCTGCGGCCATGTGCAGGGCTTCGGGATCGCCCGGCCGATGCCCTTCGCGGACACGGTCGTCTGGGTCGCGGCCCAGCGCGCGCGCAGCGCCGGGCCGCCGCGGATCGGCCGCCACGCCGTCTGATCCGCCCCCCCCGCCACCTGCCGCCTGCGCCGCCTGGCCCGTTCACGGCGAAACTGCTTGACCTTTGCGCCCCCCTTCTGTTGAACCACGGCTGATTCAGCGACAGCACAGGCGGTGGTCCAGATGGACGATCAGAACAAGAACCTCATCCTCGCCACGGCGCTCAGCTTTGCCGTGATCCTCGTGTGGTTCCTGTTGTTCCCGCCACAGGACCAGCCCCAGACCGCGCAGCAGCCGCCCGCGGCGACGGCCACCACCGCCGCACCGGCCGCGGCCCCGGCCACGACCGCGGGCACCGCCAGCGAGGTTGCGACCGCAGCCGCCGCCGACATCCCGCGCCTGAAGATCCAGACGCCGCGCCTCGAAGGCGCCATTTCGCTGCAAGGGGGCCGGATCGACGATCTGTTGCTGAAGGGCTACCCCGAGACGCTGGCGAAGGACTCCCCCCTTGTCCGTCTGCTGACCCCGGTCGGCGACAAGCATGCCTATTATGTGCTCTACGGCTGGGCGCCCGGCGGGACCCTGACCGAAAGCGACGTGCCGAATGCCAACACCATCTGGTCGGTGCAGGGCAACGACACGCTGACCCCGTCCACCCCCGTCACCCTGACCTGGAACAACGGCAAGGGCCTGATCTTCACCCGCAAGATGGCGATCGACGCGAACTACATGTTCACCGTCACCCAGGGCGTGCAGAACACCACCGGCGCACCGGTCACGCTGCAGCCCTACGGGATGGTCGTGCGCCATGGCGAGCCGGTCTCGCAAAGCACCACGATCCTGCACGAAGGCGTGGTGCAGATGATCGATGGCAAGCTGACCGAGATCAAGTACCGGGGCATGCCGAAGCTGGACGAGGTCGCCCGCGAGGGCGGCCCCGCCGAGGTGGTCGACGCCAAGACGGATGGCTGGATCGGCTTTACCGACAAGTACTGGATGACCACGCTGATCCCCGCCGCGGGCAGCCCGTTCACCGCGGTCGCGAAATACACCAAGGCCAGCGACATCTACCAGACCGAGGCGCGCCTGCCGGTGATGACAGTGGCCCCAAGCGGCCAGGCCGAGGTCACCTCGCGTCTCTTCGCGGGGGCGAAGGAATACGACACGATCCGGATGTACCAGAACCGCGATCACGTCGACCGCTTCATCGACTCGATCGACTGGGGCTGGTTCTTCTTCTTCACCAAGCCGATCTACTGGCTGATGCACAACCTGCACATCCTTGTCGGCAACATGGGCCTCGCGATCATCTGCCTGGTGTTCATCATCAAGGCGATCCTGTTCCCGCTGGCCTACAAGTCCTACGTCTCGATGGCGCGGATGAAGGAACTTCAGCCCGAGATGGAAAAGCTGAAGGAACGCGCGGGCGACGACAAGGGCAAGCTGCAGCGCGAGATGATGCAGCTTTACAAGGAGAAGAAGGTGAACCCGGCCGCGGGCTGCCTGCCCGTGCTGCTGCAGATTCCGATCTTCTTCTCGCTCTACAAGGTGATCTACGTCACGATCGAACTGCGCCAGGCCCCCTTCTTCGGCTGGGTCCGCGACCTGTCGGCGCCCGACCCCTCGTCCTGGATGAACCTCTTCGGCCTGCTGCCCTTCGGCGCGCCTGAAGCGGGATCGATCCTGGCGCCGATCTCGCTGGGGCTGCTGCCGCTGCTGCTGGGCATCACGATGTGGCTGCAGCAGAAACTGAACCCGGCACCCACCGACCAGACGCAGAAGATGATCTTCGCCTGGATGCCGTTCATCTTCATGTTCATGCTGGGCCACTTCGCGTCGGGGCTGGTGCTGTACTACATCACCAACAACTCGCTGACCTTCATCCAGCAGTACATGATCATGCGCCGCCACGGCCATTCGCCCGACATCTTCGGCAACATCCGCGCCGGCTTCCAGCGCAAGAAGCCGGCCGCCAAATGACCGGACGGCTGGCGCGGATCTACCGCCACCCGATCAAGGCCCACGGACGCGAGCAACTCGCGTCCGTTGCGCTTTCTGCGGGGGCCTGCCTGCCCTGGGACCGGCACTGGGCCGTGGCGCACGAGGCGGCCCACCTGCCCGCGGCGCCCGGCTGGGCGCCCTGCATGAACTTCTGCCGCGGGGCGAAGGCGCCGCTTCTGATGGCGATCGAAGCCGCCTTCGACCCCGCAACGGGGCAGATCACCCTTACCCACCCTGACCGCCCCGCCCTGACCTTCGCGCCCGCAACCGAGGCCGCGGCCTTCCTTGACTGGGTGCAGCCGCTGGTGCCCGTCGACCGCGCCCGCCCGGCACGGCTGGTCAGTGCGGGCGACCGCGGCATGACGGATACGGCCGAGCCCACGATTTCGATCCTGTCGCTGGCCTCCAACGCGGCGCTGGGCGCGGCGATGGGGATGGATCTGTCGATCCACCGCTGGCGCGGCAACCTGTGGGTCGACGGGCTGGAGCCCTGGGCCGAGGAAACCCTGATCGGCCGCCGCCTGAAGCTGGGCGATGCGGTGCTGCGGGTGGTGGACACCATCGGCCGCTGCCGCGCCACCACGGTGAACCCGGCCACCGGCCGGATCGAGGGTGACACGCTGGCCGCGCTGCGCGCCCTGCGCGGCACCGAGAATTTCGGCATCTTTGCCGTAGTCGAAACGGGTGGCACCATCGAACCCGGCCTGAGCCTGGAGGTGCTGGCATGACATCCCTTCCTTTCCCGCTAGTCGCGGAGCCCGACGACCCGAGCCGCGAACGCGGGCGGCTGCTGTTTGCCGGGCCGGTCGATTTCGTGAAGGGCGTGGTCGCGATGGACGGCCTGCCCCCCGCCGACCGGATCGAGGTCTGCTTCGCAGGCCGCTCGAACGTCGGAAAATCCAGCCTGATCAACGCGCTGACCGGGCGAAAATCGCTGGCGCGGGCGTCGAACACCCCGGGACGGACACAAGAGATCAACTACTTCGCCCTGGGCGCGGCGCGCTATCTGGTCGACCTGCCCGGCTATGGGTATGCCGAGGCGCCGCTGGCCGTGGTGGCCAAGTGGCAGCAGTTGCTGAAAGCCTATCTGTCGGGGCGCGCCACCCTGCGCCGCGCCTTCGTGCTGATCGACATGCGCCACGGGGTGAAGGCGGTGGACCAGGAGATTCTGACCCTGCTCGACAAATCCGCCGTCACCTTCCAGGCGGTGCTGACCAAGGCCGACAAGGTCAGCCGGACCGAGCGCGACGAGACACTGGCGCAGGTGCGCGGCGCGCTGGCCAAGCACCCCGCCGCCTATCCCGAGATCGTCGTGACCTCTTCGGAAAAGGGCGAGGGGCTGGAAACCCTGCGCGCCATCATCGCGGGGCTGGAATAGCGGCCGCCGCAGCCGCCGCGGCAATCTCGGCCAGCATCCGGCGCACCTCGGACACCTGCCGGTCCGCCGCGGCGCGTTCGCGCGCCAGCCGCGGCTCCAACGGCCCTGTCAGGGGCGTTTCGCTGGCCCCGCGCGGCGGGATCACCGGGTCGGGCCCCTCGCCGGGAAAGCGGAAGGCGGGCGCGGCGTAATCCTCTTCTTCTTCCAGCGCGAAGGCGGTGACCTGCGGACGATCCTCGCCCAGCAACAGCAGGCCAACCAGCAGCGCCCGCATGGGCAGGTGCCCCTGCCCCGTCAGGCAGGCCCGATGCGCCCAGCCGCCGCGATCGGGCAGGGCCAGCGCATCCTTCACATGCGCCTCTGTCACCCACGGCCCCTGCACCGCAAGCGCCGTCATCGGCGTTTCCAGCGCGTTGACCATGTTGCCGAAATCGAACAGCAGGTGCAGCCGGGGGTTGCCCACCCGCTTCAGCACCTCGACCAGTTCGGCCGAACGCAGGTCTTCGTGCTGCTCAAGCGTGAAGGACAGTTGCCCCCCGGGGTCCAGCCGCGCGAGCAGCCCCAGATCGGCCACCACCTGGCGCAGCACCGCCGACACCCGCCCCGCATGGCGCGGATAACAGCGGACCGATGTCGCCCCGATGGCCCGCGCGATCTCGACCGCCTCGGTCAGCTCGGCGGCGGCCGTATGGCTGGTCTCGACATGCACATCGAGGCCCAGCGCCGCGGCCCTTGCGCCGAAGGCACGCCGCCCCGCCGCATCGCGGGCGCGCAGCGACAGCCCTTCGCCATCCTCCACATGGATCTTCACGCCCCGCAGGCCGTGCCGGGCGGCAAAGGCCAGCACCGCCTCGGGCGTCATGCCATGGCGCAGGTTCAGGTGGAACGCATAGGCATGGGCGTAAAGCGGCGCCGCCTGCGCCCGCCGGGCCAGTTCGGCGGCGCGGGCGGGCGGTAGCGCGGCCACCATGGCCCGCCAATCCGCCGCGAACCCCGCCGGAGCCTCAGACATGCTGGGCGCCGTTCACCTCGATCTCGGCGCCGGAGATGTAGCTTGAATCCGGCGAGCACAGGAACCAGATGACGCTGGCCACCTCGGACGGCTGGCCCAGGCGCTGCATCGGCAGCTTTTCCACGATCTTGTCGGTTCCGGGCGACAGGATCGCGGTTTCCACCTCGCCCGGCGCGATGGCGTTCACCCGCACGCCAAGCGGGCCGAAATCATGCGCCATCTCGCGCGTCAGCGCGGCCAGCGCCGCTTTCGACGTGGAATAGGCCGCCCCGGCGAACGGGTGAACCCGGCTGCCCGCGATCGAGGTGACGTTGACCACCGACCCCTTGGCGGCCATAAGTTCGGCCCTCAGCCCGCGCGCAAGCACGACCGGTGCAAAGAAGTTCACATGGAACACCTGCCCCCAGGTGCGCAGGTCGGTATCCAGCGTGTTCAGACGGCTGCCGCCGACCCCCTTGGGCGAGATCCCCGCGTTGTTCACCAGCGCATCCAGCTTGCCGTCAAGCTTTTCCTTGATCACCTCGATGGCGGCGATGGTCTTGTTGGGGTCGGCCAGATCAAGCTCGATATGGTTCTCGGCGCCGCCCGGCCAGGGACAGCGCGGATCGAACGGCTGGCGCGAACAGGTCAGTACCCGCCAGCCCCCGGCCGAAAACCGCTTTACCGTGGCGTGGCCGATTCCGCGGCTGGCCCCCGTCAGCACCAGTGTCTTCTGCCGTTCGCTCATCGGGCACCTCCGGGGCCGACCCTAGCGATGCGGCAGGAAAACGCAACGGACCGCCCGCAACCCTTGGCAGGGCCGCGCAAAGGGACTACCACAACAGTCCTGTCCGGGATCCCACTGATGAAAAAACAGCTCATGAACATGGAAGATTCTGTCGCGACCGCGCGGACGCTGAACGAGGCGCTGCCCTACCTGCAGCGCTATACCGGCGCGATCGTGGTCATCAAGTTCGGCGGCAACGCCATGGGCGATGACGCCGCGATGGCCGAATTCGCGCAGGACGTGGTGTTCATGCGCCAGGTCGGGGTGAACCCGGTCGTCGTGCATGGCGGCGGGCCGCAGATCAACGCGCTGCTGAAGAAGCTGGAGATCCCCACCACCTTCGTGCGCGGCAAGCGGGTCACCGACGCGGCCACGGTCGAGGTGGTCGAGATGGTGCTTTCGGGCCTGGTGAACAAGCGGATCGTGCAGGCGATCAACGATCAGGGCGGCCGCGCGGTCGGCATTTCCGGCAAGGATGACGACCTGATGGTCTGCGAGCCGGATGACCCGGAACTCGGCTTTGTCGGCAAGCCGCGCGACATGCGCCCGCAGGTGCTGCACGACCTGTTCAAGGCGGGCATCATCCCGGTGGTGGCCCCTGTCGGGCCCGGCGACAACGGCGAAACCTACAACGTCAACGGCGATACCGCCGCGGGCGCCATCGCCGGCGCGCTGAAGGCAGACCGCCTGCTGCTGCTGACGGACGTGCCCGGCGTGAAGAACGAGGCGGGCGAGGTGGTCACGCAACTGACGCCCGAGGAAGTGCGCGACATGACCGATCGCGGTGTCATCTCGGGCGGGATGATCCCGAAGACGGAAACCGCGCTTGCCGCGCTGGAACAGGGCGTGCGGGCGGTGGTCATCCTGGACGGCCGCATCCCGAACGCCTGCCTGCTGGAGCTGTTCACCGACCATGGCGCGGGCTCGATCATCCGGTCCACCGCCCCGCGGGTGAAGCCGCGCAACGAATGACGCTGGCCGGGATCGAGGCGGCCTGTGCCGCCCATCGCCTGGCCGTCTTCGGCGGGTTCCACCCCGATCCGGCCGAAGGGCTGGGCCGGACCCTGCTGATGCTGGCCCCTGCCGAGCCCGGCTTCTGGCCCCATGTCACCGCCGAGCCCGAATTTGCCGATGGCGCGCCGGATCCGCTGGACCGCTGGTCGGCGCGGGTGATCCGCTCGCTGGCCGAAGGCTTCGGCGGCACCGCCTTTTTTCCGTTCGGCGACCCGCCCTTCCGACCGTTCTACGCCTGGGCGCTGCGCACCGGGCGGGCCTGGGCCTCGCCCGTGAACTTCCTGGTGCATGACGTGGCGGGGCTGCTCGTTTCCTACCGGGGGGCGCTGGCGCTGCCCGAAGTGCTCGCGCTGCCTGCGCCGCCTGCAAGCCCCTGCACGGGCTGCGCGGCCCCCTGCCGCACCGCCTGCCCGGTGGGCGCGCTTGGGCCCGCGGGCTACGATGTGCCCGCCTGCCACGCCCATCTGTCCACCCCCGGCGGGCGCGACTGTCTGACCGAGGGATGCCGTGTCAGAACCACCTGTCCTGTCAGCCGCGGCTATGCAAGACTGCCCGAACAATCCGCCTATCACATGAGGCTGTTCCACCGATGACCAAGCGCCTGATCCTGACCCGCCACGCGAAATCGAGCTGGGACAACACAGAGATGGCTGACCACGACCGCCCGCTGAACAAGCGCGGCCGCGGTGCCGCGGCCGATCTGGGCGCCTGGCTTGCCTCGCGCGGCTATGTGCCCGACGAGGTGATCAGTTCCGATGCGCGGCGCACGCAGGAAACCTGGGACGGCATCGCCGCCGCCCTGCACGGCGCGCCTGCGCCCCGCTATACGCACAAGCTGTACCAGGCGCCGGCCGATGTGATGCTGGCCGTGCTGCGCCATGCCAAGGGCGACACGGTGATGATGCTGGGCCACAACCCCGGCATTGCCGAGTTTGCGCAGCGGCTGGTCAGCCGCGCACCGCTGAACCCGGAATTTGCCCGCTATCCCACCGGGGCCACGCTGGTGGCCGAATTCCCGATCGACGACTGGGCCGATCTGATGCCGGGCTCGGGGGCGGCAGACGATTTCATCGTCCCGCGCGAGATGGAGGGCTGAGCACCCTCCCCCACCCGGCGGACGCCAGTCCTAGTGGAAGGGGATGGCGTACATCAGCCCGCCCTTGGTCCATTGCGCGTTCAGCCCGCGCGCAAGGCCGATGGGGGTGGAACTGCCGATCGTGGCCTCGAATATCTCGCCATAGTTGCCACCCGCGGCGATGGCGCGCTTGGCCCAGTCCTTGTCCAGGCCCAGCATGGTGCCCAGATCGCCCTGGCTGCCCAGCAGGCGGTTGATTTCCGGATTGTCGGTGCCCTTCGACAGTTCCTCGAGATTGGCCGAGGTGATGCCGAATTCCTCGGCCCCGATCAGGGCGTAGAGGGTCCAGCGCACCACGCTGGCCCATTGAGGGTCGTCCTGTCGCACCACCGGCCCCGAGGGCGCCTTCGAGATGACCTCGGGCAGGATCACGTAATCCTGCGGATTCTCAAGCGTCGCCCGCATCGAGGCCAGCGCCGACACGTCGGTCGTGTAGGCATCGCAGGCCTTGGCCAGGAACTTCTGCTTGCCCTCGGTATCGTCGCGGATCGGAACCAGGGTATAGGTCATGTTGTGCGACTTGAAGTAATCCGCCAGGTTCACTTCGTTCGACGTGCCCGGCTGAAGGCAGATCGTCGCCCCGCCCAGTTCCTTGGCCGAACTGACGCCCAGCTTCTTCGGCACCAGGAACCCCTGCCCGTCGTAGTAGTTCACGCCCACGAAGGTCAGTTTCAGATCGACCTCGCGCGTGAAGGTCCAGGTCGAGTTTCGCTCCAGCAGATCGACCTTCGCGGCCTTCAACATGGGGAAGGCGTTGTCGCCCGTAGTTGGCAGGAAATTCACCTTTTTCGGGTCGCCCAGCACCGCTGCGGCCAGCGCCCGGCAGAAGGACACGTCGAACCCGGTCCAGTTGCCATTGGCATCCGGCGCCGCAAAGCCGACAAGACCGGTGTTGACGCCGCAGTTGAGCATCCCCCGCGCCTTCACGTCGTCGAGCGTTCCCGCAGTGGCAGCCGAAGCCAGAAGCTCCACGGCCGTCAACGTCGCGAGAAGCAGTGCCGTCTTCATGATCACCTCTTTCTGGTTCCGACGCGGGTCCGCTTTCCCTGCCGGTCGCGCCCCGGATCGCAGCGCGGCGAGTTTGGTCGGACAGCCCCGATGACGTCAAGGCATGTATCCGATAGCATTCAATCGTGACAAACGGCACCCCCGGACGTGCCGTCAGACCGTTGGCAAGGTCAATAGCTCACGCCGGATTGTGCAGGCACAGGGCGTGAAACCGGGCCGCATGCAGAAAGGCAAGCCGCCTTTCCTCGTCCATCGCGGCGGCTTCCTCGTCCACGCCCCACAGATCCTGCTGCCAGGTCTCGTCGATTCGGCTGAGCTGCCACAGCGTCTCGGGGGGCGCATGGCCGTGCAGCGCCGCCAGGCCGATCACCAGCGATCCCGAAAGCCCCACCAGATCATGCGCCGCCGTCAGTTCGAAATGCGTCAGCGCCCGCACACGATGGGCCAGGACGGCCAGGCTTTCGGCGGGCTGCGGCCGGTGCATCACACCGGCGGTGGCCACCAGCGGGGCCCCCAGCGCCGCCCCGGCCCACGCCAGCAGCGGGTCCCACCCGGCCGCCCAAGGCGCACGG
>JAJZVD010000038.1 GCA_021845805.1 Pseudomonadota bacterium | reverse complement strand
CGACACGCAGCCAGCAGCCGTGGCAATCGGGCGAGGTTGTTGGCCGCCATGGTGAGGATGAAGCGCGAGCGCACCCGTTCGACGCCGCGATATACGGTCTGCGCCATGCCGCCGACGGTTTTGGCCCAGCCGAAAGCCTCTTCGATCCGTTTGCGGTGTTTGATCGACAAGGCGTAACCCTCGTGCCGGGTCGTGCGACCGTCGATCGCTGAATATCTGACTTTCTGCGCAACATGCGGGGTGACACAGGCTCGGCGCAGGTCGGCGACGAACTCGGCTGCGTCAAAGCCCTTGTCCGCGCCCAGTGTCAGCTGTCGGGTCGATCCGGGGGAATGGCGATGGATCATGTCCATTGCCGCGCGCCGTTCCGCATGACCATCGGCCTGCGTCAGGTCGCCTTGCACGATCAGACCGGAGCGGCTCTCCATCAGCGCATGACCCATGAAGCACAGCACCGCGCCGGTGCCGGGGGACTTCTTGTAGAGCCGCGCGTCCGGGTCGGTGGTCGAGGCATGGGTGGCATTCGAGCGCTTCTCACCCCGGAAGTCGACTTCGGCATTGCGGTTCTGACGGTTTGGGCGGGGCATCAGGTCGGTCTCGGTCGTGTGGAGTTGATCCTCGGCGGGGGTGTCAGGTCTGGGCGGGCTGCCCGGGTCGTCATCGGGCGGCGTGTCCCCGGCCTTGGGTTGGAAGCTCTTCATCGAGGCCCAAGCCTTTACCAGCGTGCCGTCGACCGAGAAGTGGTCGTCCGACAGCAGCGGCGCGACCTCGCGGTGGGCCAGGATCGCCGCCATCACCTTGCGCGACATCTCGGTCGTCAGCAGCCGGTCGCGGTTCTTGGAGAAAACCGTCGGGACCCAGACCGGATCGTCGATCCCGAGGCCAACGAACCAGCGGAACAACAGGTTATACTGCATCTGCTCCATCAGCTGCCGCTCGGACCGGACCGAAAACAGGATCTGGATCAGGCTGGCCCGGATCAGCCGCTCCGGCGCAATCGAGGGGCGGCCAAAGTCGGTGTAGAGCGCCTCGAACTCGGCATCCAGGCTGGCCAACGCTTCATTCCCAACCTGCCGGATCTTGCGCAGCGGATGACCCACCGGGATGCGTTCCTCCAGATCGACATAGCTGAACAACGACCCGCTCGCCTCGTCCGTCCCGCGCATCATCACCCCCGCAATCACGGTGCGAAGGGTGAATCACGTTCCGCAAAAGAGGTCGAGAGCCGACTTCTTCAGCAGCCTGTTAGTGTCGGAGGAGGAGGTGTAATTTCATCGCCTTCGGCGGTGTGACCGAGGGTGGCCACCGAGGTGTAGGACCAAGGTGGAGTTTGGCGACTTCAACCACGAACCTTACGGAGACCCCGATGACCAAGACGAACATGGACCTGTCCGAGCTTCTGGCCAAGCACGATGAGGGCGACTTCTTGCGCGGCATCGCCGAGGCGGTGCTGCAACTGATCATGGAGACCGATGTGGAAGGCATCATCGGCGCTGGCCGGCATGAACGCAGCGGCGAACGCACGACCTGGCGCAACGGGTATCGAGAGCGCGCTCTCGATACCCGTCTGGGCACGTTGAACCTTGGGTTGCCGAAGCTGCGGCATCGAACGCCTGAACAAGGACGTGAAGCGGCGTGCGGACGTCGTGGGGATCTTTCGAACGAGGCCTCCAACATGCGCCTAATCGGCGCCGTGCTATTCGAGCAGAACGACGAATGGCAGACCTCGAGCCGCTTCATGATGGTCGAGACCTTCGCTCGGATCTACACCGTGGAGCTCAACCCCATTCTCAGCATCACAACAAAGGCCGCCTGATCATGCCCTCAGTCCATCCGGGAATTTACGCCAGCTTGACGGACGTGACCCTAGGCTTCCCGTTGACCTTACTGTGCATGACTGCCTCTTCTACCCGGGCTCGCGACCGCGTATCAATGCCACTTCGCGGACCCCGACGGGGCGCTGATTGTGGTCAAAGTCTCGGGCTTGGTGCTGGTAAATGCTTCGAAGGGGATGCGCTCGGCGCTCCTGGTGGGGCTCGAGATCTGCCCGACGAGGCGCTTCACGAACGAGATCGAGACGGGCCAGCTTGAACGCGTGTTACAGGTCTACGAACCCGCATCCTTCCCCATCAAGGCGGTCTATCCCAATCAGCGCCTGGTCCCGCCCCGGGTGAGAGCCGTTGTCGATCACCTTCTCGTAGAGTTCCGAACCGATCAGCGGCTAGCGCTTTGACCGAGGGCCCAGACTGTCATCCGCGTTCATGAACGAAGGTCCGCTTACGGCGTCATGCAAAGAGACACGAACTAGGGGTTGAAAGAGCGTCAAAGGCCGAAAATGCCACTGTAACCCATGGTTTGCTGCGTTGATCGAACGGGTGCCGATGATCGCGCCGCTTGGGTACCTCAACGTCACCTCAACCGAGATAGGTCGTTTTCGCGCGGACTGTGCGGCCGAAACGCGGCGAACGACGGAGCACGGAGGAATGGGAATCCTGCGATTTCAAAGAGATTTGGCCTAAGTTGTGGATTTTAGGATATTTTGTAAAATCCACCAAGGTAGGCTCATAACCTGAAGGCCGCAGGTTCAAATCCTGCCCCCGCAACCAAAAATACCCGTAAAATCAAAGACTTCAAAGCCGAGCATAACACTCGGCTTTTGTCATTCCAAATTCTTGTCAACACCTGGTCAACGTTTTTCGAGGCCCCCATCGACGGTGCGGATAATCGTCGCCGGTACCCTCACAGCACCAACTCGTAATGCGTGCTGCGGCCGCCGCCTTCGCCCTTCCGGAGCAGACCGAGGCCCAATAGCGCCGCGATGTCACGGTTCGCAGTGTCCTGCGAGCACTTGGCGATGCTGGCCCACTTCGAAGAGGTCATCTTGCCCTCGAACCCATCAAGCAAGCGGTCCAGCACCTTGATCTGGCGTTCGTTCAGCGTCAGTGCCGCTGTGCGTTCCCAGAACTGTCCCTTGGCAACGACCGCCGCCAAGACGCTGTCGGCACCGTGAATCGCGCGGCCGAGGCAGTCGAGGAACCAAAGGATCCATGCTGTAACGTCCGTTCCACCCTTCTGGGTGCGCTCAAGCTGGTCGTAGTAGGCGTTCCGCTCGGTCCTAATCTGCGCGGACATGCTGTAGAACCGCTGCGAGCTTCCCTCCGAACGGGCAAGTGCCAGGTCGGCGATGGCGCGGGCGATGCGGCCGTTGCCGTCCTCGAATGGGTGGATCGTCACGAACCACAAATGCGCCAATGCCGCCTTGATCACCGGATCGGTGGTCAGGGGCGCGTTGAACCATGCGAGGAAGGCTTCCATTTCCTTCGCGACGCGCGGTGCGGGTGGGGCCGAGTAGTGAACCTTCTCCCGGCCATAGAGCCCGGACACCACCTGCATCGGGCCGGTGCTGTCATCACGCCAATTGGCGACGATGATCTTCGTCATGCCGCTTCGCCCGGTAGGGAACAAAGCTGCATGCCAGCCGAAAAGGCGCTCGGCGGTGAGTGGGGCCTGAAAGTTCCGCGTTGCGTCCAGCATCACCTCGACAATGCCTTCCACATTGCGATCGGTCGGAGGCAGGGCGCCGATGTCGATGCCAAGCCGTCGGGCGAGGGATGACCGCACCTGTGTGGCGTCCAGCTGTTCGCCCTCGATCTCGCTTGTCTTGACGACGTCCTGCGTCAGGGTCTGCAGGACCGCCTCCTCGCGTAGCTTGAAGCACAGCGCTTCCATCCGGCCGATCAATCGCCCCTGGTCGTGACGCACTGCAGCCAGGGGTGCGGCAGTGCTGCCATCCTTCCAGGTCAGCCTGGGCCAGTCTGGTTGTTCCCAGATATACACCACATTCTCCGCATCATGCGCGGTGATTGTGGGGCGCATTCTCCGCAAGCGCAAGAAGAAACGCCGCACGATATGCGGAGAATGATGGGCCTATTCTCCGCACGACACGAACGCGTGGTTTGGTCGCTCGTCGGCCCATGGAGACGTAGAACTCCCAACCACGGCCTGAGCACTCGCCAGTTGCAGTTCAAGTCGGTCGCAGCACAAGCTGACAGGGCGCGACGACGAGGCCCAGTTCATTGATTCGACTGCAACAACGCCCTTTGCTTGGTTTCCTGATTGACCCCTTTGGGATGTCTGCTCGTGCCATGGCGCTAGACGGGGATCACATCAGGATTACGCGACGCGGACAGGTAGCGACCGTGTCACTGCAGGCGCTGACCCATGCACCAGCTCTCCGGAAAGGGATGCTCGGAACTGCGCTGACCATAAACTCGCAGGAGCATAACAATGTCACGCTGAAAGGGGCGGGGCACATCGCAGCCAGGGAGTTCGCGGAAGAGGTCAAGGAGGCCTGGACGCGTTTCAATCTCGCAGCCCTTGATAAGGAGGCGGCGCGACTGGACAGGGTCCTTGCCGGGGTGCTGGCGCTGGCAGCACCGCCTAGCTATCCGTCGGCGTGCCAGATCGCGCCGCTGCTGGATGACGCCCGGGCTCTGGATGCATCGCTCCTGTCGAAGCTGAATGCCGACGCCATCGGTCCCGAGGTCGTCGCGCGCATTGCGCCCGTCCGCAAGTTTGCGACCGACCCGCGGACAATACGGGCGAATGCCATCGCCGCCTTCGTCGCGACCGAATTGGACCGCTGGAAGGATTTCTTCGACACCATCGAAAGCAAGCCGCTCACGCCAGAACAGCGCCTTTCGGTCGTTGTCGACGAGGATGCGACTCTGGTCCTTGCCGGGGCGGGATCCGGAAAGACCAGCGTCATCACCGCCAAGGCGGCCTATCTGGTCAAGGCGGGCATCCGCCAGCCGGAGGAAATCCTGCTTCTGGCTTTCGCGAAGAATGCGGCCGAGGAAATGTCGGAACGGGTCGAAGCCCGATCCGGCGTGCCAATCGTCGCGCGGACCTTCCACGCGATTGCCTACGACATCATCGGGATCGTCGAAGGGTCAAAACCAGCCTTGGCGGATCATGCCACCGACGACACGGCCTTCTCCAACCTGATCAAGCAGATCCTGAAGGACCTGGTTTACCGCCTGTCAGAGGTGTCGAAGGCGATCATCCAGTTCTTCGCGCATTTTCTGGTCGAGCCCAAGACGGAATGGGACTTCAAGACCAAGCACGACTTCTACACCCACATGGAAGCGCAAGACCTGCGGACGCTGCAGGGCGAGAAGGTCAAGAGCTACGAAGAGCTGCAGATCGCCAACTGGCTTTACGAAAACGGCGTCGAGTACGAGTACGAGCCCCTATACGAGCACAAGGTTTCCGAGATCGGCAGGCGCGATTACCAGCCAGATTTCCGCCTGACCGAAAGCGGCATCTACATCGAGCATTTCGGAGTGCGGCGAGAGAAGACGCGGGACTGCAGCGAAAGGCTGGTCACTGCGCCTTTCGTGGACCGCGACGAATACCTGGCGGGGATGGACTGGAAGCGGAAGGTCCACGCCGAGCATCAAACCACCCTGATCGAGACCTTCAGCTATGAACGGCAGGAGGGCCGCCTGCTGACCAGCCTCGCAGAGAAGCTGGCGCCGCATGTCACCCTGAACCCCCGGCCGGTCGAAACCATCTATGACCAGATCGTCGAGCTGAAGCAGGTCGATGACTTTTCCAAGCTGCTCGGAACCTTCCTGCGCAAGTTCAAGAGCGGCGGCTACAGCCTGCAGGACTGCGAGACCAAGTCAGATCAGATGAAGCTTGGCAAGCGCGCCCGGGCATTCTTCGACGTGTTCGCGCCGGTCTTCGAGGAATATCAGAAGCGCCTTGAGGGCCGGATCGACTTCGAGGACATGATCCTGCGCGCCGCACGCTATGCAGAGGACGGCCGCTATGTCAGCCCGTTCCGCCATATTCTCGTCGACGAGTTCCAGGACATCTCGCAAAGCCGCGCAAGGCTCGTGAAGGCGTTAAAGGCCCAGCATCCGGATGTGCGCATCTTTGCCGTGGGTGACGACTGGCAATCGATCTTCCGCTTCGCAGGGTCCGACATCCACCTGATGCGCCATTTCGGGCGGGAGTTCGGGGGCCGTTTCGATGGCGAGACTGACGTACACAGGACCGTCGACCTCGGCCGCACATTTCGGTCGGTCGACCAGATTGCCTTTGCCGCCCGAACATTCGTTCTGCGGAACCCCGCCCAGATCGACAAGAAGATCGTCCCGGCCGGAACCGCCACCGAACCGGCGATCAGGGTCGTCTCCGTGTCCAAAAGCGAGGACGAGGGGAAACTCAACGAGGTGCTTGCCACCCTGTCTGCCGCCGCGGCTCTCGAGGCCAAGCCCGCGACGGTACTGCTCCTCGGGCGCTACCGTTTCAACGAACCGGACATGCCGGGTCTGCGGCGCCGCTTCCCGCGGCTGAAGATCGACTTCAAGACCATCCACGCCTCAAAGGGGCTGGAAGCCGACCATGTCATCCTGCTCAGCGCCGATAGCGGGCGCATGGGGTTCCCGTCAGAGATTGTGGACGACCCGCTCCTGTCGCTGGTTTCGCCGGAGGAGGAGGCGTTCCAGAACGCAGAGGAACGGCGCGTCATGTATGTGGCGATGACGCGGGCCCGACATACCCTGACGATCCTTGCCTCGAATGCCCGACCGTCGTCCTTTGTGACCGAGCTTCGGAAAGACCCTGCCTACGGGATTTCGACAGCCCCTGGAGCTGAACCCGAGGCTCATGTCTGCGGCGAATGCGGGGGACGATTGCTGGGCGTGACCGGGCAGGATGGCCGCATCTGGTATCGCTGCGAGCATGTGCAGCATTGTGGAAACCTGTTGCCCGCCTGCCCATCCTGCGGCACGGCACTGCCACGCCATGCCGATGGGACCAGCGAGGTTCGATGTTCCTGCGGTGCAACTTATCCGACCTGCCCAGACTGCGAAGATGGCTGGCTGGTCGAACGCAGCGGCAGTTTCGGAAAGTTCCTCGGCTGCGTGCGCTATCCGACCTGTACAGGGAAAGCGAAAATCACGAACGGCGATCAGCCTGCAATCCCCAAGCCTCGGCGCCGAAAGAAGGCCTGACCTCACCGCCTAGAAATCGGTCTCCAGGTAGACCCCGGCGCAGTCGAAGGCTACGGCGGCGGCCGTCGCGCCGGTATTGAGGAACAGTCGCGGCGACAGGAATTGCGTCGCAGCGGGCAAGTCAGCGCTAATCTCCTGCTCAAAGATCGCACCGGAGACTTCGTCGACGACACGCACCCAGACCGAGTTGCCATTCGGCGCGGCGGCGATGAAGAGCGTCAGCACGCCGCCGGTGGCGATGGCGAAGGACGCGCCCATGTCGGTCAGGGTCGGTGCGCCGGTGCCGTCGTTCGCGACCAGCTGCCAACGGGTGTGGGTGCCGCGCTGGAAGCCGATGCCGATGCAGTTGATGGTGGCGGCCAGCGTCAGGGTGGTGGCAAGCGCAGCGGTGGAGCCGTAGAGGCCGAAGAAGCCCATGCCGGTCGCCTGCAGGGTGGTCAACGAGATCCGCGTGACGAAGGTCCAGCCGCCGAGGCCCGCCGCGTTTCCCCACCAGCAGGCCCAACCTGCGGAACGCTGATCGGCCACCGAGTCCACGACCGCAGCCGAGGTCAGACGCCAGCGCCGCATCGAGGCGGCGAGGTTCGTCGCGGCCAGCGTCGGGTGTGAAACGGTGCCGACCGAGGTGATCGGCAAGCCTTCGGTCGTGATCGTGGTGCTGACGGAGGGGGACCAGTTGGCGCTGCGGTTCACTCCAAAATGCGGCTGGAGCGGGAAGTCCCTGCCGGAGGGGCGCATCACGTCGATCCAAGGCGCCCCGGCGCGGTTGCGGGCGTAAACGGCGGCCTTGCCAGTGGGTGGCGGGGTCGGCGCTGCGGCCAGGCCAGGCAGGACCGTGGGCTGCGGCAGTTCGACTTGGCCGCTGGCGCGGTCGATCCGGATCGCGTCATTGAAGGCCGACCCGTCCGGGCTGACCTTGAAGCTGAAATCGTCGTTGCCAAGGAGGCCGATCAGCGCGCGAGCCGAAAAGCCGGTCTTGAAGGCGAAAGCGGCGTCGTTCGCCGGGGCGGCCTTGTTCACCGTCGCCTCGATCCCGGCCCCGGCGTTGTTCAGCAGCACGGCTGGGGTGTTCACCGAGAGGCGGTTGTAGCTGTCGGCCGCGGCCCCGCCGAGACCCAGAAGCTGCGCGGTCAGGTTGGCCTGGGGCATGCCGACCTGCGTGACGGTATCTGCGAAGGTGACGGTGGGCGTGTTGATGACAGTGGTGCCGCCCGCGCCAGCGGTAGCCGAGCCGATGTTCACGACGGTGGTCGAACCGGACGCGCCGCCAGTGCCGATGTTCACGGTCTTGGTGACGCCGGTCGTCGTGGCCCCGGTGCCCATGCCGTAGGTCGCAGTTGTCGTCGCCGTGCCGATCGAGGCGCTTGCCGCCGATACCATGACCGTGCCCGAAGCGGTCAGCGTGCCAGAGAAGGTCTTGTTGCCGGTGAAGGTCTGCGTGCCCGCGAGGATCGCCAGCTCCGACGAGGTGTTCGGCAGCGTGAAGCTGCGGGTGGTGCCTGCGCTGATGCCCGCCAGCGAAAAGGTGGCCTTCTTCGTCGGGTCCGCATCGCTCACCAGGCTGAACACGGCGTCCGACACGTCGCGCGGCTCGCCCACCACTTCCCAGGCTGCACCGGTCCAGACGAGGAACAGGCCTTCCGTCGCGACCCAGACCATCCAGCCTGTGCGCGGGACGAGGCGGATCCAAGCGCCATCGACCCAGAAGGCGATGTTAAGATCCCACCCGGCCCAGAGGCCCGTTGCGCCGGAGGCCACCAGATGGCGGTTGCCGTCGGCCGGGCTGGCCGGGGGCGTAGTGCGCGTCCGGTCGAGGACCGACAGCTGCACCATGGCGTCGAGCAGACGCAGCGCCTCATTGTGGGTGACGTGCTTCTGCGCTTGCGCCGCTAGAAGGTAGGGCAGGCCCAAATGGGTCGTGGTGTCGGACATGGGAAATTCCGTCAGAACTGGAGGGTCACGGTCGCGGGCGTGCCGCGGCCGCGGCGGTTCGAGAGCTGGTAGATGCGGATCGCCAGCGTCTGGCCGGGGGCCAACGGTGCGCCCCAATCGGCGGTCTGCTGGGCGGCAGTGTAGAGGACGGAGGTCGTGCTGCTGGTCAGGGTGCGCTTGATCGCAGCGCCGTCGAGGATTTGCACGTCGTAGCTTTCGAGGTGCTCCGCGAGAGGCACCTCGACCTGTTCCCAGGCATCGGCCACCAGCGTGCGGGAGCGGCGCGTCCAGCGGATGGTCAGATCGCCCGGGCTGCGTGCCGTTCGCCATGGCTGTTCGACATGGACCGGGGCGAATGGAACAAGCCCCCGGCCAGTGGGGGTGAAGCCCAGCGCGGCATAGCTGTCGTCGCTGACGGCGCGGGCGGCCGGGCCGACCCGCCAGTTCCACGGCAAGCCAAGGTCAGCCTCGGCGATGGGCAGCGCCGAAAGCGCGGAGTCCACGACCACGACCCGCGCCCCGGCTGGAGCCGGGTTGCCCATTGCGTATTCCGTCCCGCGCTGACCACGCAGGAGCCGCGTCAGCCGGTATCGGCCGGGTCCGATCAGTTCGGCCGCGCCCGCCTGGACGATCTCCCAAAGGCCCGCCTCTGTCTCGACCGCCAGCGCATTTGCCCCGCCGAAGAGGGCCACGTCCGTCACGCTTTCCAGGGTTCCGGACAGCAGATCGACGACCAGCGCGTTGCCCAGATCGAAGCGGGAGGTCGGGCCCGGAAAGAAGTCGAAGGCCAGCGTGCCGATCCGGGCCCGACTGCCGAAGGTGGTCAATAGCGCGAACCCATCCGTCGAGGCGCTTCGGAATACCGCGATCTCCCCCGGCCAGGGGCTGGCATGGGCGGCGATCAGGGGGCGATGGGCGGGCTGGTCCTCGCTGATCTGCGGCAGATCCAGCATCACCACCTCGGGCGTGCCGAAGACGACGGGGCTGGCGAGCGAGGCCGGTCGGGGATCGCCGGGCGGCAGGTCGTAGGCGGTACGGTCCTGGCGGACAGCCTCGATCCCGCGCGCATCGGAATCGGCCATCGAGACAAGACGGAACTCGACCTCTCGGCCATCATTCTCCAGCCGGATCACGTCGGCGGGGTCCAGCGCCAGCCGCGAGGGTGGCAGGCGGAAGGTGGCGCTCTCCCTGCCAATCCAGGCCTCCATCAGCGCGCGGCGGCAGCGGCGTTCGGCTTCCTCGGGCGGGATCGCCATCGGGAAAGACTCGGATGCGATGCGCGTCGTGTCGACGGTGATGCGGCGGGCCTCGACGAGGGCCGCGTCATAGTCCTCGTCAGCCCGCGCGACCTGCCACTTCAGCGCCTGCGGCAGTTCGGTTTCCTGCGCGCGGACCAGTTCCAGTGCCTCGCCTTCGCGGGACGCCACAAGGTCGTCATGTGCCAAGGTCACAACGGACGCCCGCCCGCGCATGACGAAGCGGATCACGCCTTCGGTTTCGATGGCATCGAAGCCGAAGTGACGGGCCAAAGTGGAAATCGATGCGCGCGGGCTTTCCAGCGCGCCGATCACATGGCCCTCCACCGCGCCCCAGAGGCCGGTGACGTCGATCAGGTCTTCAGCCAGCCCTGCACGCAGGCAGAGGTGGCGCACAAGGGCCGCCAGCGACACCGCGCCCAGACGCCCGGTCAGCCAGTGGCCCAGCCGCCAGTTCGGTCCGTCCGTCCAGATGCCGGTCAGTTCGGGGAAGAACGGATAGGGTCGGGCGTCCCAGGTACAGGCAGCTCATTCCGGAACATGCACCATCCGGCCGCCATAGACGGAGGAGGTCGGGTTGTTCGCCGCCTCGCCCCACCACACGTAACTGGCCTCAAGATAGGCGCGCTGGATGGCATCATCGCGCCAGCCGCGCGAGAAATACGGGGTGAAGCTCTCGGACGACTTCGGGTCGAAGAAGACGTTCGGCTGGTTCGTGCCCCGGTCGATGGCAGGGCAGCCGAGTTCGGTGAACCAGACGGGCCTCGACTGCGGCACCCATGCGGTCGGCGTGCCGCTCTCGACACCTGCTGGCCGGTTGAAATGCGTGTTCGACCACCAGGCGCGCAGGTCCTTGTAGCGGAACACCCACGGCTTTCCCGAGACGCCATCGGTGATCGGGGTCCGAACCTGTGCCGATCGATCCGCCGCGCTGGCATAGAACCAGTCGAAGCCTTCACCACCCGCGATATTGGCCTGCAGGTAGCCCCGGTCGTGGATCGCGGACCAGCCCTCGAGCGCATCGGCATGGTCGAAGCCGTCGCGCCAGTCCGACAGCGGCATGTAATTGTCGATGCCGATGATGTGTTTCGGCGTGCAATTTTGACCCCGTAAGGCGGGGTATCGGCGTCCAATTTTGACCCCCATGATGTTGTGTTGGACCGTCCGTTGCGGGGCAGCGGACGGAGGGGGAGTTGAAGCGGGTGGATACGATCGCGCGGGTGCGGCGGGCCTTCTACGTTCAGGGCTGGTCGGTGAAGAAGATCGTGCGGGAACTGCACGTGTCGCGGAATACCGTCCGGATGAACCGCGCCGGGTTTGCCGGAGGCGAATTTCGGTTAGTTACGCGGCCATGGGTTCAGCGTCCAGAGCGGCGTAGAAGTTCGCCTCGGCTTCGGCAGGCGGGATGTTCCCGATTGGCTCCAGCAGGCGGCGGTTGTTGAACCAGTCGACCCATTCGAGGGTCGCGTATTCGACGGCCTCGAAGCTGCGCCACGGACCGCGGCGGTGGATGACCTCGGCCTTGAAGAGGCCGTTGATCGTCTCGGCCAGCGCATTGTCATAGCTGTCGCCGACGCTGCCGACTGAGGGCTCGATGCCCGCTTCGGCCAGTCGCTCTGTGTATTTGATCGACAGATACTGGCTGCCGCGGTCGCTGTGGTGAACCAGTCCCATCCCCTTGACCGCGCGCCGCTCATGGACAGCCTGTTCCAGGGCATCGAGGACGAACCCGGCATGAGGGGAAGTGCTGACGCGCCAGCCGACGATCTTGCGGGCATAGGCGTCGATGATCGAGCCATGGGAACGCCACTGGTCCGAGTGACCATGGCGAGGGGCGACATAGGCGAACCCCTTCCAGGTTGCGACATAGGTGAAATCGCTGACCCAGAGCATGTTCGGCGCTGGCACGCAGAACTGGCGGTTCACCTTGTCCAGCGGGCAGGGCTGCTTCTTGTCGGGGATCGTCGTCCTGTGGGGCTTGCCGCGGATAATGCCCTGAATACCCATGTCCTTCATCAACCTCGCGACCGTGCAGCGGGCGACGTCAAACCCTTCGCGGCGCAGTTGATGCCAGACCTTGCGTACACCGTAGACGCTCCAGTTGTCTTCGAAGATGCGCTGGATCTCGGGCCGCAGTTCTTCGTCACGGCGAGCACGATCCGACCGCCTTGCCGGATCGGCCCGCTTCGCCAGATGATCGTAGTAGGTGGACGGGGCGATCGGCAGCACGTCGCAGATCGGCTCGACCCCGTGTTCCCCTCGATGGTCGTCGATGAACCCGACCATCACTTCGACCGGCGGTCGAGCTCCGCCATCGCAAAATACGCCGACGCCTTCCGCAGGATCTCGTTCGCCTGGCGCAACTCGCGGTTCTCGCGTTCCAAGGCCTTCATCCGCTCGGCCATCTCAGTCGGAATGCCCGCGCGCCGACCGCTGTCGACCTCGGCCTTCTTGACCCAGTCGTTCAGTGTCTGCGGCGTGCAGCCGATCTTCGCGGCAATGGACATCACCGCCTGCCAGCGCGACGGATGCTGGGCCTCGTTGTCCAGAACCAGCCGCACCGCCCGCTCGCGCACTTCAGGGGAAAACTTGTTCGTGGTCTTGCTCATGATGCTCCATCCTACTCAGGAGTTGGAGCCTCCGGCAAACCCGGCGCGGTTCAAGGCGCAGGCGTTCCCATCCGATTACTAAGGCATATGCCTTATTGTTCTTGACTGCCGCATCCGGACGATCCACCTTGCGGAGATGCCCTTCCATGCGACCCCACTCGATCTTGCCTTTCACGCGCTCAGCGATCCGACCCGCCGTGCGGTGGTGTCGCGACTGGTGGAGGGCGAACTCTCTGTCAGTGCTCTGGCCAAGCCGTTCGACATGGCGCTGCCGTCCTTCACGCAGCATCTCAAGGTGCTTGAGGACTGCGGGCTGATCGTCAGCGAAAAGCGCGGGCGCATCCGCTGGTGTCGGCTGGTCCCGACGCGCTTTGACGAGGCGGCGAATTGGATGGACGCCGAGCGCAGGCGATGGGCTGCGCGGCTGGACCGGCTGGAAGACTACCTGGACCACATCAAAGAGGAGCGTGACGAAGATGGCTGATCCGTTTGAGACCTGGTCGCTCGATCGCGAGATTGTCCTGATGAAGGTGCTTCACCATCCGCGCGAGAAGGTCTTTGCCGCCTGGATGGACCCGGCCGCGCTGGCGCGGTGGTACGGCCCGACGGGCCTCCGCATCGAAAGCCACGAAGCCGACATCCGCGAGGGCGGCCACTGGCGGTTCGACATGGTGGGCCTGTTCGAGGGGCGGGAACAGCGGTTCCAGAATCTCATGCGGTTTCGCGAGATCGTGCCGAACGAGCGGATCGTGATGGATCACGGCACGCCCGACCCCGATGACCCGGACCGGTTCCGCGTTACGGTGACCTTCGACGCACAGGCCGATGGCAAGACCGTGCTGACCCTGCGCCAGCTTCATCCGACCCGCCAGCGGCGGCAGGCGGTCATCGGCTTTGGCGCCGTGGAATACGGGCTGCAAACGCTCGATGGACTTGCGGCCTGGCTTGACCGGTAACTGCCAAGGACGCGTCCTGACGCTGCTGGTGCCCCCGGGCCGAAACGCCCAGGGCGGCGGCGTGGGCGCACGCGATCAATGCCCGATGTTGCTTCCCGGTGACAAAGGCTGTTCAACCTTGCCCGAGCCATGCAGAAAGCGCGTCCCGGCATGGGACTTGATGCCATATCTAAAATGCAGGATTTGGTATATGGAGGCCGCTTCTTTTCATTCGAAATGAAAGTACCGCAATGAATAGCACGCTTATGACCCTTTCCTACCGAAGTCTTGCGCGGCTGAGATCCGCGGCCGACGATTTGCAGCAGATCACGCGCGGCAGCCGGGTCAGGAACGCCGCTCTGAACATCACGGGTTTTCTGGTCTTTGACGGGGTGCACTTCCTGCAGACGCTGGAAGGGCCGATAGAGCCGATCGGCACAGTCTTCCAACGGATCATGGATGACCCCCGTCACATCGAGGTGGTGCCGTTCGACGTGAAGGTGATCGACCGTCGCCGGTTTGCCGACTGGGACATGCATCTCTTCGACCAGCATGAATCAAACCTGCTTGCGCCGGACCTCGCCCTGACCGATTTCAGCGATTTCTGGCTGAGCTGCGTTCACGACAGGGCGGCAAGGGCGCTCCTTGAACGCGGTGTGGCGGAACGCCATCGTGTGTCCTTGCATTCGAACTGACCGACGCTAGCTCCCTGCGTCAGGAGGACGCGGGCGCACATGGCGGATGTGGTGCCTCGGAGAGAGAGGGGGCACCGGCCATGTGGTACGCAGAGGATGTCGCGCCCGATTACCATTTCCGGATCGTCCTGCTGCGCGGATTCCTGAGGTTTCTCCCCTCTGCACTGTCTGCCCTTGACGGAGACTGGGACGCCACGATCGTGTTCGTGGCGATTTATCTCGATTCCCTGGAGCAGATCGCCGCATTTTCGCCTGAAAACGCGCGGCAGATATCTGCCCTGGCCCAGAACCTTCGGAAGCCGACGATCCGCTCGCTGGAGCAGTTGCTGCACATTCCGCGGTCAACCATTCATCGAAAACTGATGTACCTCGAGGAGCGGGGGATCATCGCAATTTCCGGGCGGCGGTATTCCTGGGTGCTCGACGAGGATGGTCTGGCGCGTTCGATGAAGATGTTTCTCTTGCCCACGCTCGAGATCGAACGCCTTCACGCCGAAATCGCCCGCTATCTTGATGTGCCGGTGAAGCGGGGGCCATCTGGTATCGCGCCGAAGCGGACCTGACCGACAGGGGCCTGCCGCGGGGTCTGCCTTTCGGCGCAACTCCGGCAGGCTCGCGGCGGGGGCGCGCGCCGACCCTCGTCGCGCCCCGCCCGGTTCTGCCCCGAACAATCGCCCGCGCCGATGCCCGGTGCCGTGTTGCGTCGCTTGCGGGCCGAGACGTCATTGCTGCGTCCGCAACGCATCGCTGGCCGAGACCAGTTCGATCAGTTCATCCGTGGCGCGTTCCTGCCGGGCCTGCTGCCAGGCGACGGTCATCGCGGCGGTCTGGTGCTTGATGCTCGTCATGGCGTTCGCCATCGCCTCGGCCCGGGCGGTGTTTTCGGCCGCGATCCCCTCCAGCAGCGCGCGACAGAGTGCGGCGAACAGCGTCTCGGGCAGCAGGGCCGCCAGCAGTTCCGTTCCGGGCAGCGTGGTCAGGCCCGGGGGGGCGGCAGGCGCCGTGGGCGGCTCGGGCGGGAAGACCGGGCGTTCGGTCACCGGTTGGCCGGGCGTGTCCGGATCGGCGGCGATCAGACGGACCGGCCCGGGCGGGCCGAGGCTGTCAAGGATTGCATCGGCAAGGGTGCTGGCCATGCCGGGCACTGCGGCGGGATGCACCGGCATATCGGCGGCCCAGGCGATAGGCACCCCGGCCGCGGCCAGCGCCGATTGCGTCCGCGCGCCCAGCACGACCAGCCGGTCACCCGCGGCCTGCGCCTCGGTCGCGGCATGGGCGAGGCGGTCGGAATAGGCGCCGGAAAAGCCCTGCGCCGCGCCGATCACCACGGCCAGCCCGGGGCCGAGGCCGCGCGCCGGGTGGGCACCCTCGGCCGCCAGCGCGCGGGCCAGCGCGGCCCCCACCGTCTCGGAATAGGCACGCACGGCGGCAAGGGCGGTGCGCGCCTCGCCCTGATGCGCGGTGGCGATCACCCGTAGCGCGCCCACGATTTCCCCGATCTCGCGGATATTGGCGAGCCGTCCGGCAATCTCTTCCAGCCGTTCGGTCATGTCGGGGCCAGCGCGGTCTTCAGCACCGACAGAAGCGCCGCGCGTGTCGCCGCATCCAGCCCCTCGGGCCGGGCACGGAACGCCGCCAGCGCCGGTTCGGCGGCCAGCAGCGGTGGCAGCGCCGCCTTCAGCGCGGGCAACCGTTCCAGCGGCACCGCGTCCAGCAGCCCTTCGGCCAGCCCCGCCAGCAGCGCCACCTGCGCGGCGGTCGTCAGCGGCGCGAACCTGTCCTGGCCCAGCAGCGCCCCGATGCGTTCGCCGCGGGCCATCCGCGCCGTCATCGCCGCGTCACCAAACCCGCCGAAGCGCGAAAACATCTTCATTTCAAGGTATTGCGCATAATCTAGCCGCAGCCGCCCGGCCACCGCCTTCAGCGCGCCCCACTGCGCCTTGCCGCCGACCCGGCTGACCGACAGGCCGATGTCCACCGCCGGGCGCTGGTTCGCGGCGAAGAGGCTGGCCGATGTGACGATCTGCCCGTCGGAAATGGAAATCAGGTTGGTCGGGATATAGGCCGACAGGTTTTCCGCCTCGATCTCGGCGATCGGCAAGGCCGTGAGCGAGCCGCCGCCACGCGCGGTCGACAGCTTGGCCGAGCGTTCCAGAAGGCGCGCATGCAGGTAGAAGATGTCGCCCGGATAGGCCTCGCGGCCGGGTGGCTGGCGCGACAGCAGGGCCAGTTCGCGGTGTGTGGCGGCGTGTTTCGTAAGGTCGTCGTAGACGATCAGCGCATGCCCGCCCCTGTCGCGGAACCATTCGGCGATGGAGGTGGCCGTGAAGGGCGCAAGCCACCGCAGCCCCGGTTGCGCCGTCGCCTCGGCCACCACGAAGATCGTGCGGGACAGCGCGCCGCGCGCCCGCACCGCTTCGATCACCCGGCGCACGGCGGTCAGCCGCTGGCCGATCGCGACATAGATCGACACCATGTCGGACCCGGCCTGATTGATGATCGCATCGACCGCGATCGAGGTCTTGCTGGTCTGGCGTTCGCCGATGATCAACTCGCGCTGGCCCCGCCCGATGGCAAAAAGCGCGTCGATCACCAGAAGCCCGGTTTCCACAGGTTCGGTCACGAAATCGCGCTCGATGATCGAGGGGGCGGGGCGTTCGGCGTCCAGCCGGTCAGAGGTCACCGGGGCCGACAGCCCGTCAAGCGGGCGGCCAAGCGGGTCGATCACGCGGCCCGGCAGCCCGTCGCCGACGGGGGTGGACAGAAGCTGGCCGCTGCGGGCGACGGTATCGCCCGCCGCGACCCCGTCCGGCGGGTCGAGGAAGGCCGCGTGAAGCCGGTCGTCCTCGAGCGTCAGCACGAAGCCGCGCGCGCCGGTGGGGAAGGTCACGATCTCGTTCAGCCGTGCGCCGGGCAGGCCGGTTACCTGCGCCAGCCCGTCGGCCACCTCCACGACCGTTCCGGTCTCGCTGGCCTGCGGTGCTAGCCGCGCGGCGGCCACCTTCGCTTTCAGCGCCTCAAGCTCTGCATCAGCCATTCAGCGCCTCCGCCAGCCGGTCAAGGTCATGGGCCAGCGAATTGCGCAGCCTGCCCGAGTCGGACTGCACCTCCAGCCCGGCGATCAGCGCGGGGTCGGTTTCGACCGGCGGTTGCGGCAGGGGGGCCAATGCCCGCGCAACCTCTGCCAGAGCGGCGGCAGGCAGCGGTGCGGCCGCCACCAGTCGCAGGTTGCCGCCCGACAGGATCGCCGCCCGGTCCCGCTCGGGCAGGGCGGATAGCGCGGCGGCCAGCCGCGCGGCCCAGCCCGCGGAATCGGCGGGCATGTCGGCCAGCGCGCGGCGCGCGATGGTCTCGGCCAGATCGCGTGCGCGGGCCAGGGTCAGCGCCGCCTCGGCCTTGGCGTCGGTGGCGGTCTGCGCGCGCCCCTCGGCCACGATCCGCGCCGCCTCGGCCTGCGCCGCTGCCAGCAGGTCTGCCTTGGCCGCCTCGGCCTCGGCCTGCGCCTTCATCAGCAGCTCATGCCGGGCGGCGGCGGTCGCGGCGGCTTCGGCCTCGGCCTTCGTGGCGGCGGCCGCGGCCTCGGTCTTCGCGGCCTCGGCCTGTGCCAGTGCGGCCTGCACCGCCGCCTGCCGCGCGGCGATCATCCCGGCCACGGGGCGGAACAGGTAATGCCGCAGGATCGCCAGCAGGATCAGGACATTGGCGAGTTGCAGCCCAAGGGTGACCCAGTCGAAGGTCACTTGATGAACGGGTTCGCGAAGAGCAGCAAAAGCGCGATGACAAGGCAGTAGATTGCCATCGTCTCGATCATCGCCAGGCCCACGAACAGGGTGCGCGAGATGGTGCCCGCCGATTCCGGCTGGCGGGCGATGGCATCCATCGCCGCGGCCACCGCGCGGCCTTCGCCCAGCGCGGGGCCGATGGCGCCCAGGCCCACGGCCAGCGCCGCGGAAAACACGCTGACGATGCGGATCAGGTCTGTCAGGTCGGTCATGGGGTCTCCTTCAGTCGGTATCGCCCATCGCCGAGGCGATGAACACCAGCGCCAGCATGGCGAAGATATAGGCCTGTACCGCCCCGGTCAGCAGATCCAGCGCCATCAGCGGCACGGGAACCAGCAGCCCGGCAAGGCTGAGGACGATGCCCACCACGAACACCCCGCTCATGACATTGCCGAACAGGCGCACCATCAGCGAGAAGTGGCGGGTGATCTGTTCCACGAGGTGCAGCGGCACCATGAACCAGCTGGGTTTGGCAAAGCTTGCCAGATAGCCGCGCAGGCCGAGCGCGCGCAGCCCCGAGCCGATCGAGGTCGCAAAGACGATCAGTGCCAACGCCGCATCGGTTTCCAGATGCGCCGTGGGCGGCTCTACCCCCGGGATCAGCGAAGACCAGTTGGCCACCAGCACGAACAGCGCCAGCGTGCCGATCAGCGGGCGGAAGCGGGCGGGGTCGCCGGGAATGTTGGCGCGGATCTGGTCGTCCAGTGCCGCCACACCCAGTTCGGCCAACGCCTGCGCCTTGTCCGGTGTCAGCGCCAGACGGCGCCGGATCACGATCACGGCCAGGCTCAGCGCCGCCATGATGCCCCAGGTCGTCACCACCGGCCAGTTGATCCCCACGGGGCCAAGGCTGAAGGCGGTGGCGGCATTCAGCGTCGTGTTCATTTCGCCCCCCTCAGAACCAGGGCCCGCCCCGCCAGCACGCCGACGGCGCCCGCGATCAGCACCAGCCCGCCCGCCTTGACGCAGAGCACCAGGAAGGCCGTCAGCACCAGCAGGCGGGCAAGCTGCTCCACCACCGCCCGCCAGTCGCCCGCCAGCAGCATTCCCGCCACGCGATGCAGCGTCGAGAAATGCAGCCAGCCCATCCCGCCCCCCGCCACCAGCGCGGCCACGGCATGGACAAGCGTGATGGGGGCGGGCCCGTTCATTGCGCGTGCATCCAGCGCAGGGCCAGCCACAGCCCCAGCGCGGCCCCTGACATCAGGAACGCGGCTGCCAGCGTGACGCCCGACCCAAGCATCTGGTCCAGCCAGTGCCCCAGCGCCAGCCCGCCCAGAGTAGGGCCGACGATGATCCAGCCCAGCACGCCGATCTGCCCGAAGCGGCGGGCAAGCGAGGGTTCGGGATCGGCGCGCCCCGCCCGTTCGCGGTCTTGCGCCCGTTCGGCGGCGGTGCGGGTGCGATCCTCGGTCATTCCTCGGCCCCCGGGGCAAGACCCAGGCTGTCGCCCCCGGATGCGAGCCGCCGCATCAGTTGGCGAACCGCCCGGGCGTGCAGCTTCGTGCTGGCGCTGCGGGCCTGCCGGGCGACATCCTGCATCGCCGCACGCTGGCGGGCCACGGCTTCGGCCAGCGTCGCCAGATCCTCGGCCCGCACCGCGTCGCGGCAGGCAATGCGCACGTCCTGGCCGCCGCTGACGCTCAGCACGCCGCCGCGCAGGGCGCAATAATGCCAGGGCCCGGTTTCGCCCCGCCAGCGCAGAACCCCCGCAGCGATCACCGTCAGGAAATCGGCGTGCCCCGGCAGGATGCCGAAATCGCCGCTTGCATCCTCGGCCCTCAGCGAGGCGACGGCGCCATCGGATACCGCGACCGAAAGCGGGGTGGCGACGGTGAGGGTCAACAGGCTCATGCCGCCTTCCCCCGGCGCGCATCCTCGCGTGCCTTCCCCTCGGCCAGCGGCCCGATCATGTACAGCGAGCCTTCGTCCCAGTCGTCGCAGTCGCCGTTCAGGATCGCCTTGCAGCCCGCGACCGTATCGGCCACGGGAACCGACCGCCCCTCCATCCCCGTGTAGGCGGCGGCGACGAAGAAGGGCTGGGTTAGGAACCGTTGCAGGCGACGCGCGCGGCCGACCAGCAGGCGTTCCTCGCGCCCCAGTTCCTCCACCCCCAGCAGGGCGATCACGTCGCGCAGCTCGTTGAAATGCTCGATCAGCTCGCGTACCCGCGCGGCCACCGCGGCATGGTCCGCCCCCACCACCCCGGGATCAAGCAGGACCGAGGTCGTGGCGATGGGGTCGATGGCGGGGTAGATTCCCTCGGCCGCCAGTTGACGCGACAGCACCACGGTGCTGTCCATATGCGCGGCCAGCGCCGCAACGGCCGGGTCGGTGAAATCGTCGGCCGGTACATAGACCGCCTCGATCGCCGTCACCGCCGCCCGCCCGGCCGAGGCGATGCGTTCCTGCAGGTCGGCCACCTCGCTGGCCAGCGTCGGCTGATAGCCCACGCGTGACGGCATCCGGCCCAGAAGCCCCGACACCTCGGCCCCCGCCTGAACAAAGCGGAACACGTTGTCCATCAGCAGCAGGACATTCTGCCCCTTCTCGTCGCGGAAGTATTCGGCCACCGTCAGCGCCGTCAGCGGCACCCGCCAGCGCGCGCCGGGGGGCTCGTTCATCTGGCCGTAGACCAGCACGGTCTGCCCCAGCACCCCAGCATCCGCCATGTCGTGCAGCCTCTCGTGCCCCTCGCGCGAGCGTTCGCCGACGCCCGCAAAGACCGAGATGCCGTCATACCCCGACACCATCGCGCGGATCAGTTCGGTCACCAGCACCGTCTTGCCCACACCCGCGCCGCCGAACATCGCGGCCTTGCTGCCCTGCGCCAGCGGCGCCAGCAGGTCCAGCGCCTTGATCCCGGTCGAGAAAATGGAAACCTCGCTCCGCTGCCCGGCCAGCGGTGGTGCGGCGTGGTGGATCGGGCGCCGGGGCGTGTCCGCGGGCAGCGGGGCCAGCCCGTCGCCCGTGCGCCCCAGCACGTCCAGAAGCCGCCCGAGCACCGACTCGCCCACCGGCGCCGTCAGCGGCGCGCCGGTCAGCGCCGCGACGGTGCCGCGGGCAAGCCCCTGCGTGGGCTCCAGCGCCAGTGCGCGGAACCGTCCGCGCCCAAGATGGGCCTGCACCTCTGCGGTGATGGCCGCCCCCGCCGGATCAAGCACGATGGCGTCATGAATGGCAGGCAGCGGCCCCTCGGTCGCCAGATCCACCACGGGTCCTCGTGCTGCCGTGACCGTCGCCTGTCGGCCCATCTTGCAGACCGCCTTGCCTGGTGCCGGGTGCGCCGCGCCGATGTCCGTCGTCCGTCCGGCATGCCCCACTGTCCGAGGATATCGCCGGGCTGTCCAGAACAAGGCGGGCGCACCGATCCGGGGCGCGGCGGTCGCGGCGGCGGGGCAGGGGGGCATGATCCTGCTTTCGTTCGGAAGATTGCGCCTGGTCGTGCCGCCCGGGTGGCGTGACACAAAACCGTTGCCTGCCTGCAGCGCGCCTGTCGCATCCGTTTCCTAGAACGGTCTGCGGTAGCGATTCCTTCAGGAGGCGGCGATGCAGGCGGGGGAAGCCCGGCGGATGGAGTTCGAGGCGCGGGTCGAGGCGGCGGTGCCGCACCTGACCCCGGCCGAGGCGCGCCTTGCCCGCTTCTTCGCCGCCCGGAAAGAGGCCGTGGTGCTGGGCTCTGCCGCGCAGATCGCGGGGGCCGCGGGTACCAGCGATGCCACCGTGGTGCGGACCGCCCGCGCGCTCGGTTATGACAGCCTCGCGGCCCTGCGCGAAGACCTGCTGGCGGAACTGACCGGCACGCCGTCACCCGCCCGCCGCCTCAGCCGCACGCTCGAGGCCGCGGGCGCCGCGCCGGCGGAACTGCTGGCCCATGTGGCCGATCTTCAGGACGCCACGCTGGACGCCCTGCGGTCGCCCGTGATGGCCGCGGCGCTGGCGCAGGCGCTGGACCTGCTGGCGCCTGCGCGGATGCGCCAGGTCTTCGGCATCGGGCCCTCGGGGGCGGTGGCCAGCTATGCCGCGCTTCAGATGAACCGGATCGGTTGCCCCGCGCAGGCCGTGGTTGCCACCGGCGTCGGGCTGGCCGATGCGCTGATGGGGCTGGCCCCGGGCGATGCGGTGCTGCTGCTGGCCTATGCGCCGCTTTACCGCGAGGTGCTGCACCTGCTGGACCGCGCCGCCGCGCTGGACCTGCCGGTGATCCTGATCTCGGACACGCTCGGCCCGCTGGTCGAGGGGCGGGTGGCCTGCGTGCTGCCGATGCCCCGCGGCCGCGCCGGGCATCTGGCGACCCACGCCGGAACCATGGCGCTGATCGAGGCGCTGACCCTGGGCCTGGCCGCGCGCGATCGCAGCGCCGCCATCGAGGCGCTCGACCGGTTCTCGCTGATGCGGGGCCGGATCGATCGCGACTGGGTGAAACGCGGCACCCGCAAACCGCCAGAGCCGGGCCCGGCGCCCGGTCTGGCAGAACCAGCAAAGGAAGACATCCGATGAGCTCTCGTCACCTCCTGGCCCTCGCACTGCTTGCGGGTTCCACCGCACTGGCCGCTCCGGCCTTCGCCGCCGATCTCGTGATGTATGACGCGCTCGATTTTGCGGGCACTGTCGCCAAGGCGTTCACCGCGAAGACGGGCATCACGGTCGATGTGGTCGAGCCCGGCTCGACCGGCGAGACGCTGGGCAAGATCGCCGCCGAAGGGTCGAACCCCCAGTTCGACATCGTCTGGCTCGACGGGTCGGCCGTGCTGGAGCGGATGTTGCAGGACAAGGTGCTGCAACCGGTGCCGCAGCCCGCCTTCGACGGCGCGACCTTCACCGCGCTGGGCAAGACGCTGATCCCGGCCGATCACGCCTTCCTGCCCACCGGCGCCTCGACCACCGCGATCGAGGTGAACACCAGGAAGGTGCCCGCCGACAAGATGCCGAAAAGCTGGGCCGACCTGAAGGCTTTTGCCGGCCGTGTCGCGGCAAAGGACCCGAACCTGTCGGGCCCGTCCTACCAGTGGCTTGCCGGGTTCTTCCAGACCGCGGGCGGCGCCGAGGCTGGCAAGCAACTGCTGGCCGAGATCCTGACCGACAAGAAGCTTGCAGGCTTTGCCTCGGGCGGCAAGGTGAACAAGGAAGTGCTGACCGGAAAGGCCGACGTGGGCATCAATCAGGACAGCGCGATCATCGCCAAGCAGGCGGCGGGCGAACCGGTGGTGGCGGTCTATCCGACCGAAGGGTCGGTGGCGCTGCCCGAAGGGCTCGGCGTTGCCGCCAACAGCCGGCACATGGACAACGTGATGAAGTTCATCGCCTTCGTGACCAGCCCCGAGGGCCAGGCCGCGATGCAGGCGGGCGACGACACCGATTACTACTTCCTGCCGGTCATCCAGGGCGTCGCGCCGAAGAAGGGCCGCCCGGCCGACATCAACTTCATCGTGCTGGACGACAAGGTCGCCGCCGCCCACGAGACCGAGTGGAAGCGGTGGTACCGCGATACCTTCGTGCAGTGAGCGCGATGGTCGAATGCCGGAATCCGGGGGCAAGGCCATGAGCCTTGTTCATCTCCAGAGCGCCGCGGGTTCCCCCCGCGGCGTGACGGCCCGATTCGCCCGGTCGCTGGCCGCCCTGGCGCGGCGCGGGGGCAACCTCTTGATCTTCGCGGTGTTCGGCGTGCTGATCCTGCTGCCGCTGGCCACCGTGCTGCTGCAATCGGTGCTGCCGTGGCTCTTCGACCCGCTGCATCCCAGCTTCCGCTTCGATCCGGCGCCGCTTCTGCGCGCCTTCGCCACGCCGCGGGTCGCCACGTCGATCCTGCATTCGCTGGAACTCGGCGCCATCGTCGCGGCCTGCGCCACGCTTCTTGGCGGCATCTTTGCGGTGCTGACCCTGCGGTTCCGCCTGCCGCTGCGGGCCCTCGTGGTGCCGGTGCCCTGGCTGGTGTTCCTGACGCCATCGTATCTCAAGGCGCTGGCCTGGGTTCTGATCATGTCGCCCGGAGGCTATCTTGCGCAGCTGGGGCTGATGCCCGCGGGCCTGTCCGATGCGTTCTTCGGGCTGGGCGGGCTGATCCTCGTGCATACCGTGGGCCTCTTCCCGCTTCCCGCCTTCATCATCGGGGGCGCGCTTGCGGGCGTCGGCACCGATCTGGAAGATGCCGCGCGGCTGGCGGGGGCCGGGCCCTTGCGCATCTGGATGCGGGTGAACCTGCCGCTTCTGGCGCCCGCCATCGCGCTGAGCTGCATCGCCACCTTCGCCGAGGTGCTGTCGGATTTCGGCCTTGCCGCCACCATCGCGCGGCAATCGCATTTCGGCCTGCTGACCTATGGCATCTATGTCGCCGCCTCGGATTACCCGATCGATTTTCCGATGGCCGGGGCGCAGGCGCTGATCCTGCTGCTTCTGATCCTGGCCGTGGTCTTCGCCGACCGGCTGCTGCGCCGACAGGCCGATGCGAAGCTGATCTCGGGCCGGGCGCGCGCCAGCCGGGTGTCGGATGCCGGGCGCTGGCGCTGGCCCGCCGCGCTGGCGGCGCTTCTGGTGGCGGGGCTTGCGCTTTACCTGCCAATGGCGGCCATCGTGCTGCGGGCCTTCACCGCGACGCTGGGCTATGGCCTGGCCGCGTCGAACTTCACCCTGGCGCAGGTGGCCGAGGCGCTGTCGCCGGGCACCGCGGCCTCGGCGGCGCTTCTGCGCTCGCTGGCCTATGCCGGGGTGGCGGCGGTGATCGCGGTGGCGGTGGCGCTGCTGCTGGCGGCGCGGATCGATGCGGCGGGCAAGTCGCTGCGGGCGGCGGTGCTGGGTCTAGCCGTTGGCACCATCGCCATTCCGGGCATCGTTCTGGCCTTCGGCTACATCCTGGTCTGGAACCGGCTGCCCGGCTTTTCCACCTGGCCGTTGCCGCATTACGGCGATGCCTCGCTGCTGGTCACCGGCTATGTCGCCACCGCGCTGCCCTATTGCCTGATCGTGATCCTGTCGGCCATCGGCCAGCTTGCGCCCTCGCTCGGCGATGCGGCGCGGCTGCACGGGCATGGCGCCGCGACCCGGCTTCTGCGCGTGACCCTGCCGCTGGTGCTGCTCAGCGTCGTCACGGCGCTGCTGTTGACCTTCATCCGCACGATGTTCGAACTTCCGATCTCGCAGCTTCTCATCCCCCGCTCCGGCAGCCCGGTGCCGCCCTTCGTCGTCCGCCTTGCCGGGCATGACGAAGACGGCCGCGCCGCCGCCCTGTCGCTCGTCTCTATGATCGTGGCCGGCGGCGTGGCGGGCGGGCTCTGGCTGATCCTCAAACGCCGCATCACCTTCGGCGGCGCACTGAAAGGCATGCGATGACCACCGCGCTGTCCTGCACCCGCATCACCAAGTCGCTGGGCGGCAAGCCCGTGCTGAAGGCGCTTGATCTCGATGTCGCGCCGTCCGAGGTCGTCTCGCTTCTCGGGGCCTCGGGCTCTGGCAAGACCACGCTCTTGCGCCTGATCACCGGGCTGATGATGCCCGACGCGGGGCGCATCATGCTGGATGGCCGGGTGATCTGGTCGCCCGACACCGTGGTGCCCCCCGAACGCCGCCGCATCGGCATGGTGTTCCAGGATTACGCGCTCTGGCCCCACATGACGGTCGAGGGCAACCTTGCCTTCGGACTGAAGGCGCACAAGCTGCCCGCCGCCGAGGCCCGCGCCCGCATCGACCACGCGCTTGAGGTGGCCCGCCTCGGCCCCCTGCGCGACCGGTTGCCCGCGGCGCTGTCGGGCGGCCAGCAGCAGCGCGTGGCCATCGCCCGCTGCCTTGCCGCCCGCCCCGCGCTGATGCTGTTCGACGAGCCGCTGTCGAACCTCGACGCGGCCCTGCGCGAGGATCTGCGGACCGAGATGATGGACCTTGTCCGCCGAGAGGGGATCACCGTCGTCTATGTCACCCATGACCAGGCCGAGGCGATGGCCCTGTCGGACCGCATCGCCGTGATGCGCGAAGGCACCATCGCCCAGTTCGACACGCCCGAACGGCTGTACGAGGCGCCGGCCAGCCCCTTCGTGGCGGGGTTCATCGGCGGCTTCTCGTTGCTGGAAGGCCGCATCGAAGGCGGTCGCTTCCGCGCGCCGGGAACCGGGGCCGGGCTGCCCGCCTGCGCCGGGCCCGGTCCGGGCGTGCTGGTGATCCGCCCCGAAGATGCCCGCCCTGCCTCTGATCACCCCGACGTGCATCTGTCGGGCCGCGTCGTCTCGGCCGCCTATCAGGGCCGCTGCTGGCGGCTGGGGCTCGACATCGGCCCGGCGCGCGTGCGGCTTGACTGGCCGCACCGCGTGGCGCCGGGCGAAACGCTGACGTTCTCGCTTCCCCCGTCGCGCTGCGTTGTGCTGGCGCGCTGATCGGGGCAGACTGGATTTCCCACCCGCAGGACATGATGACAACAACAGCCCTTCTTTCCACCGTTCTCGCCGCCTTCCTCGCCTCGCTTGTCGAGGTCGTCGAGGCCTTCACCATCGTGCTGGCCGTGACGCTGACCCGCGGCTGGCGGCCTGCGCTTCTGGGCACCGCCGCCGCGCTGGCGCTCTTGCTCGTCATCGTGCTTGTCTTCGGGCCGCTGCTGGCGCTGATCCCGCTGCATCTGCTGCAATTCGTGGTGGGGGTGCTGCTGATCCTGTTCGGCATGCGCTGGCTCAGGAAGGCGATCCTGCGGGCCTCGGGCTATATCGCGCTGCACGACGAAGAGGCCGCCTTCGCCAAGGAAACCGACGTGCTGAACCGCCAGTCGGCCGACCGGCGCGCCGACTGGATGGCGGGGATGGCCGCCTTCAAGGCCGTGCTGCTGGAGGGGGTCGAGGTCGTCTTCATCGTCATCGCCGTCGGCGCGGCCCACGGACTGACGCTTTACGCGGGGCTTGGCGCGCTGGCCGCCGTGGTGCTGGTGCTGGGCATTGGCGCGCTGGTCCACCGGCCGCTGAGCCAGGTGCCTGAAAACACGCTGAAATTCGCGGTGGGTCTGATGCTGACCGCGTTCGGCATCTTCTGGACGGGCGAAGGGCTGGGCACCGACTGGCCGGGCGCCGACCTTTCGATCCTGGGCCTGCTGGCCGTCCTTGCGGTCTTCGCCCTTGGCGCGGTGGCGCGGCTGACCCGCCTGAAGGAGGCCGCGTGATGCGTCTGATCTCTGCGATCCTGTCCGAGCTTTTCAGCCTGTTCGTGGACGATGGCAGTCTGGCGCTGCAGGTGGTGGTGCTGATCGCCGCGGTGGCCGCGCTGGTCAAGCTTGCGGGCCTTGCGCCGCTGTGGGGCGGGGGGCTTCTGCTGCTGGGCTGCCTCGGCCTCCTCGCGCTCAGCCTCGCCCGGATGGCGCGGCGCTAGCGTCAGCCGCCCAGAGGCAGGAACCACAGGGCCAGAAGCGGGGCCGCGGCGGGCGCGCGCATGCTGTGGCGGATTCCGGGCGGGTTGCAGATCAGGCTCAGGCCCTGCGGGTCCATCCAGCCGCGGGCACTGTTCCACCATTCGCCCTGGCTGAGCGGCAGGTAGACTTCTTCGGGCGGGTGGTCGTGTTCGGGGTACTGCACCCCGGGCGCCATGATCGTGGCCCCGATCAGGATGTCGTCGCGCGGCTCGTATCCGGCGGGGCCGCAGAGCACCGCATTGGCGTGACCGTCCCAGAAGGCGCCGCCGTTCGGGGTCGTGCCGGCCCGCCGCGTCCAGGCAAGCTGTGGGGCGAGGGTGGCAAAGGCGCGGGCCACGCCGCCATGCGGACCCCGGGCGGCCGCGGCCAGCGCCGGGGCCAGCCAGTCGCAGGCGGGCAGGCCGATCGGCGGCACCCGGTGGGGCTGGGTGCCGTCACGGGTGGCGCGGGCAAAGACGGTTTCCGTCACCCGGGCGCTGTCGCCGCGGGCGACCTCGCGGCAGGCGGTGGCGGCGGCATCGAGCAGGTCTTGCAGGGCGGCGGATCGGGGCACGGCATCTCTCGCGGCGGGCGGGGGTGAACCATCCTGACCCGAAGTGTGCCGCGTTGCACCCCCTTTCCGCGGCGGCTGGCGGACCGCCGCCGGTCTGCGGCCCCTTGCGCTTGGCCGACGAAGCGGGCCATCTTCCGCCCGTTCAAACCGGGAGAGACGACGGTGCAGATCAGACGCGATGACCCGACCGCGGCCGAGGTGGCGCCGATCCTGGCGCGGCACCTGAAGCTGATGTGGGAGACCTCGCCCCCGGAATCGGTGCATGCGCTGGATGCAAGCGGCCTGGCCGGGCCCGATGTGCAGTTCTTCACCCTGCGCGAGGATGACGGCCGCATCGTCGGCATGGGTGCGGTCAAGCAACTGACCGGGCCCGAAGGCGAGATCAAGTCGATGCACATCCTGTCAGAGGTGCGGGGCAGGGGGCTGGCGCAGATGATGCTGGCGCATCTGGTCCAGACGGCGCGGGACGCGGGCTGGCAGCGGCTGAACCTGGAAACCGGCAGCGAACCGGCCTTTGCCCCGGCGCGGGCGCTTTATGCGCGGGCGGGATTTGTCGAATGCCCGCCGTTCGAAGGCTATGTGGAAGACCCCAACAGCGTCTTCATGACTCTGGCGCTTCGCTAGGCGGCGCGTCCACCGGGCGGGGGCGGCCCGCGGCGTCGATGGCGACAAAGGTGAACATCGCCTCTGTTACCTTTTCGCGCGCGCCGATCCGGTCGCGCAGGACCCAGGCCTCGATCGCGATGGCCATCGAACTGCGGCCGACGCGCTCGATCCGGCCATAGATGCAGAGCACATCGCCCACGCGCACCGGACGGATGAATTTCATCGCGTCGATGGCAACCGTGGCCACCCGGCCGCGGGCGCGCGCGCCGCCCAGGATGCCGCCAGCGATATCCATCTGCGAGAGCACCCAGCCGCCGAAGATGTCGCCGTTCACGTTCACGTCGGCAGGCATCGCCAGGGTGCGCAGGGTCAGTTCGCCCAAGGGGCCATCGGCGGGCGCGGGGGTGGGTTCGGATGCCATGGGCGCTGCTCTCTCCGCTGGGCCGGGGGCGGGCCGGGCGCCCGCGATGGCGCGACTATGCCGCAGCGCGGCCTGCGGGGCCAAGCCCGAAACGCCATGTCGCTGCGGCATCGCAGCCTGCCGACCCCTTCGGCGTGTCGCACACGTCTGCGTGCCACGGTGCTGCGGTGCGGTGGACAGCCGCAGCCGGATTGCGTATCGCAAGGGCGGCACGCGCCGCCTGGGGCCTTGCCGATAGCCCGGCCCCGCCCCCGGGGCCCGAAACAGCGGAGCGTCTTGTGGACTATCTCAACGCACTTCTCCTTGGCGTCATCGAGGGGATCACCGAATTCCTGCCGATCTCCAGTACCGGGCACCTGCTGATCGCCGAGCACTGGCTGGGCGAGCGTTCGGAGATGTTCAACGTGGTCATCCAGGCCGGCGCCATCCTTGCCGTGACCGTGATCTACTGGCAGCGCATCGTGCAGCTTTTCACCGGCTGGCGCGATCCGGCCAGCCGCAGCTACCTGCTGAAGCTGATCGTGGCCTTCCTGATCACCGCGGTGCTGGGACTGATCGCGAAGAAGATGGGCTTCCAGCTTCCCACGACCATCGCGCCCGTCGCCTGGGCGCTGGTGCTGGGCGGGATCTGGATGCTGGCGGCCGAAACCATTGCCGCGCGCAAACAACCCACCACCGAGGTGACCTGGCTCGTCGCCGTCATCGTCGGCATCGCGCAGATCGCCGCGGGCATCTTCCCGGGCCTGTCGCGGTCGTCCTCGACCATCTTCGCGGCGCTGCTCTTCGGCACCGGCGACCGCGCGGCGGCGACCGAGTTCGCCTTCCTTGTCGGCATTCCCACCATGTACGCGGCCAGCGGCTACGAGCTTTACAACCAGTACAAGCTGGGTGTGACGGAAGCCGACTGGACGGGGCTGGGCATCGCCTTCGTGGCCTCGACCATCACCGCCTTCATCGCGGTGAAATGGTTGCTGGGCTATATCCGCAGCCACCGGTTCACGGCCTTCGCGATCTACCGCATCATCTTCGGCGGGATCCTTCTGGCGCTGTCAGCCGCGGGCGTGGTGGCCTGAGCGGGGCGCGCCCCGGCGCCCCCCGCGGGGCGCCGCCCGGCGGCAGGCGGCGGCGGCAATACCCCGCCGCGCCGACCGGACGGCGGGCAGGCGCCGCCGCCGGACGCAAGCGAAGGGGCGGTTTTCAAGCCAATGCTCCAAAACGAAAAAGGCGCCCCTAGGGGCGCCATTTTCACAAGTATTTAATTGGTGGAGCCAGGGGGAATCGAACCCCCGACCTCTTGAATGCCATTCAAGCGCTCTCCCATCTGAGCTATGGCCCCACCGGGTCTGCGTTCCCTTCCGGGTGCGCTCGGGCTCTTTAAGGGAG